>NZ_JBICLK010000055.1:0-88610 GCF_043105275.1 Pseudomonas sp. TYF_14
GCCCTGGTGGCCTCCCTTTTTTATTTCACTTCAACCGTGATCTTCTTCGACTCGACGCTAGGCTTGAATGGCACATGATACTGGTCACCCAGAATCAGTTGCAGGGTGTGCTTGCCCGGGGTCAGGGTAATGCTGGTTTCGGTCTGTGCCTTGCCGAAGTGCAGCACTTGCGGTCCCTTCGGCAGTGCGACGCCGGCCTCTGGCATCAGGCTGGTCGGCAGCGGCATGTCAGCCACCGGCTCTTTGTCGACATCCACCAGCAGATGGTGGTGCCCGGTGTGCGGGGTTTGGTCACCCGCAGGTTTGAGGCCCATACCCTCGATACCGAACTTGACGGTGAAGGTCTTGTCGACCGTGGCACGATCGGCGGGGGAAACGATGAAGACCTTCGCCTCCTTGGGCGGCTCCTGGCTCTTCAGGGCGTCTGCGGCACTGGCGAACACCGACGCTCCCATCAGCAGACCGGCAACGGCAGCACGCGAAAATAGGCTGTTCATTCACTTCTCCTGTGGTTCACTTATTGACCGCAGCCTGTCATCCAAACGCGGCGGTAGTTCACCTTAGTTGAAATAACCGCCAAGGTGTTCACATTGCCTGACAGAAATATTTCCGTCAGGGTTAAACAATGCCGAGGCTTGAAGGTCATAGGCTGCGCTCGATCACGGCGAGGAAGAAAGCCGTGGCGATCGATTTCAAACTGCTAAAAGAAAAGGGGCATACATGCGTTCGACCATAGGGGTACTGCTGGCAGTACTGATCAGTCCATTGGCTCAGGCGGAGCTGATCGACGAAATCGCCGACCGGGGCGAACTGCGCATTGCCGTACAGGCCGAGAACTCGCCATACGCCTTCAAGCAAGACGACCACCTGACAGGTTTCGACATCGAATTTGGCCAGGCCCTGGCCAAGGAACTGGATTTGCGCGCCGAGTTCGTCGAAGCCCCGGCTACCGAAGTGCTGGCGGGTGTCGAGAGTGGCAAGTACGACATCACATTCACCCCGTCGAGTGAATCGCTCACAGGCGACGGCCCGCTCGATGTAAGCCTGCCGATTGGCGAGAAGAAGCTGGTGATCCCGTTCCAGAAGGACAACCCGGCTTTTGAAAGTGCCGTAAACAATGCGTTGCAACGTTTGAAAGACAGTGGCCGGACTGCCGAACTTGAGCAGAAGTGGTTCAAGGGTGTGCAGGAGACTGCAGGCGGGCAGTAAGGTCTTGTTTGCAACCTGTGCTGGCCTCTTCGCGGGTAAACCCGATCCTACGGCGGCCTAGGTCCAACCCTCGACGTGTGTCCATCAGCGGGTTCACCCGCGAAAGGGCCGGCACAGGTTCAAGCAGATATATCAGCCAAAGCCCGCTGCGCCTGGTCCAGTTCCAGCTCGCTGAACACCTGCACTCCCGCCCGCCGCAGCAGCGCCGTGGTTACCCCTTCCCCCGCCACTTTCACACCACTGAAGGTGCCATCATAGGTCAACCGGTTGCCACACGAAGGGCTGCCAGACTTCAGCACCGCTACACGAATGCCATGCTGCCGCACCAGTTCCAGCGCCAACTGCGCTCCGGCCAGAAACGCGGCACTGACATCTTCACCCGTCACTGTCAGCACCTGTGTGTCACCCTCGAGCACTGCGCTGCCCTGCCCTCCCGGGATCTCCGCTGGCGGCCGTGGTGTCGGCAAGCCGCCTGCTACCTCGGGGCACAACGGCACCACGTGCCCTTCGGCCTGCCACTGCTGCAACAAATCGGGATGGCCGCTGGCCCGGCCGTCATAGCGAACTGGCTGCCCCAACAGGCAGGCGCTCACCAGCACCTTGGGCCTATCAGAACGGGTCATTGCCACGCCGCCTGAACCAGCCGGTCAATGACAGCCGCTCACGCCCGGCCGGCAGTACTTCGTGAGGCACTTCGCCCGACAGGAATACCACCAGGCAACCGGCCACTGGCTCGACATCGTGCTCGACACCGTCGGCCAGGAACATGCGCAACTGGCCACCGTCATGCGGTTGCCAGCCTTCATTGAGGTAAAGCACCGCCGAGACCATGCGCCGGTCATCGTCGCGAAAACGATCCAGGTGCCGGCGATAGAATGCCCCCGGTGGATACAGGGCAAAGTGGCATTCGAAGTCTTCCAGGCCCAGGAAAAGGCCTTGGTTGATTGCCAGGCGCAGCTGATCCATGGCCGCTAGGTACTGGTCGCAGGCCTCGGCCTGCCCCGGGTCGATCCACTGGATCTGGTCACCGCGAATGGTTTCGCGCACCTCCTGGGTAGCTCCCCGCCCAACCCCTGCGGGGTTGAGTTCGCCTTCGGCATCACGGCGCCGGCACTCGGCTGCAAGTGCGCGCACCAGGTCGGCAGGCAGAAAGTGCGCCTGCTGGGACCAGCCATGGGTGGCCAGATCGTCGACGACGGCCGCAAGCATCGGGTGTTCAGGGGATATGTGCATGGCGCGCATCATATCCATTCGCCCTGTCGCCGCACAGCGCCACTTGGCCGAGAAACACGCGGATATCTCGACAAACCGGCGCCGGGCCAAGGACAATAGCCACCTGCCGACAGGAGTCCTGAATGCGCCGTCTGTTTTCCCTGATTCTGCTGATGATCTGCACCATGCCTGTCTGGGCAGACAACCTGGATCAACTGTATAAGGCTGCCGGCTGGCCCGACCAGCGCGCCCACTTCAACGATGCCCTGACCGCTGCCCAGGAGCGCTACCGCAACAGTTTGCCACCCGCCGTGTACCAGGCGCTGGTCAACAACAGCAACCAGCGCTTCCAGGCCCAGGCGGTGGACCGTCGCGCCCAGGCAAAGCTGCGCGCCACCCTGGCCGACCCGGCACCAGCCCTGGCCTTCTTCCAGTCGCCGCTGGGGCGCAAAGTGGTGGCGGCCGAGCTCAAGGCCACCCGCAAGGACGAACTGGCCAAGAACGCCAAAGGCCTGCCCAAGATCCAGGCCAGCGACGATCGTCTGCTGATCATCGGCCACCTGGCCCAAGCCCTGCCTGCGCGGGAAGCCGGCGCCGAAGTCAGCCTTGCCATCGCCGGTGTAGCCGCCGACAGCCTCAGCTCGATGATCCCCGGCCTGTTCGGCGGCGGCCAGGCCCAGAGCCTGCTGGATGGCCAGCGCCAGCGGTTGATGGGGCAGATTGGCGAAGACCTGAACAACACCCTGCTGTACGTCTACCGCGACCTGTCCGATGCCGAGCTGGAAGCGTTCGCCACCTTTGCCGAGTCGCCCGAGGGCAAGGCTTACTACCAGGCGGCCCTGGCCGCTGTACGTGCCGGCCTGGCGGTTGGCCAGAGCACCAACGACCTGAAGTGATCAGCCCAGGCGCTGGTCGATGAAGTCGAAGTAGCGCTGGCGGATTCCCGGCAACTCGTTGGCCAGGTGGTGACGGGCTTCGGGCAGCATCAGGATCTGTGGCTCGGCAAACTTGGCCTTGAGCACTTCGAGGTTGTGGGGCCAGTCCACCGTGCCATCCGCCTCCCCCTGCACGATCAATGGCCGACGCGCACTGCGCGGCGCGGCCTCGATGCGTTTGACCCAGGCGATCAGTGCGCCCACCCAGGCCGTTGGCAGGCGACGCGGTTGCAGCGGGTCGGCCTCCAGGAACGGCAGAAAGGCCGGGTCGTTGGTGTTCTCACTGAAGCGCCGTTCGATGCCATTGACGAAGTGGCGCAGCACGCAATAACTGAACTTCGACCAACGCCAGGAACTTGGCCGCACCAGCGGGGCCAGCAGGATGACCTGGCCATCGACGGGGCTGCGTGCACCCTGGTGCAGCAGATGGTCCACGGCAATCGCCCCCCCCGTGCTCTGCCCACAAAGGTGCCACGGGTGCGGCAGTTGCAGCGTGTGCGCCTGTTCGAACAAGGCCTCCAGCACCTGCTGGTACACCGCGAAGTCAGTGATGCTGGCCCGCTCGCCGCTGGACAGGCCGTGGCCGGGCAGGTCACAGCTGATCACGGCGAAACCCTGCTTGAGTGCCCACTCGATCACATGTCGGTAGAGGCCCATGTGGTCGTAATAGCCGTGCAGCAGGAACAGCGTCGCGCTTGGCTGCTCGGGCAGCCATGCCTGCCCGACCAGGTCGAACCCCGCTGCCTGAAAGCTACCCAGCCAGCTGTGTGCCGGCAGGTTCAGGCCATAGAAGCGCTGGTAGTCCTGCGCTTGTGCCGACAGTGGCTGGCGAGTGGTGAACGGCGCCAGGCGGGTGCGCAGGCGGTCGGGGTGAAAGGCAGGGGGCATCGGGTACATCCACATTGATGCAAGTATTGATCTGGAATCTTCAGCTCTGGCCGGCGCCATGGCAAGCTTGCTCACCTCGAACAACCAGCATCGAACTAATTGCGGGAGCGGCCTTGTGTCGCGAAAGGGCCGCCGACTCTTCATGAATAGCCGAATCATCAAACCGCTGTGCACGGTCATCGCCTTGTTGGTCGGCGCCGTAATCCTCTGGCAGGCCTACAGCGCCTTTCAGGCTCGCTACCTGCGCCCGTTCGACAACCAGGCCACGCTATTCGACGGCAGCCAGTTACAGCTACCTGCCGAGCTGGCCGGTGCTGGCCCGATCCGCGTCGTGCATTTCTGGGACCCGGCCTGCCCATGCAACGTCGGCAACCAACAGCACCTGGGCGACCTTATCAGCCAGTTCGCTGGCCACGACGTTACCTTCCATGTGCTGCAAAAACCCGGCAGCCACGGCCAGCTGCCGGCCAATATCGGCAGCTTGCAACCCATCACCCACCTGCCCGGCAGCGAGCACCTGCCTGCGTCCCCGGCCGTGGCCATCTGGGACCGGCAAGGCCGCCTGGCTTATTTTGGCCCCTACAGCGAAGGTGCCGTGTGCAACGCCAGCAACAGCTTCATCGAGCCAATCCTCAAGGCTTTGCTCGACGGCCGCCAGGTCAACGCCTCCAATACCCTGGCGGTAGGCTGCTACTGCCCTTGGTCGGGCTGACGGACCCTCGCCGGGTTACCCACCACCGTCGCGCCCGCGGGCACATCCCGGGTCACCACACTGCCGGCGCCGACGATGGCATTATCACCGATGGTCACCCCCGGCAGGATGATCGCCGCACCGCCAATCCACACGTTGTCGCCGATGGTTACCGGCCGCCCGCTCTCCAGCCCGCTGCGCCGCACTTCAGGATCGAGCGGATGGTCGGCGGTATAGATCTGCACGTTGGGACCGATCTGGCAGTCCTCGCCGATACGCACCGGCACCACGTCGAGGATCACGCAGTTGAAGTTCATGAAAGTATTACGGCCAACGCTGATGTTGTAGCCGTAGTCGCAATAGAACGGCGGGCGAATCACAGCGCCTTCGCCAACCTGGCCAAAGTGCTCCACAAGCAGCCCGTGGCGTGCGTCGTTGAGCAGTTCGACACTGTTGTTGTAGCGGTGCATCCAGTGCTTGTTGGCGATCTGCTCGGCCTGCAGTTCAGGGCAGCCAGCATGGTAGAGCTGGCCGGTGAGCATTTTGTGTTTTTCGCTGAGGGACATGGAAACTCCTTCCTGGGGCTATGCTCTGTTCGCGAATCCGCCGATGATCGGACCACATTTTTCGTTTGAATGCACAAGGAGTCTGAATGAAGCGCAGCCTGACCCTGCTGGCGGTGGTAGTCACCGTTTCCGCTGGCGCCGCCGGTTACTGGTACGTGCAGGGGAAGCTGCCGCAGCGCGAGGGCGAGGTCGCCATTACCGGCCTGCAAGCACCGGTCAGCGTGCGCTACGACGCCCGCGGCGTGCCACACCTGCAAGCACAGAGCGAGCCGGACCTTTACCGTGCACTGGGCTACGTGCATGCCCAGGACCGGCTGTTCCAGATGGAGATCCTGCGCCGCCTGGCCCGTGGCGAACTGGCTGAGGTGCTCGGCGACAAGCTGCTGCCCACCGACACCCTGTTCCGCAGCCTGCGCATACGCGAGCAGGCCGCGCTGATGGCCAAGCGGCAGGATCCGCAGGCGCCGGCATGGCAGGCCCTGCAAGCCTACCTCGAGGGGGTCAACAGTTGGCAGGCCAGCCACCCCAAGCCCACGGAATTCGACCTGCTCGGCATCACCCCGCGCCCGTTCACCGCCGAGGACACGCTGAGCATCGCCGGCTACCTGGCCTACAGTTTTGCCGCCGCGTTCCGCACCGAGCCTGCTCTGACCTACATCCGCGACCAGCTGGGTCCTGACTACCTGAAAATATTCGACCTTGGCTGGCAACCCGAGGGCGCACTGGGCACGCCACTGGCCGCTGCCGACTGGCAAAGCCTGGAAGCACTTGCGCGCTTAAGCGATGAGGCGCTGGGCGACGCCGGCATCCCGCAGTTCGAAGGCAGCAACGCCTGGGCGGTCGCGGGTAGCCGCACCCGCAGTGGCAAGCCGTTGCTGGCTGGCGACCCGCACATCAGCTTTGCCGTACCTGCGGTGTGGTACGAGGCCGAGCTGTCAGCGCCCGGCTTCAACCTCTACGGCTTTTTTCAGGCACTCAACCCATTCGCTCTGCTCGGCCACAACCGTGACTTCGGCTGGAGCCTGACCATGTTCCAGAACGACGACGTCGACCTGATCGCAGAAAAGACCAACCCTGCCAACGCTGACCAGGTCATGGTCGATGGCCAGTGGCGCACACTGGAAAAGACCGAGCAACAGATTGCAATCAAAGGCGAGCAACCGGTCACCATCAACCTGCGCCGCTCACCCCACGGGCCAATCGTCAACGAAGTCCTCGGCGCCACGGCAGGGGCCACGCCGATTGCCATGTGGTGGGCGTTCCTCGAAACCGAGAACCCGATCCTCGAAGGCTTCTACCAGCTCAATCGCGCCGACACCCTGGGCAAGATGCGCGAAGCGGCTGCCAAGGTGCAGGCGCCGGGGCTGAACTTCGTCTGGGCCAATGCCCGTGGCGATATCGGCTGGTGGGCGGCGGCGAAACTGCCGATTCGCCCGGACGGTGTGAACCCGGCGTTCATCCTCGACGGCGCCAGCAGCCAGGCCGACAAACCCGGCTTTTACCCCTTCAGCGTCAACCCGCAACAGGAGAATCCGGCCAGCGGTTATATCGTCTCGGCCAACTACCAGCCACCCGCCGTGGTGCCGATACCCGGCTACTACAACCTCGCCGACCGCGGCCGCCAGCTCGATCGCCAGCTGGCCAACCCGGAGGTGAAATGGGACATGCAGAACAGCCAGGCGCTGCAACTCGATACGGCCAGCGATTACGGCCCGCGCACCTTGGCACCGCTGCTAGCGACGTTGCGTCAGATCGCCCAGGGTGACGAGGAAGAGGAACTGGTCGAGCAGCTGGCTGCCTGGCGCGGCGACTATCCACTGGACTCAACCAGCGCCACGCTGTTCAACCAGTTCCTCTACGAGCTGGCCTATGCCGCGTTGCATGACGAATTGGGCGATACCTGGTTCCCGGTGCTGATCAGCACCCGTGCCATCGATGCTGCGCTGCCGCGCCTGGCCGCCGATGCCGAGTCGCCCTGGTGGAACACCCGCGGCGCCAACCAGCGCACTGACCGCAGCTCGATCGTGCGCGAAGCCTGGCAGAAGAGCCTTGGCCACTTGCGCGACACCCTCGGCAAGGACCCAGCCAGCTGGCAATGGGGCAAGGCCCATACCCTGACCCACAACCATCCGCTTGGGGTGAAAAAGCCGCTGAACCTGCTGTTCAACGTTGGGCCATTCGCCGCACCCGGTACCCATGAAGTGCCGAACAACCTCTCGGCGAAGATCAGCTCTGCGCCATGGCCGGTGACCTATGGGCCGTCGACGCGGCGGCTGATCGACTTTGCCGATGCCGGGCAGGCGCTGACCATCAACCCGGTCGGGCAGAGTGGCGTGCCGTTCGACCGGCATTACGCGGACCAGGCCGAGGGGTATGTGCAGGGGCAGTATCAGCGGGCGCAGATGGGGGTGATTCCGGCGCAAAGTACCTTACGGCTGGTACCCCCGAAGTAAGAGGCTGCTTTGCGGCCGCTTCGCAGCAAAAGGCTTCTACGGTGCTGTGCGGGCAGGGCTGAAGAAAAACGCCGACACAAGGTGTCGGCGTTGGCACATATCAGGCGTTGCTAGCGAAATCAGAACGCCGGCAGTACGGCACCTTGGTACTTCTTGGCAATGAATGCCTTGACTTCCGGGCTGGTCAGGGCCTTGGCCAGTTTCTGGATGGCCTCACTGTCCTTGTTGTCCGGGCGGGCCACCAGGAAGTTCACGTAAGGCGAGTCGGCACCTTCGATCACCAGTGCATCTTTAGCCGGGTTCAGGCCAGCTTCCAGGGCGTAGTTGGTGTTGATCATGTCCAGGTCGACCTGGTCCAGCACACGGGGCAGCATGGCCGACTCAAGCTCGCGGAACTTCAGCTTCTTCGGGTTCTCGGCGATATCCTTGGGGGTGGCCAGGGCATTCTTCGGGTCTTTCAAGGTAATCAGGCCGGCCTTCTGCAGCAGCAGCAGCGCACGGCCGCTGTTGCTGCCCTCGTTAGGGATGGCAACGGTTGCGCCTTCTTTCAGCTCGCTCAGGGCCTTGACCTTCTTCGAGTAGCCACCGAAGGGCTCTACGTGTACACCCACCACGGTTTCCAGGTGGGTGCCCTTGCCTTCGTTGAAGTTCTGCAGGTACGGCAGCGTCTGGAAGTAGTTGGCGTCCAGACGCTTCTGGTCCACCTGCACGTTCGGCTGCACGTAATCGGTGAAGACCTTGATCTGAAGGTCCACGCCTTCTTTTGCCAGGGTCGGCTTGATCAATTCGAGGATTTCGGCGTGCGGTACCGGGGTAGCGGCAACCACCAGTTTCTCGGCAGCAGCGGCCAGGCCGGAGAACGACAGGGCAGCAGCCAGGGCAGTGGTCAGCAGGGTCTTCTTCATGGTGGTCCTTGTTCTGAATCTGGGCCATCGACGATGGCGAATCGGGTGCCCAACCGGTTCACCAGTGGGCGTGAGGCGGACGATACCCAAATTTTTTATTCCGCAACAATATCTTTTACTTAGCTGCTTATTCCAAAAACAGAATTACATAAGCCTCCTTACTCAGGAGCGATATCTAACGTGCGGGGTCAGGCAGGTCGAGGTCTTCGGGCAGGATCTCTTCGCCGTCATTGACCAGCAATGCAAAGTGGATGACGTTCTCCAGTTCGCGGGTATTGCCGGGCCAGAAATGCCCCTCCAGAACCCGCTGCGCCGCCTCGCTCACCAAGGGCACAGGCCGTTGCAGGCGCACGCTGTAGATGCCCGCAAAGTACTCGGCCAGCGGCAGGATATCGCCCGGCCGCTCGCGCAGCGGCGGCAGTTCCAGCGCGCCCTCGCGCAAATACTGGTACAGGCGCTCGTTGAAGCGCCCTGCACGCACCACACGGGCCAGGTCGATGCTGGTGGCGGCTACCAGACGCACATCCACCGGCTGTGGCTGCTGCGCGCCCACCCGAGTGACCTCGCGGTTTTCCAGGGCCGCCAGCAGCTTGCCCTGGATGGCCAACGGCAAGTCGGCAATCTCGTCCAGGTACAAGGTGCCGCCGCTGGCCGAACCGAACCAGCCGGCGCGGCTGCTGGCCGTACCGCCATGGCTGCCGGCGCTATAGCCAAACAGCTCGGCATCGGCGTAGGTGGGGCTGATGGCCGCGCAGTTGACCGACACGAACAACCCTCCACGGTCGCTGGTACGGTGGATCTGCCGGGCCAGCAGCTCCTTGCCGGTGCCGGTTTCGCCACGGATCAGCACCGGCAAAGGTTGTGGCGCCAGGCGCTCAAGGTCCTCGCGCAGCTGCTGCGAGCGCGGGTCGATGAACACCAGCGCCTTGGCACGAATGCTCAGCGGGCTCTTGTCCAGCTCGGGAAAGGTCAGTAGCGGCTGGCCGAACGGGTTTTGAAACGTCATGACGAACTCCCGCCCCAGGCCCGTAATGGCCAGGCGTCAGGCAAAGGGTGAACAGTAAGGGCGATCAGGCGCGGCGCAGTGCGCGCTGCTCAATCCGGCTCTGCAGGCGATACAGGTAGGCGAAACCTTGTTCCCAGCGCTCATGACCGGACTTGACGTTGATGTGCCCGGCATTGCTCAGCAAACCCGCTTCGGCGCCCCATGCCTGGGCCAGGTACAGCGCCCGTGGCACGTTCACGGCTGGGTCGTTGTCCGAGCTGACAACCTGGCTAGGGAACGGCAGCACCTCGGTAGGGATCGGCGCAAAGTTGCGCAGCACGGGTGCGCACGTGGGCCGTTCGACATCTGCCGGCGCCACCAGCAGTGCACCACGCACCTGCCGTAGCAAGGCCGGGCTTGCCTGCGCTGCCCAATGGGCGACAGTGATGCAACCAAGGCTGTGGGCAATCAGGATCACCGGCGAGCGCTCGGCGGCAATCGCCTGCTCCAACGCGTGCACCCAGTCCTGCCGCTGCGGGGTGAGCCAGTCTTGCTGTTCAACCCGTGCACTGTTGGGCAGGGTGCGCTGCCAGTGACTCTGCCAATGGTTGTCTGGCGATCCTTGCCAACCCGGCACAATCAGGTAGCGAATCGACTCATTGCGCATGGGGACGCCTCCAGTAAGTTTGCGTGCTTGGAGACAAGTATAGGGAGGGCGAAATATTCGTAAAGGAATAAGAAGATATTTATTAATACCCATATTGCATAACAAGCAGGCTACAGCCACTCGCTTGAGAAAGGCTGTAAAGCTGCCCTGTCACGCGTTCAGGCAAGAAAAACCCGGGACCATGCCCGGGCTCTCTTTGCCTTGTGCGACTTAGATATCCGCCACCTTCTGCCACACCTTCGGCCGGAAGAACAACGTCTCTCCCCGCGCCAACCCGGTCAGGCTGTCATGGTCTTTCACCACTTCGGCCTCGATCAGCTCACTCTGCCCTTCCACCTTCAAGGTCACCCGCGTGGTTGCGCCCAACGGCCGAATGTCGCGCACCTCGGCCGCATGGTGCCCTTCGGTCTCGTGCCGCGACAGCGACACCTCGTGCGGGCGAAACAGCACGTGATGCCCTTCGCTCAAGGCCAGGCGGTTGGAGTCACCGAGGAAGTGGTAGACGAAATCGTTGGCCGGCTGATCGTACACTTCACCCGGCGAGCCGATCTGCTCGATCACGCCCTTGTTCATCACCACGATGCGGTCGGCTACTTCCATGGCTTCTTCCTGGTCGTGGGTAACGAACACCGACGTCAGGTTGATATCCTCGTGCAGCCGCGCCAGCCAGCGACGCAGCTCCTTGCGCACCTTGGCATCCAGCGCACCGAATGGCTCGTCCAGCAGCAGCACCTTCGGCTCCACCGCCAGGGCACGGGCCAGGGCGATACGCTGACGCTGGCCACCGGAAAGCTGCTCGGGGTAGCGGTCGGACAGCCAGTCCAGTTGCACCATGTTCAGCAGCTCATGCACCTTCTCGGCAATCTTGCTCTCGCTCGGGCGCTCGCCCTTGGGCTTCATGCGCAGGCCGAAGGCAACGTTGTCGAACACGCTCATGTGGCGGAACAGCGCGTAGTGCTGGAACACGAACCCGACGTTACGGTCACGCACATCATGGCCGGAAACGTCCTCGCCATGGAACACGATGTTGCCCTGGTCCGGGGTTTCCAGGCCGGCAATGATGCGCAGCAGGGTGGTCTTGCCACAGCCGGACGGGCCGAGCAAAGCCACCAGCTCGCCGCTGTTGATGTCCAGGTTGATAGCGTTCAGGGCCTGGAAGCTGTTGAAGCGCTTGCTGACGTTACGAACTTCGATCGACATGAATCATTCCTCCGCGGCGCTGTGGCGCAGGCGGTTAATACGGTTCTCGCTCCACTGCTTGAGCAGCAGGATGAAGAGCGCCAGGATCAGCAACAGGCTGGCCACGCTGAAGGCCGCGACGTGGTTGTACTCGTTGTAGAGGATCTCCACATGCAGCGGCAAGGTGTTGGTCACGCCACGGATGTGGCCCGACACCACCGACACCGCGCCAAACTCGCCCATGGCCCGCGCGGTACACAGCACCACGCCGTAAATCAGGCCCCATTTGATGTTCGGCAGGGTCACGTGCCAGAACATCTGCCAGCCGTTGGCACCGAGCAGCCGTGCGGCCTCCTCCTCTTGCGTGCCTTGCTCCTGCATCAGCGGGATCAGCTCACGGGCCACGAACGGTACGGTCACGAAAATGGTCGCCAGGACAATGCCCGGCAGGGCGAACACTATCTGGATATCGTGGTCCTGCAGCCACGGCCCGAGCAGGCCTTGCGCGCCGAACATCAGCACGTAGACCAGGCCGGCAATCACGGGTGACACCGAGAACGGCAGGTCGATCAGGGTGACCAGGATGCTCTTGCCACGGAAGGTGTACTTGCTCACGCACCAGGCAGCGCTTACGCCAAATACCAGGTTCAGCGGCACCGAGATAACCACGGCGAGCAGGGTCAGCTTCAGCGCCGACAACGCATCGGGTTCGAATATCGCCTCGAAGAAGGTGCCAAAACCGTTCTTCAGCGCCTGCGATACCACGATCACCAGCGGCAGCAGCAGGAACAGGGCGAACACCAGCCAGCCAAGGCCGATCAGGATACGCCGTGACGTGGCGCTGCCACGGCGGGCGGCGTTGGCTGCGGCACTTGCACTCAGGGATGAACTGGACATGCCGGCCTCCTTCAAGGGGTTTCGATGCGGCGCTGCAGCAGGTTGATCAGCAGCAGCAGGATGAAGGAAACCACCAGCATCAACACGCCGATGGCGGTCGCGCCGGTGTAGTCGTACTGGTCGAGCTTGACCATGATCAGCAGCGGCAGAATCTCGGTCTTCATCGGCATGTTGCCGGCAATGAAGATCACCGAACCATACTCGCCCACGCCACGGGCGAAGGCCAGGGCAAAGCCGGTGAGCCATGCCGGCAGCAGGGCCGGCGCCAGGATGTGGCGAAACACCTGCAGTGGCTTGGCCCCCAGGCAGGCTGCGGCCTCTTCCACTTCACGCGGGATGTCGGCCAGTACCGGCTGCACCGTACGCACCACGAACGGCAAGGTCACGAAGGTCAGTGCCAGGGTGATGCCCAGCGGGGTGTAGGCGATCTTGAAGCCCAGGTCGGTGGCGAACTGGCCGACCCAGCCCTGCGGCGCGTACAGGGCCGTTAGGGCGATACCGGCAACCGCGGTGGGCAAGGCAAACGGCAGGTCAATCATCGCATCGATGATCTTGCGCCCGGGGAAGGTGTAACGCACCAGCACCCAGGCCAGCAGGGTACCGATCACACCGTTGATGATGGCGGCGAACAGGGCGGTGCCGAAGCTCAGCTTGAGCGCAGCGATCACTCGCGGCGCACTGATGATGGTCCAGAACTGCTCGAAGGTCAGCTGCGAGGCATGGATGAACATGGCCGCCAGCGGTATCAGCACGATCAGGCTGAGGTACACCAAGGTGTAGCCCAGCGTCAGCCCGAAGCCGGGTATGACGGGGGAGATACGACGCGACATAAATATCCCTGGTTGAACGCACTCAGCCCGGAAACAATCCCGGGCCGGTGCAAGCTTTTGAATCCTGGGGCTGCTTGGCAGCCCATTCGCGACACAAGGCCGCTCCCACAGGAGATCATGGTTCCTTGTGGAAGCGACCTTGTGCCGCGAATGGGCCGCACGCGGCCCCGCTTTCCTTTGGCGCTTACTGTGCCTGATAGATCTGGTCGAACACACCGCCATCATTGAAGAATTTCGGTTGTGCAGTCTTCCACCCACCAAAGTCCTTGTCGATGGTCACCAGGTCCAGTTTCGGGAACTGCTTGCCGAACTGCGCAGCGACTTTCTCGTCACGCGGGCGGTAGAAGTTCTCGGCGGCAATCTTCTGCCCGGCCGGGCTGTACAGGTGCTTGAGGTATTCGATGGCAATCTCGGTATTGCCCTTCTTCTCGGCGTTCTTGTCGACCACGGCCACTGGCGGCTCGGCCAGGATCGACAGCGACGGCACGACGATCTCGAACTTGTCGGCACCACCGTCTTCCTTCAGGGCCAGGAAGGCTTCGTTTTCCCAGGCCAGCAACACGTCGCCCTGGCCATTGTTGACGAAGGTGATGGTCGAACCACGGGCGCCGGTATCCAGCACCGGTACATGCTTGAACAGCTCCTGCACATAGGCCTTGGCCTTCTCTTCGCTACCGCCAACCTTCAGGCCGTACGCCCACGCTGCGAGGAAGTTCCAGCGCGCACCGCCGGAGGTTTTCGGGTTCGGGGTGATGACCGACACGTCCTTCTTGATCAGGTCGCCCCAGTCCTTGATGCCTTTCGGGTTGCCCTTGCGCACCAGGAACACGATGGTCGAGGTGTACGGGGTGCTGGCGTCAGGCAGGCGGGTCTGCCAGTTCTCGGGCAGGGTCTTGCCAAGCTTGGCCACTTCGTCGATGTCACCGGCCAGGGCCAGGGTCACCACGTCGGCGCGCAGGCCGTCGATCACCGCACGGGCCTGCTTGCCCGACCCCCCATGGGATTGCTGGATTTTCACCTTGTCACCCGGGTGGGCCTGTTGCCAGTGTTTGATGAACTCGGCGTTGTACTGCTGGTACAGCTCACGGGTCGGGTCATAGGACACGTTGAGCAGTTCGTAGTCCTTGGCGATGGCGGAACCGGCAAAAACAGCACTGGCCAGGGCGGCGAGCGCATAACGGCGGATGGACATGGTGAAGCTCCCGATTGGCATTTTTCTAGTTTTGGATGTTGTGGCGCCGATCAGCCGGGCTTGTTGCCGGGCTGTTGCAGGCGGAACTTCTCCTTGCGCTCGATCTGTACGACCTGAGCGTTGTGCACGGTGATCTCCACCGCACCGAAACGCAGGTCGCGCAGGGCGCTCTGGATTTCACGCAAGATGGTGGCTTCGTCCTGACCGTCGATGCTACGCAGAGATGCACTCATGCTCGTTCTCCTTGGAGTGAGGGCGCCGGGCAGAGGTTTGAAGGGGTTTTGCGCCTGGCTTGAGGGCAATAGTAGTGAGGCGGGATTATTCTTAAAAATACTGTTTAAGAATTTTTATATAACCATTTAAGAGAACACGCCTCTGGTAGGAGCGGGTTTACCCGCGAATACGGTGGTCGATGCACCATCGCATTCGCGGGTAAACCCGCTCCTACCAGGGGCCATATGGGCCTTCAGGCGTGTTTCTGCGGCTCGCGGATCTTGTACCAGGCCACGTACAGCGCCGGCAGGAACAGCAGCGTCAGCAAGGTCGCCACGATGATCCCGCCAATCATGGCGTAGGCCATGGGGCCCCAGAACACCTCGCGTGCAATCGGGATCATGCCCAGGCTCGCCGCCGCCGCGGTCAGCAGGATCGGCCGGCGTCGGTGGTTGGTGGCCTCCACCACCGCATCCCACGGCGACAAGCCCTGGGCTTCGAACTCGTCTATCTGGGTCACCAGAATCACCGAGTTACGAATGATGATGCCCGCCAGCGCGAGGATGCCGAGGATCGCCACAAAGCCCATCGGCGTACCCGTAGGCACCAGCGCCAGCACCACCCCGATCAGCCCCAACGGCGCCACGCTGACCACCAGAAACAGCTTCTGCACGCTGTGCAACTGGATCATCAGGAAGGTCGCCATCAGGAACAGCATCAGCGGGATAACCTTGCGGATCGGCCCTTGCGCCTTGGCACTCTCCTCCACCGTACCGCCGGTAGCCACTTCGAAGCCTACCGGCAACTTGCTGGCGAATTCGTCGATTTTCGGCTTCAGCTGGGCCACCAGGTCAGTGGGCTGGATCTCGCCATTGACCGAGGCCTTGATGGTGATGGTCGGCTTGCGGTCGCGGCGCCACACCAGCGGCTGTTCCAGTTCGTAGCGCACGGTGGCGAACGACAGCAGCGGGATCGACGTGCCGTTAGGGGTAAGAATTTGCAGGTTCTGCAGCGTATCAGGTGAGCCACGCTCGCTGTCTTCGGCGCGGGCGACCACATCGACCAGGTAGATATTGTCGTTGACCTGGGTGATCTGCACGCCACTTACGATGCTGTTCATCACATTGGCAACATCTTCGGACGACAGCCCCAGCTGGCGTGCCTTGTCCTGGGCAATTTCCACGCGCAGCACCTTACCCGGCTCGTTCCAGTCGTAGATCATCTCGCCGATGTGCTCGTTCTGGTCGAGCAAGGTGGCCAGCTCGATGGCGTGTTTGCGCACCTGGTCGATGTCGGCACCGCTGACCCGGTACTGAATCGGCCGGCCCACCGGCGGGCCCATCTCCAGCGATTGCACGTTGGTGCCGACGCCGACGAATTCTTCATGCAGGATCTTCTGCAGGCGGTCCATCATGGCCTGACGCTCTTCGAAGCCCTTGCTGACAATCACCAGCTGCGCGTAGTAAGGGTTCTGCAACTGCTGATCGAGGGGCAGGTAGAAGCGGATCGCGCCCTGGCCGATGTAGGTACTCCAGTGCACCAGGTCCGGGTCGTCCTTGATCCGCGCCTCGAAACGGTCGACCACCTTGCGCGTCTCCTCGATCGAAGCGTTCTGCGGCAGGTTGAGGTCGACGAGAATTTCCGGGCGGTCCGAGGACGGGAAGAACTGGTTCTGCACAAAACGCATGCAGAAGATCGCCAGGGCGAACAGCACCACGGTGCCGATGATGGTCAACCAGCGGTTGCGCATGCACCACAGCAACCCGCCTTCAAATGCCCGCCCGACCCGGCCAGGCTCAGCCTCGTGAGCCTTGAGCTTGTCGCCTTTGAGAATATGCACGCCAAGCACCGGCGCGAAGAACACAGCCACCACCCACGACACGATCAGGGCCACGGCAATCACCGCGAACAGGGTGAAGGTGTATTCACCCGCAGAACTGGCGTTGAGGCCGATAGGCACGAACCCGGCCACGGTCACCAAGGTGCCGGTAAGCATGGGGAAGGCTGTGGAGGTGTAGGCGAACGTCGCCGCCTGCTCCTTGCTTTCACCCATTTCCAGCCGCGTGACCATCACCTCCACGGTAATCATCGCATCGTCCACCAGCAGGCCTAGCGCAATGATCAGCGCACCCAGCGAGATCCGCTGCATGGTGATGCCGCTGTACTCCATGAACACGAACACCATGGCCAGCACCAGTGGGATCGAGCAGGCCACCACCAGCCCGGCGCGCACGCCAAGACTGACAAAGCTCACGGCCAGCACGATCACCACCGCTTCGAACAGTGCGCTGGTGAAACCGCCTACCGCCTGCTTGACCACCACGGCCTGGTCAGAAACGGTGTGTACACCGACACCCACCGGCAGGTCCTGGACCACCTGGTCCATGCGCTTTTTCAACGCCGCACCGAACACCTGGATGTTGCCGCCGGCCTTCATGCCGATGGCGAGGCCAATGGCTGTCTGGCCGTTGTAACGGAACATTGGCGAAGGCGGGTCGACGTAGCCGCGCTCGATGTCGGCGATATCGGCCAGGCGGAAGAAGCGGTCGTTGATCCTCAAGTTGACGGTTTGCAGGTCTTTTTCCGAGGCAAACTGCCCGGACGTACGCACCGAGATGCGCTCCGGGCCGGCCTCGATCATGCCGGCCGGCGTTACCGCGTTCTGCGCTTGAAGTGCCTGCATCACCTGGCGCTGGTCAATGCCCAGGGCTGCCAGCTTGCGGGTGGAGAAGTTCAGGTACAGCACTTCGTCCTGGGTGCCGACCAGCTCGATCTTGCCGATGTTGGGTACATCGCGGACCTCGGCCCGTGCCTGTTCCACGTAGTCCCGCAGTTGGCGCAGGGTCAGGCCGTCAGCGGTAAAGGCATAGATCGAGCCGAATACATCACCGAATTCGTCGTTGAAGCCCGGCCCCTGGATACCGGCGGGAAATTCGCCACGAATATCCTGGATTTTCTTGCGCACCTGGTACCAGATATCCGGAATGTCCTTGGCCTTGGTGGTATCGCGAAGGTACACGTAGACCGTGGATTCGCCAGGGCGGGTGTAGCTTTTGGTGTAGTCGAGCGAGTCGAGTTCTTCGAGCTTCTTCTCGATGCGGTCGGTAACCTGGTACAGGGTTTCGTCCTGGGTCGCACCGGGCCACCGGGTCTGGATGACCATGGTCTTGATGGTGAACGACGGGTCTTCCTCGCGGCCCAGGTTGAAGTAGGAAAAAATCCCCATCAACAGGCTAACGAACATCAGGTACCAGACGAACGATTGATGCTTGAGTGCCCAGTCGGACAGGTTGAAGCTTCCTTTCATTGCGCATCCTCGTCGAAGGTGACCTTCTGGCCAGGCTTGAGGCTGTTGACGCCGGCGGTGACCACGCGCTCACCGGGCTGCACACCGGCGCTCAGCACGATGCTGTCAGCGGTGCGGTCGATCAGCGCCACGTCACGGGTGGCCACGGTCTTGTTCTGCGTATCGATCACCCACACCTGGGTCTTGCCATCACGCTCGAGCAAGGCACTCAAGGGCAGTTCGCTGCGCGGGGACACTTCCGAGCTAAGGGTCACACTGATGGCGGTGCCGAGGTGAAAGGCCGCCGGTGTGCTGGCCAGGGTCAGGCGAGCGCGGCGGGTACGGGTGGTAGCATCAGCCTGGGGCTCCAGTTCACGCAGGCTGGCCGTGGTGTTGATGGTCGGGTCCAGTTGCGAGGCAACGGTGAAGGTCAGGCCTTTGCTCAACTGCTCGGCCAGGCCGATCGGCAGGTCGATTACCGCCTCCTTCACGTCCGGCCGGGCCAGGGTCACCACGGCTTGCCCGGCGGTAACGGTTTGCCCGGCTTCGGCCTGCCACGCGGTAATCACGGCAGCGTGGTCTGCACGCAGGGTGCTGTAGTCAAGCTGGTCACGGGCCTGGCTGACGGCGGAGCGCGCCTGCTCCAACGCCGCACTGGTGGTTTTCAGGTTGGTCTGGGCGATATCCAGCTGTGCCTGGGCGCCTACCCCACGGTCATACAACTGCTGCTGGCGACGGGCATCGGCCTGGGCGTTGATCCACTGTGCCTGCACCTTGGCCAGATCGCCTTCGGCGGCGCGCAACTGGTTCTGCTGGTCGGTCGGGTCCAGGGTGGCCAAGGTGTCGCCCGGCTTCACCTGGGCGCCCACGTCCAGCCAGCGTCGGGCAATGCGCCCGGAAACCCGGAAGCCCAAGGTGCTTTCGAAGCGCGCCTGGATACTGCCGGCGAAGCGGCCCAGCTGCGACTGCACCTGAGGTTCGACCTTGACCGACAGCACTGGCCGGATCACCTCTGGTGCCTCTTCTTCACTAGTGCAACCGACCAGCAGCACAGCGGCCGAGAGCATCAGCAACAGACGCTTCATAGCTCACCCCCCGGGCCCTTGGCGTCGACCTTCAGTACCTGCATGCCGGGGTGCAGCAACTGGCCGCCGTTGACCACTACGGTCTCGCCGCCTTTCAGGCCGCTGGCGACCACGATCTTGCCGGTGAGGTAACGGCGGATTTCGACCTTGCGCAGTTCCACCTTGTCGCCCTCGCCCACCACCCACACGGCAGGCTCATGCAAGGCCTTGGTCAGTGCCGACCATGGCAGCTCGATGCTGGGCCGGCCCTGGGCGTTGGTGGTGGCAGTAACCGGTGCCCCCAACTGCATCCCGGGCGGCACGTCCTTGAGCCCTACCTTGACCTGTACGGTGCCGCTTTGCGCCGACACCGTGGGGGTGATTTCACGTACGAAGCCATGGGCCTGGACCTTGGGATCGTCCAGCAGGCTCACGACTACCCCGGCATCGCTGGGCGGCGCCACCAGCAGCGACTCGTAGACGTTGAACACCGCATCGCGGTCGCCATCGACGGCCAGGCTGAAGATCGGCATGGTCGCCTGCACCACCTGGCCAACCTCGGCCTGACGCTCGGTGATCACCCCGGCGGCCTCGGAGACCAGTGCGGTGTAGCTGAGTTGCTCGTTGGCATTGGCCAGTTGCGCCTGGGCGGCCTTGAGTGCGCTCTGATTGCTGCGCAGCGCGGCCTCGGCAGCATCGTACTCGCTCTGGCTGGTGTAGCCCTTGGGCAGCAGTTTTTGCTGGCGCACGAAGGCCGCACTGGTCTGGGTGACCCGCGCCTGCGCGGCGAATACCTCGGCCTTGGCCGAGTCGACATTGTTCTGCAGGTCTTTCGGGTCAAGCCGGGCGAGCACCTGGTTGGCCTTGACGTGATCGCCCACGTCGACGCTACGCGAAATGATCTTGCCGCCGACGCGGAATGACAAATCGGTCTGCACCCGCGCCTGCACGTCGCCGGTCAAAGTGACCCTGGCAGCGAAATCGGTGGGTTGTACCTGCTGCACACCCACCCGAGGCAGTGTCTCGGGGACCTCTTCCTTGCTACAGCCGGTGAGCATGTACAACAGCCCCAGGCAGACAACCGACAGCGGACGCATCAACGCCATGCTGGCTCCTTGCTTGTGCACAAATGATTTGTGGGATGCGACTGTGAGCGTAGTTCAGGGTTCGATAAACATCACTGACGGGGGCCATGCTGGCATTTTTGGTGCCTGCGGGGGCCTCTTCGCGGGCGAGCCCGCGAAGAGGCCTCCACAGCCATGTATCAGTATCTGCCATATCCAGAAACCATCAGGCATCGGCCATCCCCGTTCCAACCGCTACCTTTCACAGGGAGGCTCACATTCAAGGAAGATCAAAATGCCGTTAGCCGAATGCCACCGATTGCGCCGTGGGCGCTTCTCCGAGCCCGGCAGGCTCTACAGCTGACCACCATCACGCATCAACGCAAACCACTGTTCCGCGACTTCCACCATGCCCGTCTGGTGGTCAAACACCTTCGGGCCTCAGATGACATTCAGGACTGCCAATCGTTGGCCTGGGTAGTGATGCCGGACCATCTGCATTGGCTGATTGAGCTGAAAGAAGTGACATTGGGAACGTTGATGCGCAAGTTCAAATCACGCACAGCGATTGCCTTGCGCAAGGCCGGTGTCGGGCACAAGCCGATATGGCAACCGGGTTACCAGGACCATGCGCTGCGGCAGGAAGAGTGTGTGGTTCATGTAGCCCGGTACATTGTTGCCAATCCCTTGAGGGCTGGATTGGTCAGAAGTATCAGGGACTATCCACATTGGGATGCGGTATGGCTTTGAATCGGTGCTGGAGCCTTCGCGGGCATGCCCGCTCCCACAGGGCTCACCACAACCCTGAAGGCTGTGAGGTCCCTGTGGGAGCGGGCGTGCCCGCGAAAGGGCCAGGTCAGGCCGACGCAGCCACCTGCGCCGGGCGCTTGACCTGCGGCTGCGAAGCGTTGGCTGCAGCACCCTCTTCGATCGCCTGCTGAATCGCCTTGCGACGACGCTCTTCGGCCTGGCGGCTGAAGTACCAGACGAAGAAGGTCACCAGCGATACCGACAGCAAGATCAGGCTGGCCACGGCGTTGATCTCAGGCTTCACACCCAGGCGCACCGCCGAGAACACTTCCATCGGCAAGGTGGTCGAGCCAGGCCCAGAGACGAAGCTGGCCAATACCAGGTCGTCCAGCGACAGGGCAAACGACATCATGCCGCCCGCCGCCAGCGATGGCGCGATCATCGGGATGGTGATCAGGAAGAACACCTTCCACGGCTTGGCACCCAGGTCCATCGCCGCTTCCTCGATCGACAGGTCCAGCTCACGCAGGCGAGCCGACACCACCACCGCCACATACGCCGCACAGAACGTTGTATGGGCGATCCAGATGGTGACGATACCCCGCTCCTGAGGCCAGCCGATCATCTGCGCCATGGCCACGAACAGCAGCAACAGCGACAGACCGGTGATCACTTCGGGCATTACCAGCGGCGCAGTGACCAGGCCACCGAACAGCGTGCGGCCCTTGAAGCGGGTGACGCGGGTCAGCACGAAGGCCGCCAGGGTACCCAGCGCCACTGCCGCCACCGCCGTGTAGCAAGCGATTTCCAGCGAGCGCATCACCGAACCCATCAGCTGGGAGTTGTCGAGCAGGCCGACGTACCATTTGATCGACCAGCCGCCCCACACCGTCACCAGTTTGGAGGCGTTGAACGAGTAGATCACCAGGATCAGCATCGGCAGGTAGATGAACAGCAAGCCGAGCACCAGCATCAGCTTGGAGAAACTGAAGCGTTTCATGCGCGGCCCTCCATCTCTTTGGCCTGGCTACGGTTGAACAGCAGGATCGGCACGATCAGGATTGCCAGCATCACCACCGCCAGGGCGGATGCCACCGGCCAGTCACGGTTGTTGAAGAACTCCTGCCACAGCACTTTACCGATCATCAGGGTTTCCGGGCCACCCAGCAGTTCCGGGATCACGAACTCGCCCACCACCGGGATGAACACCAGCATGCAGCCGGCGATGATGCCGTTCTTCGACAACGGTACCGTGATCTTCCAGAAGCTGTTGAAGGTGCTCGAACCCAGGTCGGAGGCAGCTTCGAGCAGGCTCGGATCATGCTTAACCAGGTTGGCGAACAGCGGCAGGATCATGAACGGCAGGTACGAATAGACCACGCCGATGTACACCGCCAGGTTGGTGTTGAGGATCTGCAACGGCTGGTCGATCAAGCCGGTCCACAGGAGGAAACCGTTGAGCAGGCCGTTGTTGCTGAGGATACCCATCCAGGCATAGACGCGGATCAGGATCGCGGTCCAGGTTGGCATCATGATCAGCAACAGCAGGACCGTCTGGGTCTCCTTCTTGGCGTTGGCAATGGCGTAGGCCATCGGGAAGCCGATCAGCAGGCACAGCAGGGTGCTGAAGAACGCCATCTTCAGCGAACCCAGATAGGCCGAGAGGTACAGCTCATCCTCGGTCAACAGCCCGTAGTTGGCCAGGTTGAGGACCAGCTGGATCTTGTCTTCGACGTAGGTGTAGATCTCGGTATACGGCGGAATTGCCACGTCAGCTTCGGCAAAACTGATCTTCAGGACGATGAAGAACGGCAGCATGAAGAACAGGAACAGCCAGATGAACGGCACGCCGATCACCAAGTGCCGCCCCTCCGGGACCAGACGCTGGAAGGCTCGCTTGAGCTTGCGCAGTTTCATGACCGCAGTACCACGCCGCTGTCGTCTTCCCACCATACGTACACTTCATCGCCCCAGGTAGGACGGGTACCTTGGCGCTCGGCGTTGGCAACGAACGACTGGACGACCTTGCCGCTCGGCAGCTCGACATAGAACACCGAGTGGCCGCCCAGGTAGGCGATGTCGTGGATCTTGCCGCGCGACCAGTTGTGCTCGCAGGTTGGCTGCTGGGTGGTGACCAGCATCTTTTCCGGGCGCAGGGCGTAGGTGATGTGCTTGTCTTCCACCGAGGTGGTGATGCCGTGGCCCACGTAGATCTTGCGCTCCAGCTCCGGGCTGGCAATGATCGCGTAGCCTTCGGCGTCGTCGACCACGTCACCTTCGAACAGGTTGACGTTACCGATGAACTCGCACACCAGGCGGCTGGTAGGTGTCTCGTAGATGTCCACTGGCGAGCCGATCTGGGCGATCCAGCCCAGGTGCATGATGGCGATGCGCTGGGCCATGGTCATGGCCTCTTCCTGGTCGTGGGTCACCATCACGCAGGTTACACCCACGCGCTCGATGATCTCGACCAGCTCCAGCTGCATCTGCGAACGCAGTTTCTTGTCCAGTGCACCCATTGGCTCGTCGAGCAGCAGCAGTTTAGGGCGCTTGGCCAGCGAGCGGGCCAACGCCACACGCTGACGCTGGCCGCCCGACAACTGGTGCGGCTTGCGCTTGGCGTACTGGGTCATGTGCACCAGCTTGAGCATCTCGGCCACGCGGGCATCGATCTCGGCCTTGGGCATCTTGTCCTGCTGCAGGCCGAAGGCGATGTTCTGCGCCACGGTCATGTGCGGGAACAGTGCGTAGGACTGGAACATCATGTTGATTGGCCGCTCGTAGGGCGGCATGTCGGTGATGTCGACGCCATCGAGGAAGATCCGCCCTTCGGACGGGCGCTCGAAGCCGGCCAGCATGCGCAGCAAGGTGGACTTGCCGGAACCGGAGCCGCCCAGCAGGGCGAAGATCTCACCCTTGCGGATTTCCAGGGACACATCGTCCACGGCTACCGTTTCGTCGAACTTTTTCGTGACCCGGTCGATCTTGACCAGCACCTGCTTGGGTTGCTGGCCACCCTCGAGGGCTTTTTTATAGGCACCGGAGGCAACTGCCATGAGTGAAACTCCCAACAAGATTTTTGTGCCCGCGTGGCCTGTTCTACGGCGCCGTCGCGGGTCTGGATTTTTTACTTGCCCGACTTGACCTTGGTCCAGCTGCGGGTCATCAGCCGTTGCACCTTGGGTGGCAACTCTGAGTTCACGAACATCTTGTCCAGCACTTCCTGCGGTGGGTAAACCGCGGCGTCAGTCCTTACGGCCTGGTCCATCAGGGCGCCAGCCTTGGGGTTCGGGTTGGCGTAACCGACGTAATCACTGACCTGGGCGATAACCTCAGGTTTCAGCAAATAGTTGATGAAGGCATGCGCCTCTTTGACGTTCTTGGCGTCCTTGGGGATCGCCAGCACGTCGAACCAGAGGTTGCCGCCTTCCTTGGGAATGGCGTAGGCCAGGTTCACACCCTTCTTCGCTTCTTCAGCGCGGGCCTTGGCCTGGAATACATCACCCGAGAAACCTGCCGCGACGCAGATGTCGCCATTGGCCAGGTCGGTGATGTACTTGGACGAGTGGAAGTAGGTCACGTACGGGCGCACGGCCAGCAGCTTCTGCTCGGCCTTGGCGTAATCCTTGGGGTCGGTGCTGTTCGGGTTGAGGCCCATGTAGTTGAGCACCGCTGGCAGCATTTCGTCCGCCGAGTCGAGGAAGGCCACACCGCACTTGGAGAGCTTCTTCATGTTTTCGGGTTCGAACAGCACGGCCCAGGAGTCGATGGTGTCCACGCCCAGCGCGGCCTTGACCTTGTCGACGTTGTAACCGATGCCGTTGGTACCCCACAGGTAAGGCACCGCGTACTGGTTGCCCGGGTCGTTCTTTTCCAGGCGCTTCATCAACGCCGGGTCGAGATTGGAATAGTTGGGCAGCAGGTTCTTGTCGAGCTTCTGGAAGGCGCCCGCCTTGATCTGCTTGCCGAGGAAATGGTTGGACGGCACCACCACGTCATAGCCGGTGTTACCGGCCAGCAGCTTGCCTTCCAGGGTTTCGTTGGAGTCGAACACATCTTGCACAGGCTTGATGCCCGTGGCTTTCTCGAAGTCCGCGAGTGTGGTGGGGCCGATGTAGTCGGACCAGTTATAGAAGTGCACCGTCGGCGCCGCTTGGACGCTGCATGCCAGCGTCAGGCCCGCGCCAGCCATCAAGGCCTTGCGGAATACAGAAATAGACAAGTGGGGGTCCTCACAATCAGTGCCTGGGTAGCGACAATGCTGCCGCACACGCAAAACCGGCGCGCAACTTAACTTCGCAGCTTCGATGCCGCAATCATCAATTACCTTTCAATGGCTCTGGGCCGAAAAACCCGGCCCAGAGCTGTCGCATCGGGCTTACTTGCCCGACTTGATCTTCGTCCAGCTGCGGGTGATCACTCGCTGCACAGAAGCGTCAGGCGCAGCGATCGCGTACAGCTGCTTCTTCACTTCGGCAGGCGGGTAGATGCTTGGGTCGCTGGTGATGTCTTTGTCCACGAACAGGGTGGCAGCAGCGTTACCGTTCGGGAAGCGCACGGCGTTGGTGATTTCAGCCATGATTTCCGGCTGCATCAGGAAGTTCATGAACTGGTAGGCAGCGTCTTTATGTTCGGCATCTTTCGGGATGGCGACCATGTCGTAGAAAGTACCGGCACCTTCCTTCGGAATGACGTAGTCCACTTTGACCTTGTCGCCCGCTTCATGGGCACGGGCCTTGGACTGCTCCAGGTCACCCGAGTAACCGACGGCTACACAGATGTTGCCGTTGGCCATGTCGCCGATGTACTTGGACGAGTGGAAGTAGGTGATCGAAGGACGGATCTTGAGGAACAGGTCCTCGGCGGCCTTCAGGTCTTCTTTCTTGGTGCTGTCGGTCGGCTTGCCGAGGTAGTGCAGCGCAGCCGGGAGCATTTCGGTCGGGGCGTCGAGGAAGCTCACGCCGCAGCTCTTGAGCTTGGCGATGTTCTCAGGCTTGAACACCACGTCCCACGAATCGATCTTGTCCACGCCCAGCGCAGCCTTGACCTTCTCCGGGTTGTAGCCGATGCCGATCGAGCCCCACATATAAGGGAAGGCATGCTTGTTGTCCTTGTCGCTGGCATCGCCAACGGCCTTGAGCAGGTCAGGATCGAGGTTCTTCCAGTTCGGCAGCTTGGAACGGTCCAGCTCCTCGTACACGCCCGCCTTGATCTGCTTGGCCAGGAAATTGTTCGAAGGCACGACGATGTCATAGCCCGACTTGCCTGCCAGCAGCTTGGCTTCCAGGGTTTCGTTGCTGTCGAAGACGTCGTACTTGACCTTGATCCCTGTCTGCTTCTCGAACTTGGCGATGGTGTCCGGAGCGATGTAGTCAGACCAGTTATAGACGTTCAACACTTTGTCTTCAGCCTGAACAGCGGAGGCCATGGCACCCATCAGGGCGGCGGCCAGCAACGTCTTGCCCATTTTATTCATGCGTAATGCTCCAGAATTTTTATTTAGCAACTGTCCAGCAGCCAGAACCCACGGTGCAGAGCGCGCGGCGACTGAAACAGTCGCTAGTCTGGCAAGTTACAAGGCCCTGTATCAAGGAAAGCAGGGCCATGTAACGACTTAATGTCACAACGCTAGCCTAGCAAACGCTTATTGAATCGCCTCAAGGGTCAGGTCCAGGCACTTGCGCGCCTTTTCCACCAGTTCGTCGATCTCCGCATGGCTGATTACCAGCGGCGGCGCGATGATCATGGTGTCACCCACCGCACGCATGATCAGGCCGTTCTCGAAGCAGAAGGTGCGACAGATCATGCCAACGCCATTGCCCTCGTAACGGCTGCGGGTTGCCTTGTCCTTGACCAGCTCGATCGCTCCCAGCATGCCCAGGCCGCGCACTTCACCCACCAGTGGATGGTCTTGCAGCTCGCGCAAACGCTTTTGCAAATACGGTGCCGCTTCCGTGCGCGCCTTCTCGACAATTTTCTCGTCACGCAGAATGCGCAGGTTTTCCAGGCCCACCGCGGCCGCCACCGGGTGGCCGGAGTAGGTGAAACCGTGGTTGAAGTCGCCGCCTTCGCTGATCACCTTGGCCACGGTGTCACGCACGATCACACCGCCCATGGGGATGTAACCGGAGGTCAGGCCTTTCGCGATGGTCATCAGGTCGGGCTTGAGGTCGTAGTAGTCCGAGCCGAACCACTCGCCGGTACGGCCGAAGCCGCAGATCACCTCGTCGGCGACGAACAGGATGTCGTACCTGGCGAGGATCTCCTTCACCTTCGGCCAGTAGGTTTCCGGCGGGATGATCACGCCACCAGCGCCCTGGATCGGCTCGGCGATGAAGGCCGCGACGTTGTCTTCGCCGACTTCGAGGATCTTCTTCTCCAACTGCTCGGCGGCCCAGACACCGAATTCGTCAGGGGTCATGTCGCCTCCCTCGCCGAACCAGTACGGCTGAGGGATGTGCACGATGCCCGGGATCGGCAGGCCACCCTGCTCGTGCATGCCGCTCATACCGCCCAGGCATGCACCGGCGAAGGTGGAGCCGTGGTAACCGTTGATGCGGCCGATGATGGTCTGCTTGTGCGGTTTGCCCTTCAGCGCCCAGTAGTGACGCACCATGCGCAGCACAGTGTCGTTGCCTTCGGAGCCGGAGCCGGTGAAGAACACATGGGTCATACCTTTCGGCGCCACGTCGGTGATCGCCTTGGCCAGCTCGAGCGCAGGCGGGTGAGCGGTCTGGAAGAACAGGTTGTAGTACGGCAGCTCGCGCATCTGTTTTTCCGCCGCCTGCACCAGCTCTTCACGTCCGTAGCCGACCGCCACGCACCATAGACCGGCCATGCCGTCGAGGATCTTGTGTCCCTCGCTATCCCACAAATGCACACCCTGGGCCTTGGTGATGATGCGCGGCCCCTTCTCCTTCAGCTGCTTGTAGTCACTGAAAGGTGCGAGGTGATGCTCCCCGCTCAGGGTTTGCCATTCACGGGTTTGCGGGTTGTTGACGCTCATGTGCTTCTCCGTTATTGGACCGCCGCGCTCCTGCGGCACCAGGGTTGATCAGACAGCGAACAGCAGGAACTCACGCTCCCACGAACTGATGACGCGCTTGAAGTTTTCATGCTCGGCGCGCTTGGTAGCGACATACCCGGTGATGAATTTCTTGCCCAGGTACTGCACCAGCGCACGGCTGTTTTCCATGCGTTCCAAGGCGTCCTCGATGGTCAGGGGCAGGCGCAGGTTGCGGCGTTCGTAGCCACGGCCCTGCACTGGCGCGCTGGCCTCGATACCTTCGACCATGCCGATGTAGCCACACAGCAGGCTGGCGGCGATGGCCAGGTACGGGTTGGCGTCGGCGCCCGGCAGGCGGTTCTCGACGCGCCGGCTTTGCGGGCCGGCATCCGGTACGCGCAGGCCGACGGTGCGGTTTTCTTCGCCCCACTCCACGTTCACCGGCGCCGAAGTGTCGGGCAGGAAGCGGCGGAACGAGTTGACGTTGGGCGCGAACAGCGGCAGCGCCTCGGGGATGAACTTCTGCAGGCCGCCGATGTGGTTGAGGAACAGCGCGCTCATGCTGCCGTCTTCATTGCTGAAGATGTTCTTGCCGGTGGCCACGTCGACCACACTCTGGTGCAGGTGCATGGCACTGCCCGGCTCGCCGGTCATCGGTTTGGCCATGAAGGTGGCAGCCACGTTGTGCTTGAGCGCCGCCTCGCGCATGGTGCGCTTGAACACCAGGATCTGGTCGGCCAGGTGCAGGGCGTCGCCGTGACGGAAGTTGATTTCCATCTGCGCCGTGCCGTCTTCGTGGATCAGCGTGTCGAGGTCCAGCTGCTGCAGCTCGCACCAGTCGTAGACGTCTTCGAACAGCGGGTCGAATTCGTTGGCAGCTTCGATCGAGAACGACTGACGACCGGTTTCCGGGCGACCGGAACGGCCTACCGGGGGCTGCAGCGGAAAGTCCGGGTCTTCGCTGCGCTTGGTCAGGTAGAACTCCATCTCGGGGGCGACGATCGGCTGCCAGCCCTTGTCGGCGTATAGCTTGAGCACTTTCTTCAGCACGTTGCGCGGCGACAGTTCGACCGGGTTGCCCTTCTTGTCGTAGGTGTCGTGGATGACCTGTGCGGTCGGCTCGATGGCCCACGGCACGAGGAACACAGCGTTCTCATCAGGGCGGCAGATCATGTCGATGTCTGCCGGGTCGAGCAGTTCGTAATAGATGTCGTCGTCGACGTAGTCGCCGGTCACGGTCTGCAGCAGCACGCTCTCGGGCAGCCGCATGCCTTTTTCAGCGATGAATTTGTTGGTTGGCGAAATCTTGCCGCGCGTGATGCCGGTCAGGTCGCTGATCATGCATTCGACTTCGGTGATCTTGTGCTCTTTCAACCAATCGGTGAGCTGGTCGAGGTTGTTACTCATAAATACCTCAGGAGGTAAGGTGGTCCGCGACTTGATTCTGGATGGAGTCGATTGCTAAAGCAAAAACCCACGCGCAGAGCCACAGTGGATACACTGAAATCAGCTGTGTCCGTAATGAGTTCAAAAGGCAGGAAGGTGAAGCGAAAGGCGGCAAGCCGCTGCGAGGACCGGTCCGGGAACGCGAAACGTCAATTATTGCGGCCAGGGCGACCACGCCATTGACGAAGCTTGCAAAAACGACGGAGGTACCCGATGGCACTGCGCAGGCAATGCTTTCAGGTCGCGGCAAGCGGACCATGTGACCCTCGTATTATTGTGTTTTGGGTTGAAACCGAGCTTAGCCTTGTTCATTTTTTTACACAACACCTCCGTAAAAAATAAAACACGGCGCACCGGAGATAGCCCTTTACCCGGGAAATAGCGGATAATGGATTGCCCCGATATGCAGCAAATCTGCCGTAGATGTGCCATTTCAGGGCATCATGGGGTCGGCTTGACATCAGTATCTCTTTTCGATTGACTGGTCTTGCAAGCCCCCCTTGATTGATATTTTTAACAACAAAGGTGTTGCATCATGTCGGTACCCCCGCGTGCCGTTCAGCTTAACGAAGCGAACGCGTTCCTTAAGGAACATCCTGAGGTTCTCTACGTTGACCTTCTGATTGCAGATATGAATGGTGTGGTGCGTGGCAAGCGCATAGAGCGCACCAGCCTCCACAAGGTTTACGAGAAAGGCATCAATCTGCCGGCCTCCCTCTTTGCCCTGGACATCAACGGTTCCACCGTCGAAAGCACCGGGCTGGGCCTGGACATCGGCGATGCTGACCGCATCTGCTATCCAATCCCCGACACGCTCTGTAACGAGCCATGGCAAAAGCGCCCCACCGCCCAGCTGCTGATGACCATGCACGAGCTGGAAGGCGAGCCGTTCTTCGCCGACCCGCGCGAAGTGCTGCGTCAGGTGGTGACCAAGTTCGACGAACTGGGCCTGACTATCTGCGCCGCATTCGAGCTGGAGTTCTACCTGATCGACCAGGAGAACGTGAACGGCCGCCCGCAGCCACCACGCTCGCCAATTTCGGGCAAACGCCCGCAGTCGACCCAGGTGTACCTGATCGACGACCTCGACGAATATGCCGACTGCCTGCAGGACATCCTCGAAGGCGCGAAAGAACAAGGCATCCCGGCCGACGCCATCGTCAAGGAAAGCGCCCCGGCGCAGTTCGAAGTCAACCTGCACCACGTGGCCGACCCGCTCAAGGCCTGCGACTACGCGGTACTGCTCAAGCGGTTGATCAAGAACATCGCCTACGACCATGAAATGGACACCACCTTCATGGCCAAGCCCTATCCGGGCCAGGCAGGCAACGGCCTGCACGTGCACATTTCCGTGCTGGACAAAGATGGCAACAACATCTTCACCAGCGAGGATCCCGAGCAGAACGCCGCGCTACGTCACGCTGTCGGCGGTGTGCTCGAGACCCTGCCCGCGTCCATGGCCTTCCTTTGCCCGAACGTCAACTCGTACCGCCGCTTTGGCGCGCAGTTCTACGTGCCGAACGCGCCAAGCTGGGGCCTGGACAACCGCACCGTAGCGCTGCGCGTACCGACCGGCTCGGCCGATGCCGTGCGCATCGAGCACCGCGTCGCCGGTGCCGACGCCAACCCGTACCTGATGATGGCTGCCGTACTGGCTGGCGTGCACCATGGCCTGACCAACAAGATCGAGCCAGGCGCGCCGATCGAAGGCAACTCGTACGAGCAGCTGGAGCAGAGCCTGCCGAACAACCTGCGCGATGCCCTGCGCGAGCTGGACGACAGCGAGATCCTGAACAAGTACATCGATCCGAAGTACATCGACATCTTCGTCGCGTGCAAGGAAAGCGAGCTGGAAGAGTTCGAGCACTCGATCTCCGACCTCGAGTACAACTGGTACCTGCATACCGTGTAAACGAAAACGCCGCCCCTCAAGGGCGGCGTTTTTGTTTGAGACCGGTGTCGCCCTCTTCGCGGGCACGCCCGCTCCCGCAGGGTAATTTCGAAGGCTGAAGCCTGTGACTTACCTGTGGGAGCGGGCGTGCGCGCGAAGAGGGCGGCCCAGGCTTACAGGGGCTTCTCGAAAATCTTCGAATTGCGCTGGTAGTTGTACAGCGAAGCCCGCGCCGCCGGCAGCCGCTCCACGCCACTCGGCGCAAAGCCGCGCTCGCGGAACCAGTGCGCAGTGCGCGTAGTCAGCACGAACAAAGTACTCAAGCCCATCTGCCGTGCCCGGCTTTCGATGCGTTCCAGCAGCTCATCGCCACGCCCGCCATGGCGGTACTCCGGGTTCACAGCCAGGCAAGCCAGCTCCCCTGCTTCGGAATCGGCAATCGGGTACAGCGCCGCACAGGCGATGATCATGCCCTCGCGCTCGACCACGCTGAACTGCTCGATCTCTCGCTCCAGCACTTCGCGCGAGCGGCGCACCAGGATGCCCTGCTCTTCCAGCGGGCTGATCAATTCCAGCAGGCCACCGACGTCCTCGATGGTCGCCTCGCGCACCACTTCGAACTGCTCCTGCGACACCAGCGTACCGCCACCGCCCCGTGTGAACAGCTCGGTGAGCAGCGCGCCGTCCTCGGCATAGCTGACGATATGGCTGCGCGCCACACCGCCTTTGCAAGCCTCGGCCGCAGCATCCAGCAGTTCGCCCTGGTAATCGCTGCCTAGACGCTGCAGATGCGGAGCTACCTGCTGCGGGCGCAGTTCGCGCACCAGCCTACCGTCAGCGTCCAACAGGCCCGGCTCGGCGCCGAACAGCAGCAACTTGTCGGCGCCCAGTTCGATGGCCGCGCGGGTAGCCACGTCTTCGCAGGCCAGGTTGAAGATTTCCCCGGTAGGCGAGTAGCCCAAGGGCGACAACAGCACGATGGAACGCTCGTCGAGCAGGCGGCTGATGCCCTTGCGGTCGACCCGGCGTACTTCGCCAGTGTGGTGGTAGTCCACGCCTTCGAGCACGCCGATCGGCCGCGCGGTGACCAGGTTGCCGGAGGCCACGCGCAGGCGCGAGCCCTGCATCGGCGAAGCGGCGATGTCCATCGACAGCCGCGCTTCAATGGCCAGGCGCAGGGCGCCGACGGCATCGATCACGCAGTCCAGGGTGGCCGCATCAGTAATACGCATGCCCCGGTGGTAGTGCGGGGTCAGGCCGCGATCGGCCAGCCGGCTTTCGATCTGCGGGCGCGAGCCATGCACCAGCACCAGCCGCACGCCGAGGCTGTGCAGCAGCACCAGGTCGTGGACGATATTGCCGAAATTAGGGTGTTCCACCCCATCGCCAGGGAGCATGACCACGAAGGTGCAGTCGCGATGGGCATTGATATAGGGGGATGCATGACGCAGCCAGTTGACGTAATCGGGCATGACAGGGCCTGTGGATAAGTGGACGGAGAACGGCGATGCAGGGGGCGTTCAGGATCATCGTCGGAACAGGCTTGCGGTCACGCGCGGTCTCCTCTAGGCAGGAACGAATCAGTTCGATTGACGTTTAGTGCAGGCAATAGTGCCGGATCAGGTCACGCAATAGACGCACGGTAGGCTCGATTCGTGACATTTCAAGGTATTCGCCGGGCTGGTGGGCACAGGCAATGTCGCCAGGGCCCAGCACGATGGTCTGGCAGCCCAGTTGCTGAAGATAAGGTGCTTCGGTGCCGAACGCCACCGCTTCAGCGCGATGGCCAGTCAGGCGCTCCGCGACCTGTACCAGTTCGACATCGGCTGCCTGCTCGAACGGCGGCACCTCCGGGAACAGCGGCGCATAGTCGATGCGCACCTCATGGCGCTCGGCCACGGGTACCAGCTTTTCGCGAATGGCCGCGCGCAGCTGGTCCACGTCCATGCCCGGCAGCGGCCGCAGGTCGAACTCCAGGGCGCACTGGCCGCAGATACGGTTGGGGTTGTCACCGCCGTGGATGCAGCCGAAGTTCATGGTCGGGGTCGGCACGGTGAATTGCGGGTTGCTATAGGTTTGTTGCCACTGCTGGCGCAGGCCCATCAGCTCGCCCATGACCGCATGCATGGCCTCCATGGCGCTGCGGCCCAGGCTTGGGTCCGACGAATGGCCGCTGCGACCGAGGATGTCGATGCGGTCCATGAGGATGCCCTTGTGCATGCGGATCGGCCGCAGCCCGGTAGGCTCACCGATGATCGCTGCACGGCCCAGTGGCTGGCCGGCCTCGGCCAGGGCACGGGCGCCGGACATGGAGCTTTCTTCATCGCAGGTGGCAAGGATCAGCAGCGGCTCCTTGAAGTCGTGCTCCAGCAGCGGGATGACCGCTTCGATGACCAGGGCGAAGAAGCCCTTCATGTCGCAGCTGCCCAGGCCGACCCAACGGCCATCGGTCTCGGTCAGCTTCAGCGGGTCGCTGGCCCACAGCTGTTCGTCATAGGGAACGGTATCGCTGTGCCCGGCCAGCACCAGCCCTCCCGGGCCGGTGCCACGGCTGGCCAGCAGGTTGAACTTGCCGGGGCTGACCTGCTGGATATCGCACTTGAAACCCAGGTCGCCCAGCCAACCGGCCAGCAGGTCGATAACCTGGCGGTTGGAGTGGTCCAGCGCAGGTTGGGTACAGCTGACCGAAGGCGCGGCGATCAAGGCGGCAAACTGGTCTTTCAGCGTCGGCAACGGCATGCGCGTACTCCTCGGAAACGTTGCCCATCATAGGACTATCCGCTGTCTGGAATAAACCGTTGAGGGCTGACTGCTGTAGACTCTCTGCCAACCACGCCCCCTCTTTCGAGTCTGTGATGCACAAAGAAACCGAACTGAAGCTCCGCGCCAGCCGCGAGACCCTTGCCGCCCTGCGCGAGCACCCTCTGCTGAAAAAGCGCAACAAGTCCGGCTGGCAGACCCGTGAACTGCTCAACCAGTACTTCGACACCCCCGAGCGTGAGCTGTCCGCCGCCCGTGTCGCCCTGCGCCTGCGCCGCGATGGCGACGCTGTCATCCAAACCCTCAAGTGCCGCGGCCAGAGCGTGGCTGGCCTGTCAGAGCGCAACGAGTACGAATGGAATCTGGACAAGGTCAAGCTCGACCTGAAGAAGCTGGACGCCACCTGCTGGCCCGAGCAACTGGCCAACCTGGACAAGAAAACCATCAAGCCGCTGTTCACCACCGACTTCAGCCGTGAATACGCTGAAATCGCCTGGGGCCGTGGCAAGAGCAAGGTGGTGATCGAGGCTGCACTGGACCAAGGCTTCGTGATCGCCGGCAAGCGCAAGGAAGAGATCTGCGAGCTGGAGCTGGAGCTGCGTGAAGGTGGACCGCAAGCACTGCTGGAACTGGCTGCAGAACTGGCCGCCAGCCTGCCACTGATGCCGTGCGACATCAGCAAGGCTGAGCGCGGTTACCGCCTGCTGGAACCGGACAGCTACGAGCTGGACCTGCCGCACACCGCGCTGGACGCCGAAATGGCCCTGGACGACGCCTATGCCGCCCTCGCCTGGCAGCTGCTGGGCAGCAGCCAGCGCCTGGCCGAGCAGTACCGCCACAACGGCCACTGGCGCCTGCTCCAGGACTGGGTCGAGTGCCTGAGCGAGCTGCGCGCGCTCACCGCCAGCCTGGGCCAGGCAGCACCGCGCGCCACCACCCGCGACCTGCGCGCCAGCCTTGATGCCTTGCTTGAGGACTGGCGCCCGCTGGTGCAGGCCGGCAACGATGACGAAGACATCCGTCGCGCCGCGCCCGAGCAGTTTGCCGAAGAGCTGGAAGACGTACGCTGGGGCCAGTTCTCGCTGGAAACCTCACGCTGGCTGATGGCCCGGACCTGGACCGCAGAGCGCAAGGGCCGCGGCGAACGCCAGGGCAAGGCGCAACTGGCCAGCTGGCTGGGGCACCTGCTGGGCGAGGAAGGCCGCGCGCTGAAGCTGCCGCTGTACACCCAGCGCCCGGAAGACCTGGCCGAGCAGCTGCCACGTATCGAGCAACTTCTGGCCTGGCTGCACCACGCCCGCCAGGTGCTGGAAGCGCCGCAAATGGACCGCTTGTACGGCGACCTGAAAAAGCTGCACGAGCTGGCCGAGCAGCCCATCAGCGATGAAGTGCTGGAAGCGCGTATCGAACAGGCTCGGGCGGTGGACCAGAGCCGCGGCTGGAAGCACCTGCTCAAGGCGTGATACCGCGTCGCCTGCTTCGCGGGTAAACCCGCTCCTACAAAGGTTCGCGCCAGGCGTGAGGCCGGTGTAGGCGCGGGTTTACCCGCGAATGGCCTCACCGCGGTAGCGGCAGGCTAGTGGTGGACTTGATCTCGGAAAGCGCCACAATCGAGTTCACCTCCTGAATCCCCGGCACGTTCGACAGTTTTTCGAAGAAGAACCGCTCGTAGGCCTCGATGTCCGACGTGACGATTCGCAGCAGAAAGTCCACGGCCCCCATCAGCACATAACACTCCAGCACCTCAGGGAACCCGCGGATCGCCTCGGTGAACTCGGTAAAGTTGGAGCGCCCATGGGCGTTCAGTTTCACTTCGGCGAAAATCTGCGTGTTCAGGCCGACCTTCTTGCGGTCCAGCAAGGTCACCTGCCCACGAATCACCCCCTCTTCCTTCAAGCGCTGAATGCGCCGCCAGCACGGCGATTGCGACAGCCCGACGCGCTCTGCGATCTGTGCACTGGACAGCGAAGCGTCCTCCTGCAGCAGCTCGAGGATGCGACGGTCGTAGGCGTCCAGCTCGCTGTGCATTATTTATTCTCCACACCATATTTTCTTGAATAAAAAAAATCGCCAAGTGGGCGAAATCACCCAATCATAGCGAAAAAATACCGCCAGCAACGTGCAAGAATTTCTCCCTCATTTGCGGAGACCAGTATGAACGCACAGCCCCGTACCGACGCCTGGGCCGCCAACAACGCCCACAGCACCGTGCACTATCGCCTGCAGGCCGAGGCCGAGCCCGATTGCCTGTGCCGGGTGCTCAACCTGTTCGCCTTGCAGTTCCTGACCCCGCATAGCGTGCAGGTCAGCCAGCAGGATGACTGGCTGGATATCGAAATCGGCATTGGCGGGTTGAGCTGGCACCGGGCCGAGGTCATTGCACAGAAACTGCGTAACCTGGTGTGTGTGGGTGAGGTGAGCCTGACCAACTTGCAGCGAGTGGCGTTGGCAGTGGTCTGAGCGTCCGGCACCGACGCAGCAAAATCCCGAAACCCTTCAGCTCCGATCGCTTTTCGCCGCCCGGCTAGCCTTGATCAGCACTACCCGATCAGGCACGGACGCCAACCATGCACACCCCCGACAACCCCGCACTCGACCTCAAGCGCGTGCTCCAGGCCCTGCTCGCTGACCAGCACCTGCACGCCAGCGATACCCTGCAAGTACTCGAACACGCCGCTGCCCACCCCGCTAGCCACCCGTTGGAGCACATCGCCGCCTGCAGCCTGGAAAGCCGCCAGCACCCCGGCCAGCCCCTGGACCTGGAGTACCTTTGCCAATGGCTGGCCGACAAGGTCGGCCAACCCTACCTGCGCATCGACCCCATGCAACTCGACCTGCCCCAGGTCACCGGCCTGCTCTCCCCAGCCTTCGCCCAGCGCCACGGCATCCTCATCGTCGCGGCTGATGCCTCCAGCGTCACCGTCGCCAGCGCCCAGCCTTTCCAGGATGACTGGCAGGCCGACCTGGCCCGCAGCCTCGGCCGGTCGATCCGTCGCGTACTGGCCAGCCCGCAGCAGATCCGTCAGTCAGCGCAGTCGTTCCACCGCCTGGCCCAGTCGGTAAAAGGCGCGCAATACCAGCAGTCGGCGAGCCTGGGGGAACTTGAGCAATTGCTTGAGCTGGGCAAACGCCAGACCGAGGCCAGCGCAGACGACGCGCATATCGTGCATATCGTCGACTGGCTGTTGCAGTACGCCATCGAGCAACGCGCCAGCGATATCCACCTGGAACCACGCCGCGAACAGGGCCAGCTGCGCTACCGTATCGATGGCCTGCTGCACACCGTCTACGCCTTCCCCGCCGGGGTCACCCTGGCCCTCGTCAGCCGCCTGAAACACCTGGGCCGCATGGACGTTGCAGAGAAGCGCCGGCCGCAGGACGGCCGGCTGCAAAGCCGCCTACCCGGTGGTGGCGAAGTGGAGCTGCGGCTTTCGACCCTGCCCACCCCATTTGGCGAGAAACTGGTGTTGCGCCTGTTCGACCCGCACCAGTTGCAAGAGGGCTTCGACCGCCTTGGCCTGCACGGCCAGCAACTGGCCCAATGGCAGCGCCTGCTTCGTCAGCGCCAAGGCATCATCCTGGTCACCGGCCCCACCGGCTCCGGCAAGACCAGCACGCTGTACACCAGCCTCAAACTGCTGGCCACACCACAGGTCAACCTGTGCACCATCGAAGACCCGATCGAGCGCCTGGAGCCAGCCTTCAACCAGTTGCAGGTGCAGCCCGCGCTGGACCTGGGGTTTGCCAACGCGGTCAGGGCCATGCTGCGCCAAGACCCCGACATCATCATGATCGGCGAAATCCGCGACCGCGAAACCGCCCTGGTGGCGGTGCAGGCAGCGCTGACCGGGCACCTGGTGCTATCGACCCTGCATACCAACGACGCCTGCGCAGCAATCACCCGCCTGCAAGAGCTGGGTGTGGCCGACTACCTGATCAAGGCAACGCTTATCGGGGTGATGGCCCAGCGCCTGGTGCGGACTGTCTGCACCGACTGCCAGGCAGGTTCATCAGCCACCTGCCGAGCCTGCCGCGGCACCGGTTTTCAGGGGCGCACGGGATTATTCGAACTGCTCGAGCCCAGCGACACCTTGCGCGCATTGATCGGCCCTGATGCCGACCTGACCTGTTTGCGGCGCCAGGCGCTGGCCGATGGCCTGGTTGACCTGCGCCGTTGCGGCGAGGCCAAGGTGGCCGCTGGGCAGACCCGTGCCGAGGAAGTGCTGCGCGTCTGCAACTGACGAAAAGTCCTTTGTATTCAAGGAACTTGCCTTGCCCGAAAAGATCCAAGCGCGCATCTTCAACCATCACCCTTCGAGGTGTTTCAACATGCGTCTCAAAACCGCCATTGCCGCCGCTACCTTGCTTTCGCTGCCTCTTGGCTCGGCCATGGCCGATACCTTCTGGCGTAACGTGATGACTTCCGGTGCTACCACGGCGTCGAGCTACCTGACCTCGCGGGATCACAAGCTGGTAGTGGCCGCGCAGGATGACGCCAGCAGCTTCGTCGCCAGCGAAGGCGCGATCCGCGGGCCGTTCCTGGAAGCGGCCATGCGCGAGGCACGGGCAGAGAACCCAGGGATGCAGGCTTCCGACATGGAGTTGGCCAATGCCATCCTGGCCAAGAATGCGGTAGCCGAGTAACTGCGTCGCCTGCTTCGCGGGTGAACCCGCTCCTACAGGCACCCGCGAAGCATCCAACACCAACCTCAGCGATAAGCCTCTACCGGCACACACGCACAGAACAGGTTCCTGTCCCCATACACGTTGTCTACCCGGTTCACCGCCGGCCAGTATTTGTGCTGGCGCACGTGAGCACTGGGGGCCACCGCCTGCTCCAGGCTATACGGTCTGTCCCATACCCCCAAGACATCAGCCAAGGTATGCGGTGCATGTTTCAGCGGGTTGTTCTCCGCTGGCCAGTTGCCCTGCTGTACTTCGTCAATTTCCGCGCGAATCGCCAGCATCGCTTCGACAAACCGATCCAGCTCAGCCTTCGATTCACTCTCGGTCGGCTCCACCATCAGCGTGCCCGGCACTGGGAAGGACATGGTCGGTGCGTGGAAGCCATAGTCCATCAGGCGCTTGGCCACGTCCTCTTCGCTGATGCCTGTCAGCGCTTTCAACGGCCGCAGGTCGAGGATGCATTCATGCGCCACGCGCTGGTTGCGCCCGCGGTAGAGCACCGGGAACGCCGCGCCCAACTGGCTGGCCAGGTAGTTGGCCGAAAGGATAGCCACCTCGCTGGCGTCGGCCAGCTGCGGGCCCATCATGGCGATGTACATCCAGCTGATCGGCAAGATGCTTGCGCTGCCCCAGGGCGCGGCGCTGACCGCGCTGTTGTTCGGGTCCAACCCAGGCACCGGCACCACCGGATGGCTGGCGACGAACGGCTTGAGGTGCGCGCGGATACCGATCGGCCCCATACCCGGGCCGCCGCCGCCGTGGGGAATGCAGAACGTCTTGTGCAGGTTCATGTGTGAAACGTCGGCCCCAATGTCTGCGGGGCGCGCCAGGCCCACCTGGGCGTTGAGGTTGGCACCGTCCATGTAAACCTGGCCGCCGTACTGGTGCACCACATCGCAGATTTCGCGTATCCCCTCTTCGTACACGCCGTGGGTCGAGGGGTAGGTAATCATCAGGCACGACAGACGCTCCCCGGCCGCATGCGCCTTGGCTTTGAGGTCAGCCAGGTCGACGTTGCCATCGTTGTCGCAATCGACGATCACCACTTCCATGCCGGCCATCTGTGCCGACGCCGGGTTGGTGCCGTGGGCCGACGACGGGATCAGGCACAACGTGCGCATCGGCTGGTGGCGGCTGCAGTGATAGCGGGTAATGGCCATCAGGCCGGCGTATTCACCCTGAGCACCGGAGTTGGGCTGCATGCAGATCGCATCGAAGCCGGTGATCGCGCACAGCCAGCTTTCCAGTTCGTCGATCATCGCCTTGTAGCCCGCTGCCTGGGCCGCCGGGGCGAACGGGTGCAGCTGGGCAAAACCGGGCCAGGTGATGGGGATCATCTCACTGGTGGCGTTGAGCTTCATGGTGCACGAGCCCAACGGTATCATCGACTGGTTCAGCGCCAGGTCCTTGTTCTCTAGCTGCTTGAGGTAGCGCAGCATCTCTGTTTCGCTGTGATGCAGGTTGAACACCGGATGGGCGAGGAATGGCGTGCGTCGCACCAGGCTGGCGGGGATGCCTTCAGGCAGGGCCAGCTGGTCGAGGGCGGTGATTTCCAGGCCATGATCCACCCCCAGGAAGATGTCGAGCAGGCGCAGCACCGTCTGTTCGGTGCAGGTTTCGTCCAGGCTCACCCCCAGGTGCCCGCGACCGAGAATGCGCAAATTGATGTGCGCGGCCTCGGCGCTTTCAATGATGGCCGCCTGGGCACCGCCAACATTCAGGGTAAGGGTGTCGAAGAAGTGCTGATTGAGGCGTTTGATGCCTTTGGCCTCAAGGCCGGCTGCCAGGATGAAGGTCAACCGGTGCACACGCTGCGCGATGCGTTGCAGGCCTTCCGGGCCGTGGTACACCGCGTAGAAGCCGGCAATGTTGGCCAACAGCACCTGGGCCGTGCAGATGTTGGAGTTGGCCTTTTCGCGGCGAATATGCTGCTCGCGGGTCTGCAGGGCCATCCGTAATGCGGTGTTGCCACGGGCATCGCGGGACACGCCGATGATGCGACCCGGCATTGCCCGCTTATAGTCGTCGCGACAGGCGAAATAGGCCGCGTGAGGCCCGCCGTAGCCCATCGGCACACCAAAGCGCTGGGTCGAACCCAGCACCACATCGGCGCCCAGCTCTCCGGGCGGTGCCAACACCACCAGGCTCAGCAGGTCAGCGGCTACGCAGGCCAAGGCCTGTTGGCCGTGCAACTGGTCGATCAGCGGGCGCAAATCGCGCACTTCGCCGTGGGTGTCCGGGTACTGCAGCAAGGCGCCGAACACCGAGTGCTTGGCAAGGTTATCCACAGAATCGACGATCAGCTCGAAGCCGAAGCCTTCGGCGCGGGTCTTGAGTACCGATAGGGTCTGCGGATGGCAGTGCTCGTCGGCAAAGAAGGCGTTGCTCTTGTTGCGTGCCACCCGCTTGGCCAGGGCCATGGCTTCGGCGGCAGCGGTGGCTTCATCTAGCAGCGAGGCATTGGCCAGAGGCAGGCCGGTGAGGTCGATGACCATTTGCTGGAAGTTCAGCAGCGCCTCCAGCCGGCCTTGGGCAATTTCGGGTTGGTAGGGCGTGTAGGCGGTGTACCAGCCAGGGTTTTCCAGCACGTTGCGCAGGATGACCGTGGGGGTGATGGTGCCGTGGTAGCCCATGCCGATGAGGCTGGTCCAGACCTGGTTCTGTTCGGCGTAACCGGCGAGCTTGGCCAGGGCGGCTTGCTCGTCCAGTGCCGCTGGGAGGTCGAGGGGGCGATTGAGGCGGATGTCTGGCGGAACGGTCTGCTCGATCAGCTCGTTGCGGCTGGCGATACCCAGCGCGTTGAGCATGGCCTGCTGCTCTGTGGCATCGGGGCCCAGGTGGCGACGCAGAAACGGGTTGAGCTCTTGCAGTTGATGCAGGGATGGCGACTGGGACATGACGACGCTCTCTTCCTAGACCAGGCCTCATGGAAACTTACAAGTCTAGGAAGGGATTGCCGATTGTGCGGGGAAACTTGTTTGCAGGCCCGGCCTCTTCGCGGCTAAAGCCGCTCCTACAGGGGCTGCACCCGTCTCGAATGCAGCGCTGTACCTGTGTAGGAGCGGCTTTAGCCGCGAAGCAAGCAACGCGGTCTTACTCGCCAATCAGCGCCTGGTAGCCAGCCGCATCCAGCAACTTGTCCAGCTCGGCCGGGTTGCTTGGCTTCAATTTGAAGATCCACGAACCGTAAGGCTCTTCGTTCAGCAGTTCCGGGCTATCGGCCAGCTCTTCGTTGACCGCAATCACTTCGCCACCGACCGGGGCATAGATGTCCGAAGCGGCCTTGACCGACTCCACCACACCTGCAGCGTCGCCAGCGCCAAACACTTTGCCGACTTCAGCCAGCTCGACGAATACCACATCACCCAAGGCTTGCTGGGCGTGATCGCTGATACCCACGGTCACACTGCCGTCGGCTTCCAGGCGAGCCCACTCATGGCTTTCGGCAAAACGCAGTTCGGCGGGGATATTGCTCATGTCTTGAATTCCTCGATTGGCTCAGCGGTACGCCCGCCGGTTATAAATTGTTCAGATCAGAATCTTGCCGTGGCGCACGAAGGTCGGTTTGACCACCCGCACCGGGTACCACTTGCCGCGAATTTCCACCTCGGCCCGATCACCGGTAGCCATAGGCACACGCGCCAACGCAATGGACTTGCTCAGCGTAGGCGAGAAACTACCACTGGTGATCTCCCCTTCGCCAATGCCGGCTACACGCACGACCTGATGGGCGCGCAGTACACCGCGCTCTTCCAGCACCAGACCCACCAGCTTTTCCTGCACGCCGTGCTCGATTTCCGCAAGCAGGCCGACACGGCCGATGAAGTTGCGCTCGGCCGGTTCCCAGGCGATGCTCCAGCCCAGGTTGGAGGTGAGCGGGGTGTGGTTTTCGTCGATGTCCTGGCCGTACAGGTTCATGCCGGCTTCCAGGCGCAGGGTATCGCGGGCGCCCAGGCCGCTTGGGGCGATACCGGCGCCGACCAGGTCGTTGAAGAAGGCCACCGCCTGATCGCCCGGGAAGATGATCTCCAGGCCGTCCTCACCGGTATAGCCGGTGCGGGCAATGAACCAGTCGCCGTCGGCAACGCCCTCGAACGGGCGCAGTTCGCGGATGAGTGCAGCGCGCGCGGGGCTGAGCAGGGCCGCCACCTTTTCGCGGGCACGCGGCCCCTGGATGGCAAGGATGGCCAGATCAGGGCGGACCTGGAAGTCCACGGAAAAACCGGCGCGTTGCAATTGCAGCCAATCGAGCACCTTGGCACGGGTGGCGGCATTGGTGACCAGGCGATAGCCGGTTTCAGTGCGGTAGACAATCAGATCATCGATCACCCCGCCCTGTTCGTTCAGCAGCGGGCTATACAGCGCCTTGCCGGGGTCGTCGAGGCGGGCCACGTCGTTGGCCAGCAGGCGCTGCAGCCAAACTGTGGCATCAGTGCCGTCGACATCGATCACGGTCATATGAGAAACATCGAAGACGCCGCAATCGCTGCGCACCTGATGGTGCTCCTCGACCTGCGAGCCATAGTGCAGGGGCATGTCCCAGCCACCGAAATCGACCGTCTTGGCGCCTAGCGCCAGGTGCAGGTCATACAAAAGCGTGCGCTGTCCCATGGGTTTCTCCTTCCGGGCGTGGCGAAGCGGCGGCGGTCGATGACGTTGGGTCGTCAGCTTTTCTTGTTACTCACACCCGCCGCGCGAATGCCGCGCATTGTAGCCGCAAGGTCGCAAACTGACATCCTCAGTGACTGTGACCGGGTCGACGGGCCGAACGGCGAATCAGGCCGATGACCGGCAGCAGGCCCACCAATACCAAGGTCAGTGCCGGCAGCGAGGCGCGCGCCCACTCGCCCTCGCTGGTCATCTCGAACACCCGCACGGCGAGGGTATCCCAGCCGAACGGCCGCATCAGCAACGTGGCGGGCATTTCCTTGAGCACATCGACGAACACCAGCAGCGCGGCGCCAAGCGCCCCCGGCACCAGCAGCGGCAGATACACCTTGAAAAACAATCTTGCGCCGCCAACACCCAGGCTGCGCGAGGCTTCAGGGAGTGAAGGGCGGATGCGCTCCAGGCTGCTCTCCAGCGGCCCGTAGGCCACCGCGATGAAGCGCACCAGGTAGGCCAGCAGCAACGCCGAGAGGCTACCTAGCAGCAGCGGCTTGCCGGCGCCGCCCAGCCAACTGGACAACGGGATGACCAGGTGGTTGTCGAGGTAACTGAAGGCCAGCATGATCGATACCGCCAACACCGAACCGGGCAGGGCATACCCCAGATTGGCCAGGCCAACCCCGGCGCGGATACCGCCCGTCGGTGCCTGGCGCCGGGCAAAGGCCAGCAGCAGCGCCACGCATACCGTGACCAGCGCCGCCATGCTGCCCAGGTACAGGGTGTGCAGCACCAGGCCGATATAACGCTCATCCAGGTCATGCCGACCGCGTTGCCAGAACCACACCAGCAACTGCAGCAGCGGGATGACGAAAGCGCAGGCGAACACCAGCAGGCACCAGCCACTGGCCAACAGCGCCTTGAGGCCGCGCAGGTGATACAGCGCCTGCGCGCGCGGCCGTTCGTTGCCGCTCCGGCTGGCACCGCGGGCGCGGCGCTCGCCGTACAGCACCAGCATCACCGCCAGCAGCAGCAGGCTGGCCAACTGGGCCGCACTGGACAAGCTGAAAAAGCCGTACCAGGTCTTGTAGATGGCCGTGGTGAAGGTGTCGAAGTTGAATACGGCCACTGCACCGAAGTCGGCCAGGGTTTCCATCAGCGCCAGGGCGATACCGGCGCCGATCGCCGGCCGTGCCATGGGTAAGGCCACCCGCCAGAAAGCCTGCAGGGGCGATAACCCGAGTACCCGCGCCGCCTCCATCAGGCCCTTGCCCTGAGCCAGGAAAGCCGTGCGCGCCAACAAGTAGACATAGGGATAGAAGACCAGCACCAGGACGGTGATTACCCCACCGGTGGAACGCACCCGAGGCAGGCGCATTGGCCCGAACACCTCGCGCAGGGCGCTTTGCACCGGGCCGGCAAAGTCCAGCAGGCCGACGAAGACGAACGCCAGCACGTAGGCCGGGATGGCGAACGGTAGCATCAGCGCCCAGTCCAGCCAGCGTCGACCGGGGAAGTCGCAGAGGCTGGTAAGCCAGGCCAGGCTGACGCCCAGCACGGTGACACCAATGCCCACGCCCACCACCAGGGTCAGGGTATTGCCGAGCAGGCGCCCCATCTGGGTGTCGAGCAGATGAGACCAGATCTGCAGGTCGATGGATTGCCAGGACAACAGCAGCACGCTCAGGGGCAGCAGCACCAAGGCGGCGATCAGGGAGACCGGGAGGTACCAGCGGCGTTGGGGGGTGTGGGGCAAGGCTGAAATCTCGAGTGCGATGGCGACCGCTGCGCGGTCGTTCGCGGGTAAACCCGCTCCTACGGGGACCGCGCAAGGCAGTGCAGATCCTGTAGGAGCGGGTTTACCCGCGAAAGGGCCCTAACGGGCCCAAAGAGGATAAAGCCTGGCGCTTAGTTGTAGCCAGCCCGATCCATCAGGCGAATGGCTTCAGCCTGGCGCTTGCCGGCAATTTCCACCGGAATGCTGTCGGCCTTGAAGCTGCCCCACGCCGCCACTTCCTCCGATGGTTTCACCTTCGGGTTGGCCGGGAACTCCTGGTTGATATCAGCAAACAGCTTTTGCGCTTCTTCGCCGGTCATCCATTCCACCAGTTTCTTCGCGGCTTCCGGGTGTGGCGCATGCTTGGTCAGGCCGATGCCCGACAGGTTCACGTGCACGCCACGGTCACCCTGGTTGGGCCAGAAGATCTTCACCGGCAGGTTCGGGTTCTGCTTGTGCAGACGGCCGTAGTAGTAGGTGTTGACCACGCCCACATCACATTGCCCGGCCTCGATGGCCTGGATCACCGCGTTGTCGTCGGAGAACACATCGGTGGACAGGTTGTTGACCCACCCTTTGACGATTTGCTCGGTCTTGGCCTCACCGTGGGTTTCGATCAGGGTGGCGGTCAGCGACTGGTTGTACACCTTCTTGGCCGTGCGCAGGCACAGACGGCCTTCCCACTGTTTGTCAGCCAGGGCTTCGTAGGTGCTCAACTCCTCGGGTTTGACCCGCTCGGTGGAGTAGATGATGGTGCGGGCGCGCAGGCTCAGGCCGGTCCAGTCATGGGACGAGGCGCGGTACTGCGCCGGGATATTCTGGTCGATGACGTCGGACTCGATCGGCTGCAGAATGCCCATCTGCTCGGCCTGCCACAGGTTGCCTGCATCGACGGTCAGCAGCAGGTCGGCAACGCCGTTGTCACCCTCGGCCTTGATGCGCTGCATCAGCGGGGCTTCCTTGTCGGTGATGAACTTGATCTTGACCCCGGTCTTGGCGGTATAGGCATCGAACACCGGCTTGATCAGCTCGTCGATGCGCGAGGAGTACACCACCACTTCGTCCGCTGCCTGGGCAGTGCCGCCGAACAGGGTCAGGGCCAAGGCGGCCAGTAGGGGCTTGCGTGGCAACATTTTAAGCACTCCTCGATCGTATGAGAGGTGCGAATGGTAGTGAATCCCATTTTCTGGCTCACCTACCTAGGCGTTACCGGATGTTGCAAAGGACTGCTACGCAGCCCCGCCACGCTCAAGCCTTGGCCAGATCCGGCAGGTCACCACTCAAACCCAACGCCTGGCGCACAAACAGCGCCTTGGCCTCCGGCATCTGCTCCACCAGCTTCAACCCGCTGTTGCGCAACCAGCGCAACGGCAGCGGATCGGCCTGGAACAACCTCTCGAAGCCCTCCATCGCCGCCATCAACGCCAGGTTGTGTGGCATACGCCGGCGCTCGTAACGGCTCAGCACCTTCACATCGGCCAGCCTCTCACCGCGCTCGCAAGCATTGACCAGCACCTCAGCCAGCACCGCCGCGTCGAGGAAGCCGAGGTTCACACCCTGCCCGGCCAGTGGGTGAATGGTGTGTGCAGCATCACCGATCAAGACCAGGCCTTCATCCACGTAGCGCTTGGCGTGTCGCTGGCGCAGCGGCACGCACACCCGTGGGTCGGCCTGAAGCACCTCGCCCAGACGCCCTTCGAAGGCCCGCTCCAGGGCCTGCAGGAAGGCCGCTTCATCCATCGCCATCAACTGCTCGGCATGCTCCGGGGTGGTCGACCAGACGATCGAGCACCAGTCCTGCTGGCCATCGCGGGTCAAAGGCAGGAACGCCAGCGGACCTTCGTCAGTGAAGCGCTGCCAGGCCGTGGCCTGGTGCCCGGCGCTGCAACGCACGCTGGTGACAATGGCATGGTGCAGGTAATCCCACTCGCGGGTTTCGCAGCCGGCCAGACGCCGCACCGCCGAATTGGCACCGTCGGCAGCGATCACCAACGGTGCCCGCAGTTGCCGGCCATCCGCCAGGGTCAGCAGCCACTCATCGCCCGAGCGACGCAATTGCTCCAGCCTCGCATTGGCCAGCAGGCCGATGTCGCTGTCGTGCAGGCGCTCCAGCAGGCCGTCCTGCACCACCCGGTTCTCGACGATATGGCCGAGCACCTGGGCATGCACACTGGCCGCCGAGAAGTGAATCTGCCCGGTGCCGCTGCCATCCCACACATGCATGTCGGAATACGGCGTGGCGCGCCGCTGGGCAATGCCGTCCCAGGCGCCAAGGCGCTCGAGGATGCGCTGGCTGGCCGCCGATAGCGCGCTGACACGCGGCTCGAACGGGGCCTGGGCATCGAAGGGTACGACCGTCAGCGGGCCACCATCGAGCAACAAAATTTGCAGGCCACTGTGGCGCAACGCCAAGGCCAGGGCGCTGCCCACCATACCGGCACCGACAATCAACAGATCTGCGCGCATTTCCATGCCTTACGCCTGCCTCGCTTGCGGCTTGAGCCGCACGTATAGGGTTTTATCGACCCGCGCCACCAACTCGCCGGCGCCATCGCGGATATCGACCTGCAAACGCGGCAGGCATTTCTTGCCGGTGGCGGCCTGCTGGCGGATTTCGTCCAGCAGCGCATCATCGACGTGGAATTCGGCATAAACCGGGCCTTTGCCCGGCGAGATGAAATCGATGCTGGCGGCCTTGTCCCAGACGATGTAGTCGCGCCCCAGCTGCTCGATCAGCAGCAGCATGTAGAACGGGTCGACCATGGCATACAGGCTGCCACCGAACTGGGTACCGACGTAATTGCGGTTCCAGCGAGTCAGTTTCATCGCCACCTTGACGCTACGCAGGTCCGGGCTGATGTGCTGCACACGGATACCGGCACCCAGGTACGGTGGGTAGAGGTTCAGCATCCAGCGCAGCATGCGCGCCCGGCGCGCCAGTTTACGCGGGTTGCTCATGCCTGGCCCCGCGGATCAGGGCGGGTGCCCAGGCCCATCGCCTGGCGGGCGAACCAGCTTTTTGCCGGTGGCAACAGGTCGAGCCCGAGCAGGCCAAGGTTGCGCCCGGCCGTCAGCAACGGCTGATTGCTGCCGAACAGGCGGGTGACCTGGTCGGAGAAGCCGATGGTCATAGCCTGGTCCAGGCGCTGGCGCTGGTGATAGGCCTGCAGCGTGGTCAGGTCGCCAGGCTGCTGTGGGCCCGCCAGCAGCGCTTCGGCCAGGGCCTGCACATCACGCAACGACAGATTGAAACCCTGGCCCGCGATGGGGTGCAGGCTGTGTGCTGCGTTGCCCAGCACCACCAGGTGCGGCCGCACCTGCTCCTGGGCCTCGATCAAGGACAGCGGGTAGAGGTGCCGTGCGCCAACTTGGCGCAGCGCGCCCAGGCGGTAGCCGAACACGCCCTGCAGTTCGCGCAGGAAGCTACGCTCGTCGATGTCGGCCAGGCGCCGCGCATCCATGCCCTGACGGGTCCACACCAGTGCGCAGCGGTTTTCCGGCAACGGCAGCAAGGCCATGGGGCCCTCTTCGGTGAAGCGCTCGAAAGCCTGGCCGCCGTGGGCCTCACCCGGGGTAATGTTGGCGATCAACGCGCTCTGCTGGTAAGGCGTGTGGCGTACATGGATACCCAACTGCTCGCGCAGGCCAGAGCGGCCACCATCGGCCAGTACCGCCAGGTCACATTCCAGCTGGGTGTCGTCGTTCAGCCGCAGGCGGTAACCGCGTTCGATGGCCTGCATCGAGGTCACTTCGGCCGGGCAGCGCCAGCTCACCACCTCGCTGTCCAACCCTTGCCACAGGCACTGGCCGAGCCAGGCGTTTTCCACCACGTAACCCAGCGCCGGCACGCCCTCTTCCAGGGCATCCAGGCGGGTGGCGCCAAAACGACCACGGTCGGACACGTGAATCTGGCGAATAGGCTCGGCGCGGCGGCCGATGGCCTGCCACAGGCCCAGTTGCTGATAAATCTGCTGGGTGCCGAATGACAATGCCGAAGAGCGCGCATCATAGCTGGGCTGGTAGCTGTCACCGGGGGCGAACGGCTCGATCAGCAGGATCTTCCAGCCGCGCGCCCTGGCGCCGGCCTGCAGGGCCAACGCCAGGCTTGCGCCAACCAGGCCACCGCCGATGATCGCCAGGTTTACCCGGCTCATGCCACGGCCTTGCGGGCAGCCTGCATCAGCGCCTCGATCTCGGCGACCGTACGCGGCACGCCCGAAGTCAGGATTTCACAACCTTGCCTGGTCACTACCACGTCGTCCTCGATCCTTACCCCAATGCCGCGCCACTTTTTGGCCACGGCCTGATTGTCGGCGCCAATGTAGATACCCGGCTCCACGGTCAGCGCCATGCCGGGTTCCAGTACCCGCCACTCGCCGCCCACCTTGTACTCGCCCACGTCGTGCACATCCATGCCCAGCCAGTGCCCGGCGCGGTGCATGTAGAAGGCGCGATAGGCTTCGCTTTCGATCAGCGCCTGCACATCACCTTCGAGCAAGCCCAGCTCCACCAGGCCCGCGGTGATGACCCGCACGGTCGCCTCATGGGCGTGGTTCCAGTGCTTGCCGGGGGCTATTTCGGCAAACGCCGCCGCCTGTGCCTTTAGCACCAGCTCGTAGATGGCCTTCTGCTCGGGCGAAAACCGCCCACTGACCGGGAAGGTGCGGGTGATGTCGCTGGCATAGCAGTCGATTTCGCAGCCAGCGTCGATCAGCACCAGGTCGCCATCCTTGAGCGGCGCGTCGTTCTGTTGATAGTGCAGGATGCAGCCATTGCGCCCGGCCGCAACGATCGAGCCGTAGGCCGGCATCTTCGCCCCACCCTTGCGGAATTCGTAGTCCAGCTCGGCTTCCAGGCTGTACTCGTGCAGCCCGGCGCGGCAGGCCTGCATGGCCCGCACATGGGCCCGCGCAGAAATGTCCGCGGCAGCACGCATCACCTTTACTTCCGCCGCCGATTTATACAGGCGCATATCGTGCAGCAGATGATCCAGCGCAACGAACTCGTTCGGTGGCTGGGCGCCCAGGCGTGCCTTGGAGCGGATCACGTTGATCCAGTCCATCAGCCGGCGGTCGAACTCCGGGTTGCTGCCCATGGCGCTGTAGACACGCTCGCGGCCTTCGATCAGGCCAGGCAGGATCTCGTCGATATCCGTGATGGGGAAGGCATCGTCGGCGCCGAAATCACGCACCGCCCCTTCCTGGCCGGCCCGCAGGCCGTCCCACAGCTCGCGCTCAGGGTTGCGTTCACGGCAGAACAGCACGTACTCGCCATGCTCGCGCCCTGGAATCAACGCAATCACCGCCTCGGGCTCCGGGAAGCCGCTGAGGTACTGGAAATCGCTGTCCTGGCGGTACACGTGCTCGACGTCGCGGTTGCGGATGGCAACCGCAGCGGCGGGCAGAATGGCGATGCTGTTGGGGACCATCTGCGCCATCAGCGCCTTGCGCCGACGGGCATACTCGGCCTTGGGAATGTGGCTCATGGGCAGACTACCCTTGGTTGATCAGTGCAGCGAGGGCTTGGGCGCGGGTGCGGCCGGCTTGGCCAGTTCGGAGAACAGCAGCAGGGGCGCCACGCGCAGGTATTCCATGACTTCCATGTAGTCGCTCTCGCCGTCTTCGGACTCTTCGAGCGCTTCCTGGACCTGCGAAATGGCCACCAGGTCCTGCAGCACTTCCTTGGCCTCGTCGGACAAGTCCTTCCCGCCAGCGTTCAGGCCGAAACCGGTCACGAAGCCTTGGCACCACTGGCCCAGCGCGGTGGCGCGGTCGCTCAGTGCAGCATCATCGGTAGGCAGCAGCAGGACGATCGCCATGTCGTCGCTGGTCAGCTCGCCCTTGACCATTTCCTGCAAGCCGACCAAGGCATTGCGGACACTGTCACCAGGCTCGATTTCCAGCAGTTGGGCGGCATCGGCCAACCAGGCATCGGCATCGAAGCCGGCGCCGGCGCAGCTGCGGCCAATCAGCAGGCCGTGCAGTTCGGCCGGGGTGACAGGATGGCCATTGCTCGAGAGCAGCATGGCGAAAGCGTTGTAGGGCGATTGAGTATTGGGCATGGGCAGCTAGGCGCCAGACGGCGCAATGTCTAGAATGAAGACCTTGTATCCTAGCACCGGCAGGCGCGCCAAGACCATCGGCACTGGCCGTTGCCGCCCAGGGAGAGGCATCATCGCCAGGTGAGTCAACGACGGAGCGAATCGAGTGCAACCCACGCAAGAGAACGACCTGCAGGCACTGATGAGCCGATTCGAGTTGCTGATCGAACGCGTCGAGCAACTAAAACGGCAAAATGCACTCCTAGTAGCTCAGGAAAAATCCTGGCGCGAAGAGCGCGCCCACCTCATCGAAAAGAACGAGATCGCCAAGCGCAAAGTCGAGTCGATGATTTTACGCCTCAAGGCTCTGGAGCAAGACTCATGAGTTCAAGCAATAGCGTCACCGTGCAGATCCTCGACAAGGAATACTCGATCATCTGCCCGCCGGAAGAGCGCAACAACCTGGTCAGCGCTGCGCGCTACCTGGACGGCAAGATGCGCGAGATTCGCAGCAGCGGCAAGGTGATCGGTGCCGACCGCATCGCGGTCATGGCGGCGTTGAACATTACCCACGAAATGCTGCACCGCCAGGAAGACCGCAACGATGCGCCGGTCACCGGCACGAACCGCGAACAGGTGCGCGACCTGCTGGATCGGGTGGATAAGGCTTTGTCCGACGACACGGATACCAAAATCGGCTGAGATTGGTATACTGGCGCCACTCCCTGGGGGATGCGCCAGTCGGTTATGTCCCTGAGCCGATACGCACAACCACGGGGGTTGCACGCTGGGGCCGGTGTGCATGTCCGCCCGACGGAAAGCCTTAACGCCCCCTGCAATCTCCACCTTGAACTTTCGGGTTCAAGGGCTACACCGATAGCGGTCTTATCGGGGAGCCTGAATTTTCTTGCCCGCCCCCCCGGCGGGCAATTCGTTTTGGCCGACTTTATTCAAGCTTTGTACGACGATTCACCGCGCAGGCACTGTTCGTACTAAAGCCAGCACATCTGGGATCGCCCGTGCCATGACCGAAAACGTGCCGCTCACCCGCCCCCAGCTTCGTCGCCTGCTTCGCAATGCCCGCCGCGCCCTTACCCCTGCCCAGCAACGCCAGGCCACCCTCGGCCTGTACCGCCAACTGGCGCAACACCCCTTGTTCCGCCGCGCCCGCCACATCGCCCTGTACCTGCCCAACGACGGCGAAATCGACCCTCGCCTGCTGATGCGCGAAGCCCAGCGTCGCGGCAAGTGCATCTACCTGCCGGTGCTGCATGCCTGGCCGCGCACGCGCATGGTGTTCCAGCGTTTTGAGCAGGGTGAGAAGCTCAAGCCCAACCGCTTTCGTATTCCAGAGCCGATTATCGATCGCAAACGCCAGCGGCCAATCTGGGCGCTGGATCTGATTCTGCTACCGCTGGTCGGCTTTGACGAAGTGGGCGGCCGCCTGGGTATGGGCGGTGGCTTCTATGATCGCAGCCTGGCCTACCAGGCGCGTCGGCAAACCTGGAAAAAACCCTTGCTGCTGGGGCTGGCGCATGAATGCCAGAAGGTCGAGCGGCTGGCGCAGGCCAGTTGGGATGTTCCGCTGCAGGGCACGGTCTCGGACCGTGGCTGGTACCTGGCGCCACGTTGAGCGGCGCCAGCGGGGGGGGGTATCAACGTTGTGGCTGGCTGGCGTCGACCGGCATCTGATAGGCGTTGTCCAGCTTGCGCTCCCAGAAGCCTTGCGCATAACCGGTAGTGACCACACCCAGGCCGAAAATGAACACCAGGATCCACAGCAGATCCGGCTTTTTACGTTGATTCATCGAAGATTGCCCCCCAGGCAAACTGTTCAGTACTCGGCGATATTCTGGGTACCGCCGGCGCACGCGCTTTAAACGGGGCGCATTTTCCGACAACATGCGTCCGCACGCAAACCTTGACGCCAACCGGCTGTCGGTTTCGTGCAACAGGTTATTTCAAACCTTTTCAGGAGCAGCATTCATGGCTTACTGGCTGATGAAATCCGAGCCCGACGAGCTCTCCATCGAGGCCCTTGCACGCTTGGGTGAAGCGCGCTGGGACGGCGTGCGCAACTATCAGGCGCGTAATTTTCTGCGGGCCATGAGCGTGGGTGACGAATTCTTCTTCTACCACTCCAGCTGCCCGCAACCCGGCATAGCCGGCATTGCCAGAATCACCCGCGCGGCCTACCCCGACCCGACCGCGCTGGACCCTGAAAGCCATTATCACGATGCCAAGGCCACGACCGACAAGAACCCGTGGAGCGCGGTGGATGTGGCCCACGTACAAACCTTTCCAAGGGTGCTGGAACTGGGGCGACTGAAACAGCAGGCCGGTCTGGTCGAGTTGCCGCTGGTGCAAAAAGGCAGCCGCCTGTCGGTCATGCCGGTAACGCCCGAGCAATGGGCGGTGATTGTCGCATTGCGCTGAATAGGCAGCTAAGGTCAAGGGCTTGACCGACATCAACACGCCACACATGGCCGCCAGGCATGATGTACCGTGCATGACCGCAAGGATGCAGAACGATGAACCGATATGCCCCTAGAATCTTCGCCACTGCACTGATCGCACTGCTCGCTGCAGCCGGCGGGCTGGGGTACTGGAAGTCGCTCCACGACCAGTTGCCCGAAGGCCTGAGCATGGGCAACGGGCGCCTGGAAGCCACCGAAGTGCAGATCGCCAGCAAGATCCCCGGTCGCCTGGCCGAAGTACTGGTCGATGAAGGCGACAACGTGATCCGTGGCCAGCTACTGGCGCGCATCGACACCCGCACCATGGAAGCCCAGCGCAGCCAGGCCGAAGCCGAAGTGCTGCGCGCCCGGGAAAACTACGCCGCCGCACAGGCCACCGTGCAACTGCGCCAGAGTGAACTGCTGTTGGCCAGCCAGGAGCTCAAGCGCGTACGCGAAATCTTCCAGCGCAAGTTCGCCAGCCAGCAGTTGCTCGACCAACAGCAGGCGCGCTTTGACACGGCCAACGCAGCAGTAGTCGCTGCCCGCGCCCAACTGGCAGCGATCAAGGCCGCCATTGGCGCCGCCGAAGCCCAAGTGGCGCAGCTCACCAGCGAAATCGACGACAGCAGCCTGCGTGCGCCCATCAACGGCATCATCCAGCTGCGCCTGGCCGAACCCGGTGAAGTGCTGGGTGCCGGCGGCCGTGTGCTGATGCTGATCGACCCCAGCGACCAGTACATGAACCTGTACCTGCCGGCGTCCACCAGCGGCCGGCTGACCGTAGGCGACCAGGCGCGCATCGTGCTCGACGCCCTGCCCGAGCGCGCGCTGCCGGCCAAGGTGGCCTTTGTCGCAGCCAAGGCCCAGTTCACCCCCAAACAGGTGGAAACCCGCGACGAACGGCAAAAGCTGGTGTTCCGGGTCAAACTGCGCCTGAGCGACCCAGGCGCCGTGCCGCAAGCCAAACCAGGCATGCCAGGCGCCGGCTATGTACGCACGGCTGAGGTGGACTGGCCGGCCAACCTGCAATGAACGCCCCGGCACTGCTGGCCGAAGGCATCAGCCACCGTTACGGCGACCTGATAGCCCTCCACCCACTAGGCTTCAGCCTTCCTGTGGGTACCCGATGCGCGCTGATCGGCCCTGACGGGGCTGGCAAATCGACCCTGCTGGGGCTGATCGCCGGCGTGAAACGCCTACAGCAGGGAGAGCTGCAGGTGCTGGGTGGCTCGATCCGCCAACGCCGCCATCGCACGGCGCTCTACCCCAAAGTGGCGTTCATGCCGCAGGGGCTGGGCAACAACCTGTACCCGGAACTGTCGATCAGCGAGAACATCCGTTTTTTCGCCACCCTGTTCGGGCTGGGCCGCCGCGAGTGTGAACAGCGCATGGCCAATCTGTTGCAGGCCACCGACCTGCAGCGCTTTGCCCAGCGCCCGGCCGGCAAGCTGTCGGGTGGCATGAAGCAGAAGCTGGGCCTTTGCTGCGCGCTGATCCACGAGCCAGACCTGCTTATCCTGGACGAGCCGACCACCGGCGTCGACCCACTGTCGCGGCGGCGCTTCTGGGAGCTGGTTGAACAGGTTCGCGCACAACGCCCGCAACTGACCCTGCTGGTGGCTACCGCCTACATGGAAGAAGCCGAACAGTTCGAGCATTGCCTGATGCTCGATGGCGGCCGGCTGCTGGCCGCCGGCCCTAGCCACGAACTGGCTGCAGTCACCCCGAGCGGCAAACTGGATGATGCCTTTACCCATTACCAGGGCGCGGGCAAGGCGCAGCATCAACCACTGGCAATCCCGCCGCGCCAAGCCACGGACGGCCCGGTCGCCATCGAGGCACACGACCTGACCCTGCGCTTTGGCGACTTCACAGCGGTGAACAAGGTCAGTTTCGCCATTGGCCGCGGGGAGATCTTCGGCTTCCTGGGTTCCAACGGTTGCGGCAAGACCACCACCATGAAAGTGCTCACCGGCCTGATGCCGGCCAGCGAGGGCAGCGCCAGCCTGCTGGGTCGCCCGGTGGACGCCAGCGACCTGGCTACACGCAAGCGGGTCGGCTTCATGTCGCAGAGTTTCTCTCTGTATGGCGAGCTCAGCACCCGGCAGAACCTGGCCCTGCATGCCCGCCTGTTCGACTTGCCCAAAGCCGAGAGCGCCCAGCGCATCGATGAGCTGATCGAGCGCTTCGACCTCGCCGCTATCGCCGACCAACCGTCTGGCGCCCTGCCCCTTGGTTTGCGCCAGCGCCTGTCGCTGGCAGTGGCGGTTCTGCATCGCCCGGAAGTCTTGATCCTCGACGAACCGACCTCCGGCGTCGACCCGGCCGCCCGCGACGACTTCTGGCGCCTGCTGGTAGAACTGTCCCGCGAGCAGGGCGTGACCATTTTCCTCTCCACCCACTTCATGAACGAAGCCCAGCGCTGCGATCGTATTTCGCTGATGCACGCCGGGCGGGTGCTGGCCTGCGACACGCCCGATGCCCTGCAGCACCAGTACCAGGGCGACACGCTGGAAGACGCGTTCGTCCGCTGCCTGGAACAGGCCCAGGAACTGGCGCCAGCCGCCACCGACAGCAACGTGCTGGAACAGGCGTCCACCCCCACCCTACCGCTACGCCGGGGCTTCAGCCTGCGCCGCCTGCTGGCAGTGGCCGTCCGTGAGGGCAAGGAGTTGCTGCGCGACAAGGTGCGCCTGGCCTTCGCCTTACTGGGCGCAGTGTTCATGATGGTGATCTTCGGCTACGGCATTTCACTGGATGTGGAAAACCTCGCCTTCGCCGTGCACGATCAGGACCAGAGCCCGCAAAGTCGTGCCTACCTCGAAGCCTTCCGTGGCTCACGCTACTTCGCCGAACAGGCGCCGATCCGCGACAGCAGCGAGCTGCACCAGCGCCTGCAACGCTCGGAAATCAAACTGGCACTGGAAATTCCGCCCGGCTTTGGTCGCGACCTGTACGCAGGACGCCAGCCGGTGGTGGCTGCCTGGCTCGACGGTGGCATGCCGTTCCGCGCCGAAACCAGCCGCAACTACGTGGAAGCCGTGCACCAGGCCAACCTGGAGCAACTGGCAAAGGCCAGCCCACAACCGCAGCCACGCCAGGACCCGGTGCGCCTGGAAACGCGTTTCCGCTACAACCAGGATGTGGTCAGCGTGAACGCCATCGGCCCGGGCGTGATGGCACTGATACTGGCCTTCATTCCGGCCATGCTCACGGCACTGGGCATCGTGCGCGAGAAGGAGCTCGGCTCCATCACCAACTTCTACGCCACACCCCTCACCCGCCTGGAATTCCTGCTTGGCAAGCAGATGCCCTACCTGGCTGTGAGCCTGGTCAACCTGGCGCTGCTGGTGGCGATGAACCGCTGGCTGTTCGCCGTACCGCTCAAGGGCAGCGTACTGGCTTTGGCATGTGGCGGCGTGGCCTACCTGCTGGCAACCACCAGCCTGGGCCTGCTGATTTCGGCATTCACCCGCACCCAGATCGCCGCCATTCTCGGCACCATGATCATTACCAGCCTGCCGACCATCCAGTTTTCCGGGCTGATCGTGCCACGCTCGTCGCTGGACGGCGCGGCAGCGGTGATGGGCCAGTTGTTCCCGGCGGGCTACTTCCTCGACATCGCAGTCGGCACCTTCACCAAGGCCTTAGGCCTGCGCGAGTTGTGGCCGCAGTGCCTGATCCTGCTGAGCTTCTTTGCCGCATTCACCGGCCTGAGCCTGGCAATGCTGAAAAAGCAGGAGGCCTGACATGTCGCGCATGAACCACACCCTGCGCCTGGGCCTGAAAGAACTGACCAGCCTGCGCCATGACAGCGTCCTGCTGCTGTTCCTGCTATATGCCTTCAGCGTGGCGATCTACATGCCGGCAGCCGGCTCGGTGATCGGCGTACACAACGCCAGCGTGGCGGTGGTGGATGAAGACCATAGCCTGCTCTCGCGCAAGCTCAGCGAAGCCCTGCAACCGCCCGAGTTCCAGCCAGCCGTGCCGCTGCCTCCGCAGCGCCTGGACCAGGCCATGGACAGCGGCCAGTACACCTTCGTCATCAACGTGCCGGTTAACTTCCAGAGCGACCTGCTGGCCGGGCGCTCGCCGGAGCTGCAGATCAACGTCGATGCTACGGCCATGAGCCAAGCGTTCATGGGCGCCGGCTACATCGGCCGCATCTTCGAGCGCGAGCTGCTCGACTACAGCCAGCGTGGTAACGAGCAAAGCCCGGTGCTGATCAACCCCAAGGCGCTGTTCAACCCCAACCTGGAGGGGGGCTGGTTTCTGGCCGTGATCCAGATCGTCAACAACATCACCATCCTGGCGATCATCCTCACTGGCACCGCGCTGCTGCGCGAGCGTGAGCATGGCACCCTCGACCACCTGCTGGTGCTGCCGTTGACCGCGCTGGAGATCATGCTGGCCAAGATCGGCAGCAACGCGCTGGTGGTGGTGATCTGCACCTGGATTTCGTTGGTGGTAGTCGTCAAAGGTGCACTGGGCGTACCGCTGTCTGGCTCGATGGGGCTGTTCCTGGCCGTGACCGCGCTGTACCTGTTCGCCAGTACATCGCTGGGCATTTTCCTCGCCACCCTGGCGCGCTCGACGCCGCAGTTCGGCCTGCTGGCGATCCCGGTGATCATCCCGATGCTGTTGCTGTCCGGCGGCAGCACACCACTGGACAGCATGCCGCAGTGGCTGCAGTGGGTGATGCAAGGGTCACCCTCAACGCACTTTGTCAGCCTGAGTGCCGCAATCCTGTTCAGGGATGCCGGGTGGGCGGTGGTATGGCCGGATATCCTGGCGCTGACGCTGATCGGCCTGGTGTTCTTCAGCGTGGCGCTGGTACGGTTTCGTCGGAGCCTGGCGTCTTGAAGGCATGCGCGAGCGTCCGCCGAAAATTGGAAAACTGGCACAAAGACAAAGGGCGCCTTTCGGCGCCCTACTCACAGACAGGTCGACTTGTCATCGCCATATACCTGCCCGGCTCTGTAATTGCTGGTCGAACCAGGATCCTCAGAGTCTTACAAGCCCCTTGCGGGAACAGGCTGATCATCACGCATCGAGCGTAACATTGACAACAGACCGCTCTGTTGCTGGATGTGTGAAACCCAGCGTAAAGCCAACTGCAGCCCTCACGGCGGCGAAATGCTCTGGCCGCATTGTAAAGGTCATGTATTCCCGACCACTTCCTTGCCGCGATTTGACCCGACATCTGTCCAATCTGGAGGTAGCCACCGTGTAGATCATGTCGCACTTGGCCCAGCATGGCTTACAGGAAAGACAGAAGGGTCCTACACACGGGGTAAGCCTGGATTCAATCCGACTTACCAGTGATGGACCTCACCCTGTTTCAGGTCACTGCACGATCAGGTTGTTGAACAGCAAGTCTTCAACGATCGGCTTGCCCTCTTCCGCCTCCAGCACCTGCTGCACCTGTTTCAGCGCCTCTTGGCGAAGATGCTCCTTGGCCTCGACGTTGCTCATGCTATCCACCGTCTGCTGGGTGAACAGTGCCACCAGCTGGTTACGGATCAGCGGTTCGTGGTGCTTTACCGTCTTGGCCGCTTCGTCGCCCGTCACGCGCAGGGCCACGTCAGCCTTGTACACGCGCAGCCGCGGGCTGCCGTCGAGCGCATAGTTGCCAACGAAGGGCGGGCTCAGACTGATGTAGGCGACCTTGGGCACCCCTTCCTTGGCTTCCTCGGCCATGGCCGCAGCCGGCAGCAGCAGCGCCAGCACCATCAAGATCCACGCTTTCACGAATTCGCTCCTCAATACAGTTGGCGCCAGCTTACCCAGCACACCGCTCAAACCCAAGCCCGGGCTTATGCCGGCCCATCAGGGCGGGCCATGCTCGTTGACCTGCCAAGCGGCCCTCCTACACTTATCGGCCACTACCCGCAAAGGAATAGCCCCGATGAAAGCTGTGTTGTGCAAAACCCTGGGTCCAGCGCGCAACCTGGTGCTGGAAGAGGTGGCCAGCCCACTGCCGAAGAAGAACGAGATCCTGCTGGACGTGCAGGCTGCCGGGGTCAACTTCCCCGACACCTTGATCATCGAAGGCAAGTACCAGTTCCAGCCACCGCTGCCGTTCTCTCCAGGTGGCGAGGCAGCAGGCGTGGTGGCCGCCGTCGGCGAAAAGGCCGGCGCGTTCAAGGTCGGCGACCGGGTCATGGCGCTCACCGGCTGGGGTGCGTTCGCCGAGCAAGTGGCGGTGCCGTTCTATAACGTTCTGCCGATCCCGGCGAGCATGGACTTCACCACCGCAGCGGCCTTCGGCATGACCTACGGCACCTCGATGCATGCCCTGCGCCAGCGTGGCCAGTTGCAAGCCGGCGAGACTCTGCTGGTACTGGGCGCTTCCGGCGGGGTGGGCCTGGCGGCGGTGGAGATCGGCAAGGCCATGGGCGCGCGGGTGATCGCGGCGGCCAGCAGTGCCGAGAAACTGGCCGTGGCCAAGGCTGCCGGGGCGGATGAGCTGATCGACTACAGCCAGGCCAACCTGCGCGAAGAAATCAAACGCCTGACCGGTGGCCAGGGCGTGGACGTGATCTATGACCCGGTCGGTGGCGAGCTGTTCGAACAAGCGGTGCGCGGGTTGGCCTGGAATGGCAGGCTGCTGGTGGTGGGTTTTGCCAGTGGCAGCATTCCACAGCTGGCGGCCAACCTGGTGCTGCTCAAGGGCGCGGCGGTACTGGGCGTGTTCTGGGGGGCATTTGCCCAGCGCCAGCCGGAGGACAACGCGGCCAACTTTCACCAGCTGTTTGCCTGGCATGCCGAGGGCAAGTTGAAGCCGCTGGTGTCGCAGACTTATCCACTGGAAGAAGCCGGGGCTGCTATCGAGAAGCTGGGGCAACGGCAGGCTGTGGGTAAGTTGGTGGTGCTGGCCAGGTAAGGCAGACCGGCCTCTTCGCGGGTAAACCCGCTCCTACAGGCGACCGTGCAGGGTTTACCCGCGAAGAGACCGGAACAGGTTGCTCACACTTCGCGCAGATTGTGGCAACGCCTGAATCGCGCTTCCAGGTTGCGATCGGGCATCTGGTGACTGCGCAGTGCATTCAAGGTCTGCTCGACATACTCCCGCGTGGTGCCATAACGCCCCTTGGCACTGGCCAGGATCTGGGTGAGCAAGGTATCCGGCAAGTTGCCGGCATAGCACGGCAGATGCCGCTCCAGTACAAAGCCCAAGGCCTGCACCTTGCTACCATCGCCCAGGCGGCAGTTGAGCCAGTGCGGCCGGTATGCCGGATAGGGCATCTCGCGTTGCCATAGGGCCATCAGTGAGTCGTCCAGGTTGCGTTCATCCAGCCGGTAGGCAAAGCCGCTGCAGGAACCACCGCGGTCCAGGCCAAACACCAGGCCGGGCGTTTCCGGGGTACCGCGATGTTCATGGGACCACAGGTACAAGCCACGGTGATAGCCATGTACCCGCGCGCGCTGGCGCTCCACCGAATTGCACTCCGGGCGCCAGATCAACGAGCCATAGGCAAACAGCCACACAGGCCCGCCCTGGTGCCTGGACATGGTTGTCTTCATGGAGCTGAACAACTGTTCGCGAGTATGTTGCTGACCGAAATCAAGTGCCGGAGGGTATGAAACTTCCCAAGACATACTTTCAAGTGCCGACATAAGCTGCCGCCATTATTCCTGTGAACTACAGATGTAGCGAGATTCGATTACGCTGCGGCCCCAGGCCGCTTTACCAAGGGCGCTTGCAGTAACCATAGGCCAGAATTGCAGGAATACTCAAGCCCTTGAGCACGCGTTTCATACACGGCTCCGACGACTGGGAAGTACTGTTTCAGCAGCGGTGAAAGTTATTGGCCAAGGCGGTAACAATTACCGCCTTATACCGATACTTTCAAACTTCGGTTATTAACCGCGCGGCGCGTAGGCAAACACATCGGCACGCATGCGGTGCGCATCCATACCGGCTTCGACCAGGGCGTCGAGCGTGGCATAGATCATGTTCGGTGAGCCGCTGGCATACACATGCACACTATTGAGGTCGGCAATGTCTTCGCAGACCGCTTCATGCAGCATGCCGCAGCGGCCTTCCCAGCCGCACAGGTCGCTGACCACTTGATGCAGGAACAGGTTAGGCAGACGCTGCCATTCGTCCCAGTGCTCTATCTGATAGAAATCCTCAGGCCGGCGCACCCCCCAATACAGGTGAACCGGGTGCTTGAAGCCCTGAGCACGGCAGTGCTCGACCAGGCTGTGCATCTGGCCCATTCCGGTGCCAGCGGCAATCAGCACCAGCGGCCCGTCAGGCAGCTCGGCCAGGTGGGTGTCGCCAAACGGCATTTCGATGCGCGCCAGGCCATCTCGCCTGAGCTGGTCGATCAGTTGCACCGCACTGGGCTCACGCGCCAGCACATGCAGCTCCAGTTCACGCCCGGCATGTGGCGCGGACGCCAGCGAGAAGGCTGCCTGCTTGCCGCCCTCACGTTCGATCATCAGGTATTGCCCCGCGTGGTAGCGCAGAGGCTTGCCGGCAGGCGCACGCAGGCGCACCCGCCAGACGTCGCCGCCGACGTCGACGCACTCACTGACGCTGCACGCCAGCTTGCGCACTGGCAGTTCGCCCAAGGCAAGCACACCGTCCCAGAGCAACACGCAGTCCTCCAGCGGTTCGGCAATGCAGGTGAACAACTCGCCATGGTCGCGGACTTCGCCATCCTGGCGAACCCGCCCTTCAACCAACAACGCGGCGCAAACATGGCAATTGCCATTGCGGCAGCTGTTTGGGCAGTCATAGCCCAGCCGCCGTGCTCCATCCAGGATCCTCTCCCCGGGTTCAAGCGCCAGCACCGCCCCGGACGGCTGCAACGTTACCTGCATCAATCTATTCCCAACTGATCCCACAGCTCATCGATACGGCGGGTGACGGCCTCATCCTTGACGATGACCCGGCCCCATTCGCGTGTAGTCTCGCCCGGCCACTTGTGAGTAGCGTCCAGGCCCATCTTCGAACCCAGCCCCGACACCGGTGACGCAAAGTCCAGGTAGTCGATCGGGGTGTTGTCAATCATTACCGTATCACGCTTGGGGTCCATGCGCGTGGTAATGGCCCAGATCACATCGTTCCAGTCACGAGCGTTGATATCGTCATCGGTGACAATAACGAACTTGGTGTACATGAACTGTCGCAGGAACGACCACACACCCAGCATTACGCGCTTGGCGTGGCCGGGGTACTGTTTCTTCATTGTCACCACCGCCATGCGGTACGAGCAGCCTTCCGGCGGCAGGTAGAAGTCGGTGATTTCCGGGAACTGCTTCTGCAGGATCGGCACGAACACTTCGTTCAGCGCCACGCCGAGAATGGCCGGCTCATCTGGCGGCCGGCCGGTGTAGGTGCTGTGGTAGATCGGTTTTTGCCGGTGGGTGATGCGCTCAACGGTGAACACCGGGAAACTGTCCACTTCGTTGTAGTAGCCCGTGTGATCGCCGTAAGGGCCTTCCGGGGCCATTTCGCCTGGGTGGATCACCCCTTCCAGAATGATCTCGGCGGTTGCCGGTACCTGCAGGTTGCTGCCACGGCACTTGACCAGCTCGGTGCGGTTGCCTCGCAGCAGGCCGGCGAAGGCGTACTCGGAAAGAGTGTCCGGTACCGGGGTCACGGCGCCGAGAATGGTCGCCGGGTCAGCGCCCAGCGCCACGGCGACCGGAAACGGCTGGCCGGGGTTCTTCTCGCACCACTCTCGGTAGTCGAGGGCGCCGCCACGGTGGCTGAGCCAGCGCATGATCACCTTGTTGCGGCCGATCACCTGCTGGCGGTAGATGCCCAGGTTCTGGCGGTCCTTGTTCGGGCCACGGGTCACGGTGAGGCCCCAGGTAATCAGCGGCGCCACGTCGCCAGGCCAGCAGTGCTGAATCGGCAGTGCGCCGAGGTCGACATCATCCCCCTCGACCACCACTTCCTGGCACACCGCGTCCTTGACCACTTTTGGCGCCATCGACACGACCTTCTTGAAGATCGGCAGCTTCGACCAGGCGTCCTTCAGGCCCTTGGGCGGCTCAGGCTCCTTGAGGAAGGCCAGCAGCTTGCCGATTTCCCGCAGTTCGCTGACCGACTCGGCGCCCATGCCCATGGCCACCCGCTCCGGGGTACCGAACAGGTTGCCCAGCACTGGGATGTCGAAGCCGGTGGGCTTTTCGAACAGCAATGCCGGGCCCTTGGCGCGCAGGGTGCGGTCGCAGACCTCGGTCATTTCCAAGACGGGGGAGATCGGTACCTGGATGCGCTTGAGCTCGCCGCGCTGTTCCAGGCCACGAATGAAGTCGCGCAAGTCGCGATACTGCATGCAGGAGCCTCGTGTTGGCCGTATCGGTCGGGGTGCAGAGTGTAGCGCCGTTCGGGCCTTGTTTGGGGGTGAAAATGCATTGGGGCCGCTTTGCATCCCTTCGCGGAAGCCCGCTCCTACAAGGGCCGCAATGACCTGTGCAGGAGCGGGCTTGCCCGCGAAGGGCCGCAAGGCGGCCCCAATCAATCCAGCCTGAAACGCTCGCTTACTTGCGCTTCATCGACAGGAAGAACTCATCGTTGGTCTTGGTCTGCTTGAGCTTGTCGACCAGGAACTCGATGGCAGCGATTTCGTCCATCGGGTGCAGCAGCTTGCGCAGAATCCACATACGCTGCAGCTCGTCGTCAGCGGTCAGCAACTCTTCGCGGCGAGTGCCGGAGCGGTTGATGTTGATGGCCGGGAACACACGCTTCTCAGCGATGCGGCGGTCCAGCGGCAGCTCCATGTTGCCGGTACCCTTGAACTCTTCGTAGATCACTTCGTCCATCTTCGAGCCGGTTTCAACCAGCGCAGTGGCGATAATGGTCAGCGAACCGCCTTCCTCGATGTTACGCGCAGCACCGAAGAAGCGCTTGGGCTTCTCGAGGGCGTGGGCGTCGACACCACCGGTCAGCACCTTGCCGGAGCTCGGGATCACGGTGTTGTAGGCACGCGCCAGTCGAGTGATCGAGTCCAGCAGGATAACCACATCTTTCTTGTGCTCGACCAGGCGCTTGGCCTTCTCGATCACCATCTCGGCAACCTGCACGTGGCGGGTTGGCGGCTCGTCGAAGGTGGAAGCAACCACTTCGCCACGCACGGTGCGCTGCATTTCGGTCACTTCTTCCGGGCGCTCGTCGATCAGCAGGACGATCAGGTGGCACTCAGGGTTGTTACGGGTGATGTTGGCCGCAATGTTCTGCAGCATGATCGTCTTACCGGCTTTCGGCGGGGCAACGATCAGGCCGCGCTGGCCTTTGCCGATCGGGGCGCACAGGTCGATGACGCGACCGGTCAAGTCCTCGGTGGAGCCGTTACCGGCCTCCATCTTCAGGCGCTTGTTCGGGAACAGCGGCGTCAGGTTTTCGAACAGGATCTTGTTCTTCGCGTTTTCCGGGCGGTCGAAGTTGATGGTATCGACCTTCAGCAGGGCGAAGTAACGCTCCCCTTCCTTCGGTGGGCGGATCTTGCCGACGATGGTGTCGCCGGTACGCAGGTTGAAACGGCGGATCTGGCTGGGCGAGACATAGATATCGTCTGGGCCGGCCAGGTAGGACGCATCAGCCGAACGCAGGAAACCGAAACCATCCTGGAGAATCTCCAGCACGCCGTCACCCGAGATCTCTTCGCCGCTTTTCGCATGCTTCTTCAGCAGGGCGAAAATCACGTCCTGTTTGCGCGAACGGGCCATGTTTTCGATGCCCATCTGTTCGGCCATTTCCAAAAGATCGGTAATCGGCTTTTGCTTGAGTTCAGTCAGGTTCATAAGGGGAATGACGTAATCATGTAAGAAGGGAGAATTAAGCTTCTGGCTTAATGAGGCCGCGCCGCTGGATGGCGACAGGATCGCGTACTGATTCGAATTAGGGATGCTTCGGCGACGGCATGTAGAGGGCACTGGAAAAGCAGTGCGAGGCCGAATGTAACACTTGCTTTTTTCTGCGTCTAGTGCTCTGAAAAAGAAAAGCCCCGCATTTGCGGGGCCTTTTCACATCACAGGTGGGCGTCGAGGAATGCGGCCAGCTGCGATTTGGACAGTGCGCCAACCTTGGTGGCTTCGACGTTGCCGTTCTTGAACAGCATCAGCGTCGGGATACCACGCACACCGTGCTTGGCCGGGGTTTCCTGGTTCTCGTCGATGTTCAGCTTGGCGACGGTCAGTTTGCCCTCGTAGGTGGAAGCGATGTCGTCCAGAACCGGAGCGATCATCTTGCATGGACCGCACCATTCAGCCCAGTAGTCGACCAGTACCGCGCCTTCGGCCTTCAGGACATCGGCTTCGAAGGAGGCGTCGGTGACATGTTTGATCAGATCGCTGCTCATGGATATCTCCAGGGTCGTAAGCAAAAAACGTGGCCCATGATAGCCGCACCTACGCCGGACAGGAAGCCACGGACGATTGAGTGTAACTATAGTTGCGCAAGACGCCGCGAATCGAAACTGTCATATGGCCGTCATAGAATCGAATGGCACATTGCCTTGCATCAAGGCCAGTACAACGGCTGAGTGTCACGCGTTGGCGATAGCCTGCTATCGTGGCACGATTGCCAGGTTAACGACCGAGAACAACCAGATCATGCCGCATACCATCGCGAAGAACCTGTCCCTGATCGCCGCCATCGACCTTGGCTCCAACAGTTTTCACATGGTCGTGGCCAAGGCCCACCATACCGAAATCCGCATCCTTGAGCGGCTCGGCGAGAAGGTTCAACTGGCCGCAGGCATCGACGAAGAGCGCATGCTCAGTGAAGAGGCAATGGAACGAGGCCTGGATTGCCTCAAGCGCTTTTCCCAGCTGATCAACGGCATGCCGACAGGCTCCGTGCGTATCGTCGGCACCAACGCCTTGCGCGAAGCGCGCAACCGTAACGAATTCATCCAGCGCGCCGAAGCCATCCTCGGCCACCCGGTGGAGGTCATCTCTGGCCGTGAAGAGGCGCGCCTGATCTACCTGGGCGTGTCGCACACCCTGGCCGACACCCCCGGCAAGCGCCTGGTGGCCGACATCGGCGGCGGCAGTACCGAGTTCATCATCGGCCAGCGCTTCGAGCCGCTGCTGCGTGAAAGCCTGCAGATGGGTTGCGTGAGCTTTACCCAGCGTTACTTCCGCGACGGCAAGATCACCCCGGCCCGCTATGCCCAGGCCTACACGGCCGCGCGCCTGGAACTGATGAGCATCGAAAATGCCCTGCACCGCCTGACCTGGGATGAGGCCATCGGCTCATCCGGCACCATTCGCGCCATCGGCGCTGCCATCAAGGCCGGTGGCCTGGGCAATGGCGAGGTCAACGCCGAAGGCCTGGCCTGGGTCAAACGCAAGCTGTTCAAGCTGGGCGAAGTCGACAAGATCGACTTCGACGGCGTCAAACCAGACCGCCGCACTATCTTCCCGGCGGGCTTGGCGATTCTCGAAGCGATCTTCGATGCCCTTGAACTGAACCGCATGGACCACTGCGACGGCGCCCTGCGCGAAGGTGTGCTGTTCGATCTGCTTGGCCGCCACCACCACGAAGACGTGCGCGAACGCACCCTGAACTCGCTGATGGAGCGCTATCACGTGGACCAGGGCCAGGCTGCGCGCGTCGAGCGCAAGGCGTTGCACGCATTCGACCAGGTGGCCGACGCTTGGAACCTGAAAGACGGAAACTGGCGCGATCTACTGGGCTGGGCCGCGAAAGTGCACGAAATCGGGCTGGACATTGCCCATTATCACTACCACAAGCACGGCGCCTATCTGATCGAGCACTCGGACCTGGCAGGCTTTTCCCGGGAAGATCAGCAGATGATGGCCCTGCTGGTACGCGGCCACCGCCGCAACATCCCCAAGGACCGTTACGCCGAACTGGGTGATGAAGGGGTCAAGCTGCTGCGCCTGTGCGTATTGCTGCGCTTTGCCATCCTGTTCCACCACATCCGCGGCACCCAGCAGATGCCAACGGTAGAACTGCACGGCGGGGACAACAGCCTGGATGTAGCCTTCCCTGAAGGTTGGCTGCAGCAGAACCAGCTGACCCAGGCCGACTTCGCCAACGAGGCGGAGTGGCTGGCCCGGGTCGGCTTCGTCCTCAGCGTACGTTGAGGACCGGGTTGCTCAGGCGCTCCAGCAGGGTCGCCTGAACGCTGCGCGGGTTCTGGTTGCCGGTCGGGGTGCTGCGCACGTAGCGCCCGTCTGGCTGCAAGGTCCAGGCGTGGGTATTGTCGGTCAGGTAGCCTTCCAGCTCCTTCTTCACCCGCAGCAACAGTTTCTTGCCTTCCACCGGGAAGCAGGTCTCGACACGCTTGTCGAGGTTGCGCTCCATCCAGTCGGCGCTGGACAGGTAGATCTGCTCTTCGCCGCCATTGAGGAAGTAGAACACCCGCGTGTGCTCGAGGAAGCGGCCAATGATCGAGCGCACCTGGATGTTGTGCGAAACCCCCGGAATGCCCGGGCGCAGGCAGCACATGCCACGCACCACCAAGTCGATTTTCACGCCCGACTGGCTGGCCTTGTACAACGCCTTGATGACTTTGGCGTCGGTCAGCGAGTTGAACTTGGCGATGATGTGCGCCGGCTTGCCTTCAAGGGCAAACTGGGTTTCCCGCGCGATCATGTCGAGCATGCCCTTTTTAAGGGTGAACGGCGCATGCAGCAGCTTCTTCATGCGCAGGGTCTTGCCCATGCCGATCAGCTGGCTGAACAGCTTGCCGACGTCTTCGGTGAGCGCATCGTCAGAAGTCAGCAGGCTGTAGTCGGTGTACAGGCGGGCGTTGCCGGCGTGGTAGTTGCCGGTGCCCAGATGCGCGTAACGCACGATCTCGCCCTGCTCGCGGCGCAGAATCAGCATCATCTTGGCGTGGGTCTTGAAGCCAACCACACCGTAGATCACTACCGCACCAGCCGCTTGCAGGCGGCTGGCCATCTGCAGGTTGGACTCTTCGTCAAAACGCGCACGCAACTCGATCACCGCAGTGACCTCCTTGCCGTTACGCGCCGCATCCACCAGGGCGTCGACGATTTCCGAGTTAGCCCCCGAGCGGTACAGGGTCTGGCGCACGGCGAGCACGTGCGGGTCCTTGGCGGCCTGGCGCAGCAGGTCGACCACTGGCGTGAAGGACTCGAACGGGTGCATCAGCAGGATGTCCTGCTTGCTGATCACACTGAAAATGTTGTCAGCGTTCGCCAGCAGCTTGGGGATCGCCGGGGTGAACGGTGTGTATTGCAGTTCCGGGTGGCTGTCCAGGCCGGTGATGCTGAACAGGCGGGTGAGGTTGACCGGGCCATTGACCTGGTACAGCTCGCTTTCGCTGAGGCTGAACTGCTTCAACAGGTAGTCCGACAGGTGTTTCGGGCAGGTGTCGGCCACTTCCAGGCGCACGGCGTCACCGTAGCGGCGCGAGAACAGCTCGCCGCGCAGCGCGCGGGCCAGGTCGTCGACCTCTTCAGAGTCCAGCGCCAGGTCGGCGTTGCGCGTCAGACGGAACTGGTAGCAGCCCTTCACCTTCATGCCCTGGAACAGGTCGTCGGCATGCGCGTGGATCATCGACGACAGGAACACGTAGTTTGCGCCCGGGCCGCCCACCTCTTCCGGCACGCGAATAACCCGCGGCAACAGGCGTGGTGCCGGGATGATCGCCAGGCCCGAGTCGCGACCGAAGGCGTCCACCCCCTCGAGCTCGACTATGAAGTTGAGGCTCTTGTTCACCAGCAGCGGGAACGGGTGAGTCGGGTCGAGGCCAATCGGGGTAATGATCGGGGCAATTTCGTCGCGGAAGTAGCGGCGTACCCAGGTCTTGAGCTTGGGTGTCCAGTAGCGGCGGCGGATGAAGCGGATCTGGTGCTTTTCCAGCTCAGGCAGCAGCACGTCGTTGAGGATCGCGTACTGGCGCTCTACCTCGATGTGCACCAGTTCGCTGATACGCGCCAGCGCCTGGTGCGGCTGCAGGCCATCGGCGCCGGCCTGTTCACGGGCGAAGTTGATCTGCTTCTTCAGGCCGGCGACGCGAATCTCAAAGAACTCGTCGAGGTTGCTGGAGAAGATCAACAGGAACTTGAGGCGTTCCAGCAGCGGGTAGTTCTCGTCCAGTGCCTGCTCCAGCACCCGGATATTGAACTGCAGTTGCGAGAGTTCGCGATGAATGTACAGGCTGCTGTCGTCCAGGCCAGGGACGGCGATGGTCGGGGACGGCGCGGGCACCGGAGCCACAGCCTCGACCACCTGTTCCGCTACAGGCTCGGCCACCGGAGGCAGGTCTGGCGGGGTCTGCAGCATCTCTTCTGGGAGCTCCTGAGCATCCTTGATCGCGACAGGGCTTAGCACTTCATTATTCATCTGGCGTTCCTGAGGACGTTAACGCCCTATCATCTATTGAGCGGCAAGATAAGCGCTCATTATGACGCCCGTGTTACACACATGGGCAAGCCGTGGCAAGTGGCTTGTGGCATTGTCTGCGCTGGAAATGTTCACGTCGAGACACATTTGGACACTTTCACGAACGCGCGCGAAGGGGTAGGCTGCGCGTTCATTTCGCCAGCACCTCAGAAAATGCTTCAACAATTCCTGCAGGATTTCGGCTACTTCGCCCTTTTTCTAGGCACCTTCTTCGAAGGCGAGACCATTCTGGTGCTTGCGGGATTCCTTGCGTTCCGCGGTTACATGGATATCAATCTAGTATGCCTGGTGGCCTTCTTCGGCAGCTACGCGGGCGACCAGTTGTGGTACTTCATGGGCCGACGCCACGGGCGCAGGATCCTGGCGCGCAAGCCGCGCTGGCAGGCAATGGGTGACCGGGCGCTGGACCACATCCGCCGCCACCCCGATATCTGGGTGCTGAGCTTCCGCTTTGTCTATGGTTTGCGCACGGTCATGCCGGTGGCCATCGGCCTGTCGGGTTACCCGCCACGCCGTTACCTGCTGTTGAACGGTATTGGCGCGGGCGTCTGGGCAGTGGCCCTGGGCGCCGCCGCCTACCACTTCGGCGCCATCCTCGAAGGCTTGCTGGGCAACGTCAAGCGTTACGAGCTATGGGTGCTTGGCGGCCTGGTGGCGCTGGGCGGCCTGCTGTGGCTGCGCCGGCGCTTCCGTACTCTGCGCGCGGAGCGCAGGGCGGCGAGCCAGGCCCAGCCCCCAGAGGCTGAGCAGGCTGTAAGCCACGAGCAGAAGCCAGGTCAGCGGCACGACCACCGCTAAGCCCAAGGCGCCGGCCAAGTACAATGCCGGCGCATTCAGACACAACCGCGCCAACTCCAGGCGTGCAGACCAGGGCCGGTTCTCCAGCAACGCGCCCAGCACGAACAAACCAAACGCCATCAGTGACCAGCCGAGCACCAGCGCGGCGGCCGGCACGCGGTCAGCCACGTCCATCAGGTAGCTGCCCAAGGCCACATAAACCACGAACTGCGCCGCCACATAGGCTTGTTGCCCGCGCCCCAGGGCAATCTCGAACTTGCGAAACAGCGCCAGGTCCTGTTTGGCCTGCGGGTAGCGTGCGGCCACATCGGCCGGGCGCCAGCCGGTAGGCATGAACCAGATACGCAGCTTGTCCCACAGGCTGGTGGTGCGCCGGGCGTCATGCCAGAGCTGGGCATAGAACTGCAGGTTGGCCCATAGCGGGTTCCAGCTGGCCAGCGGCGTGGTCACCCCGAACACCACCGGCTCGGCCGGGTCCTCCTCCTTGAAAGTGCCGAACAGACGGTCCCAGAGAATGAACACACCACCGTAATTGCGATCCAAGTAAGCAGGGTTTTGCGCATGGTGGACGCGATGATTGGACGGCGTGATCAACACCCACTCCAGCCAGCCAAGCTTGGGAATATGCCGGGTATGCACCCAGAACTGATACAGCAGGTTGAGCGAGGCCACGGTAATGAACACCAGTGGCGGCACGCCCAGCAGCGCCAGCGGCAGGTAGAACAGCCACGAGAAGATGAACCCGCTACTGGTCTGGCGCAGCGCCGTGGTGAGGTTGTACTCCTCGCTCTGGTGATGCACCGAGTGCGCAGCCCACAGCACGTTGCGCTCATGCCCCAGGCGGTGCAGCCAGTAGTAACAGAAGTCGTACAGGACAAAGGCCAGCAACCAGACCCACCCTGCCTGCGCCGGCAATTGCAGCAGCGCCAGGTGCTCGAAGGCCAGAGCATAGGTGACCAGCCCTACGCCTTTGGTCAGCAGGCCGGTACTGGTCGACAGTGCGCCGGTACTCAGGCTGTTGATCGAGTCGGCCAGGGTGAAATTGTGCTGGCCGCGCACGCGGTCGGCGACCAGCTCAACGGCTATCAGCACAAAAAAGAACGGCACGGCCAGCAGTATCAGGTCCATGGGCGCGACCTCAGGTGTTATCCACCAAGATTAGGCCGCCCCCGCAGGAATCCCTATGGCGACATCTGCCAAACTAGAGGACATTTAGCGCCTCGACACTGGAGTAATGAGCATGACAAAAAAAGTAGCGGTGATTCTTTCCGGCTGTGGCGTGTATGACGGCGCCGAAATCCACGAAAGCGTGATCACGCTGCTGCGCCTCGACCAGCGCGGTGCGCAGGTGCAGTGCTTCGCGCCGAACATCGCACAGATGCATGTAATCAACCATCTGACCGGCAAAGAAATGCCCGAATCGCGCAATGTACTGGTGGAGTCGGCGCGCATCGCCCGCGGCGAGGTCAAGGATATCCGTGAGGCCAAGGCCGAAGACTTCGATGCGCTGATCGTGCCGGGCGGTTTCGGGGTCGCTAAAAACCTGTCCAACTTTGCCGTGGAAGGCGCCAACTGCAGCGTGAACCCAGACGTGCTGGCCTTGGCCGAAGCCTTTGCCGACGCCTGCAAACCCGTTGGCCTGATCTGCATCTCGCCGGCGCTGGCGGCGAAGATTTACGGGCCGGGCGTGGTCTGCACCATCGGGCGCGATGCCGGCACTGCGGCGGCTGTCGAAAAGATGGGCGGCACCCATGAAGAATGCGATGTACACGACATTGTCGAAGACACCCAGCGCAAGCTCGTGACTACCCCGGCGTACATGGAGGCCAAGTCGATCAGCGAGGCGGCGGGCGGGATCTACAAGCTGGTGGACCGAGTGCTGGAGCTGACGCACGAGTAAATTACTGCGTTGGCTTCTTCGCGGGCATGCCCGCTCCCACAGGTCCAGCGCAGGCTTCAAGGCCACGCGGTACCTGTGGGGCAACTGCGCGATCGCCCGTAGGAGCGGGTTTACCCGCGAACACCGGCAGAGCCGGTGCCATCCACCGCGCCAGCCTGGGCTGTCGCCTACAGGAATCTGTCAGCCTTTCGAGAGCCGGGCAATGATCCGGTCCAGTGCATTGGCAAACGCCTGTTTCTCACGTTCGCCATAGGCCGCCTGCCCGCCCCCCACCTGGCCCTGCTCACGCAGCTCGGTGAACAGGTTGCGCGCCGCCAGGCGGTCGCCCATGTTGCGCTCGTCGAACTCGCGCCCACGCGGGTCCAGCGCGGCCACGCCCTTTTTCACCAGGCGGTCGGCCAGCGGCACGTCACTGCAGATCACCAGCTCGCCCGGCACGGCGTGCTCCACAATGTAGTCGTCGGCCGCATCCATGCCGCTGGGCACCACGATCAGGCGCACGATCGCGAACGCCGGCTTGGCCACCGCCTGCCCCGCCACCATCACCACCTCGAACTTGCGCTTGAGGGCGAACTTGACGATCAGATCCTTGGCCGCCTTGGGGCAGGCGTCGGCATCGATCCATACACGCATTGGACACTCTCTACATGAACTCAATGCGCCCATCATGCCTGAAGCGCAGCGAAAGCTGGAGCAGGCCAGCGCTGGAAAAATGGCGCCAAAAATTCAATTACCGCTTATCCGACCCCGCCACTCAGGCTAAACTCGCCACAGCTTCAATGGCCTGCCCGAGCGCGCAATGAACCACCCTCACGAAATCCGCCCTGACCTGGACGAAGGCATCGACCGCAAGGTCCTGGCGACATTGCGTGCGCGCTTCCTGCATCTGAACCAGGGCCGACTGCAGCGGGCTAAGGAAGGCCTGTCAACGCGCCAGCAACAGGTACTGTCATTGCTGCCGCTGCTGTTTCACGTGAACCACCCGCTATTGCCGGGTTACGTCTCCGGCAGCACCCCCGCGGGCGTATCGGCTTACGAGCCAAGCGCCGAGCTGGTGGCAGATGCCCAACGCCTGGCACGCTCGTTCACCTACAAGACCCAGCATGGCAACCCGCCACGCCCGATCCACGGCCTGTTCTTGATGGGCAGCCTGGGCTCGCTGGCGCAGGCCGAGCACAGCGACATGGACCTGTGGGTGTGCCATGCACCCGGCTTGCCCGAACAGCTGCTGGGTGAGCTGCGCCGCAAGTGCCAGCTGCTGGAGGCCTGGGCGGCAAGCCTGGGCGCCGAAGCACACTTTTTCCTGATCGACACACAGGGCTTCGCCCAAGGTCAGCGCGATGGCCAGCTCGGCTCCGACGACTGCGGCACCACCCAGCATTATCTGCTGCTGGACGAGTTCTACCGCACCACCCTGTGGCTGGCCGGGCGCACGCCGCTGTGGTGGCTGGTACCGGTGTACGAGGAGCACAACTATTACAGCTACACCCAGACGTTGCTGTCCAAGCGCTTCATCCGCAGCCAGGAAGCCCTTGACCTCGGCAACCTGGCGCACATTCCGCCCGGCGAGTTCGTCGGCGCTGGCCTGTGGCAATTGTTCAAAGGCATCGACTCGCCCTACAAATCGCTGCTCAAACTGCTGCTGACCGAAGCCTACGCCAGCGAACACCCTGCGGTGCGCTGCCTGAGCCTGGACTACAAGCAGGCAGTGTTTGCCAACCAGCTCGACCTCGACGAGCTGGACCCCTACGTGATGGTCTACCGGCGCATCGAACGTTACCTGCTGCAACGCGGCGAAACCGCGCGCCTGGAGCTGGTAAGACGCAGCCTGTACCTGAAGGTGAACAAGAAGCTCAGCGACCAGGGCCGCAGCCATGGCTGGCAACGTCGGCTGCTGCAGCGCCTGGCCGACGAATGGGGCTGGGACCAGCGCCAGTTGGCCCTGCTGGACAGCCGCAGCCAATGGAAAGTGCAGCAGGTCGCCGTCGAGCGGCGTGAGCTGGTGGCCGAGCTTAACCTCAGTTATCGCTTCCTCAGCCAGTTCGCCCGCACCCAGAACGCCAGCAGCCGCGCCGACCAGCGCGACCTCAATGTGCTGGGCCGGCGCCTGTACGCCGCCTTCGAGCGCCGCGCCGGCAAGGTCGAAGTGATTAACCCCGGCATCGCCCCTGACCTCGCCGAAGACACCCTGACGCTGGTCCAGGCACCCAACCGCAAGGAGCCGGGCAGCTACCACTGGGAGCTGTACAGCGGCAACCTGAGCACCCATGAGGTACAGCACTTCAGCCCGATGAAGCGCTGCCGCGAGCTACTCGAACTGCTGACCTGGGCCCATCGCAACGGGGTGATCGACAGCAGCACCCGCATGGCACTGCATCCAGGGGCCAGCGACCTCGGGGAGTTCGAGCTGTTCAACCTGCTGGGCTGTCTGCGGCAAAGTATCCCCCTGCCCTTGCCGACCGTCAGCGAAGTGCGCCTTTTGCAGCCCAGCGTTGCCGATGAGGTGTTGTTGCTGGTCAACGTCGGCGTCGACCCGCTGCGCCACCACCGCGACCTGAACGTGCTGATGACCACAGAGCGCACCGACGCGTTGAGCTACGCTGGCGTGCGCGAAAACCTGGTGCTGACCCTGGACCAGGTCACCGTCAACAGCTGGAACGAGGTGCTGGTCCAGCGCTATGACGGCGAACACGCGCTGGTGCGCTGCCTGCGCGACTTCCTCAACAGCCCGGCGCAGCGCGGCCACCGGCCACGGGTGCGGGTACGCTGCTTCTGCCAAAGCCGCGCCCAGCCTATCGGCCAGCGCGTAGAGGAAATTTTCGACACTGTGCAGCTGCTGCGGGACCAAGGGCTCCACCACCGCTACCTGCTACAAGTGGCCCAACACACCCATGTGCTGGAGCTTTTGCCCGAGCATGTCAGCCTGACGACCCTGGCCGAGCATGAGGCGCTGCTGGCCTACCTGGGCGAAGAACGCAGTGCCTACAGCCCGCTGTACCTGGATGCCAATGCCCTGCAGGATCACGACCTGCGCCTGGTGCTGGAGCAAGGCCGGCCAGCCTGCATTCAGGTGTTCTACCGTCTGCAGGGCGGCTGGGCCGACGTGTATGTGCTGGATGAATACAACGCATTGTGGCAACAACGCCTGCCGCTGCATGACGAAGCGCATCTGCTGTTGCCACTGCAACGCTTTCTGCGTTCGGTGGTGATGCGCCGCGATGCACGCCTGCCCCTCGATAGCCTGCGGCCCGCCTCGCTGGATATCCACTTCGCGCAGCTGTTGCCCACCGGCCCAGGCAAGGCACGCAGCATCGAGCCGCGCCTGGCCCCGGCCGAGGGCAGCGACCAGCCTTACTATGAGGTACAGGCGATTATCCAGGCCGGTGTGGCGGGTGTGGCGCATGTGACGTTGTACTGCGACCAGCAGGAGTTTTCCGAACTGGAACATGGTGAGCAGCTGTACGCGGTGGTGGCCCGGCAGATCATCGGTCAGCGCCGTGGCGCAGAGCGGTACCGGTGCTATATCACCGACCTGGATTTGTCCGAGCTGCTGGATGACCGGCTGGGGGCAACGCAGGTCTACCTGAGCTACAAGCGGGTGCTGGAGCAGGCTTTGAATGAGGGGCTGGAACAGGTTTTGGCGCAGGGCGCCTGAACTCGCAGCACAAGACTGCTGTGGAACAGCCTTGTGCTGCAAATGGGTCGCGAAGCGGCCCCCTGGCCCTTACAGGTCGTAATCGCCCGCTGCTTCCGGCTGGTACTCCACTTCCAGCAGCTTCAGCTTGAGGGTCTTGCCCCCCGGTGCCGGCCAATCGATCTGCTCGCCCACCGACAGCCCGAGCAAGGCGCAGCCAATCGGCGCCAGGATCGAGACCTTGCCTTCCGGCCCGGCATCCTTGGGGTACACCAGTGTCAGGTGGTAGTCCTTGCCGCTGGCTTCCTCACGGCAGTGCACCCGCGAGTTCATGGTCACCACGCCCGCCGGCACTTCCTCGTGACCGACCACCTGCTCGGCGCGGTCAAGCTCGTCCTGCAGGGCGAGCACACCCGGCGTACTCTCGTCGAGGCTGTCGATCAGACGCTCCAGACGCTGTACGTCCAATCGGGTGAGGATGAGGGAAGGCTTGGTGCTCATGATCCAGTCAGACTCCTTTGAACAGGCAGTTTTCAATGTGCAAATAAAGCAAAACCCCGCCCAAGGGCGGGGTTTGAGAAGGCTTTGGCGTCACCGACGCAGAACCCGACACTACCACAGCCGGGCAAATACTCAAGCCCCTGCGCTCAGTGTGCCTTAGCCTGCTCGCGCAAGACCTGGGCCTCGCGGCAGATCTGCCGGCGCCGTTCGTCATCGGCCGAGCGCCATTCGCGAATGTGCTCGACATGCCGATGGCAACCGGTGCACACCCGTTGTTCGTCCAGCCGGCATACGCTGATGCACGGTGACGGCACTGCAGGGCTGACGTTGCTGTAAAGCGGCTTGGGCGGCCGGGCCTGGGCGCTACTCATGTCAGATTTCGTCGAAGTCCAGCTTCTCGCCGGCCCGCTCCCAGACGATACGCTCGAGCATTTCCCCCAGCAACTCTTCGCTCTTTTCGCACACCCACTTGCCGCTGTCTTCGTCGTAATCGAAGTGGAAACCACCGGAGCGGTCGGCAAGCCACAGCTGGCGCAGTGGCTCCTGACGGCTGAAGATCAGCTGGGCGCCGCCCTCGAACTTGACGGTCAGGACACCGGCGGAGTTCTCCATGTCCAGGTCCAGGCCGCTCTCGTCGAACAGATCTTCCAGGGCCTGTTGGGTCGCGTCGACCAGATCATGGAAACGCGCTTCACTCAAACTCATTGCAGGAACCTCGAAATTGGCTGCGTTACAGGCAAGCCGGGCAAGATACGGGCGCTTGCCGCCGAATGCAAAGGTTTAGCCGTTGCCTTCACCGGCCTCTTCGCGGGCAAGCCCGCTCCTACAGGGGGCTGCGCAGAGGCTAAGCATAGCCCGCCCGGCGGACCGGTCCTTGCATAGGCAAGCCGCCGGTCGCTCGGTATACTCGGGCGCAATACTGCATTTTTCTAAGGATTTCACCCATGAAGCGCCTGATTTCCTCCTTCGCGGCGCTGGTCGCTGTTGCCTGCCTCGTTTCGGCCTGTGGCCAGAAAGGCCCGCTGTATCTGCCTGAAGATGGCGATAACGGCAAAGCGCACACGTCGCACCAGCACCAGCCAAAAGCCAAGCCGGCCCCGGCACAAGAACAGCAGCCCGAGCTGCAGTCCGAGTCCGAGCCCGAGCAGTCGCCAGCGCAGTAAGGAAACCAGATGAACGCTTTCAACTACCGCGACGGTGAGCTGTTCGCGGAAGGCGTGGCCCTGTCGGCCATTGCTGAACATTACGGCACCCCCACCTACGTGTACTCGCGCGCCCACATCGAGGCCCAGTACCGTAGCTACGCAGACGCCCTGCAAGGCACCGAGCACCTGGTGTGCTTCGCGGTCAAGGCCAACTCCAACCTTGGCGTGCTGAACGTGCTGGCGCGCCTGGGCGCAGGCTTCGACATTGTCTCCGGTGGTGAACTGGAGCGTGTGCTGGCCGCTGGCGGGCGTGCCGACCGCGTGGTGTTCTCCGGCGTCGGCAAAACCCGTGAAGACATGCGCCGCGCCCTGGAAGTTGGCGTGCACTGCTTCAACGTCGAATCCACCGACGAGCTGGAGCGCCTGCAAGTAGTCGCCGCCGAAATGGGCAAGGTTGCCCCGGTGTCGCTGCGGGTCAACCCGGACGTCGATGCCGGTACCCACCCGTACATCTCCACCGGCCTTAAAGAAAACAAGTTCGGCATCGCCATTGCCGATGCCGAGGCCATCTACGTACGCGCCGCACAGCTACCGAACCTGGAAGTGGTCGGTGTCGACTGCCACATCGGCTCGCAGCTGACCACCGTCGAGCCATTCCTCGACGCCCTCGACCGCCTGCTGGTGCTGGTCGACCGCCTGGCCGAGTGCGGCATACACCTGCGCCACCTGGACCTGGGTGGCGGTGTCGGCGTGCGCTACCGCGACGAACAGCCACCACGGGTGGCCGACTACATCAAGGCCATCCGCGAGCGCGTGGGCGAGCGCGACCTGGCCCTGGTGTTCGAACCAGGCCGCTACATCGTCGCCAACGCTGGCGTGCTGCTGACCCGCGTGGAATACCTCAAGCACACCGAACACAAGGACTTCGCCATCATCGATGCAGCGATGAACGACCTGATCCGCCCGGCCCTGTACCAGGCCTGGATGGGTGTCAGTGCGGTCAAGCCACGTGCAGGCGAAGGCCGTGCCTACGACCTGGTCGGCCCTATCTGCGAGACTGGCGACTTCCTCGGCAAGGACCGCGTCCTCAACCTGGCCGAAGGTGACCTGCTGGCCGTAGAGTCCGCGGGCGCCTATGGTTTTGTCATGAGCTCCAACTACAACACCCGCGGCCGTTGCGCTGAAATCCTGGTCGACGGCGACCAGGCGTTCGAAGTACGCCGCCGCGAGACCGTCGCCGAACTGTATGCTGGCGAAAGCCTGCTGCCGGAGTAAGCCCATGCTGCTGCGTTTTACCAAGATGCATGGGCTGGGCAACGACTTCATGGTCCTGGACCTGGTCAGCCAGCACGCGCACATCCAGCCCAAGCACGCCAAGCAATGGGGTGACCGCCATACCGGTGTCGGCTTCGACCAGTTGCTGATCGTCGAGGCGCCGAACAACCCGGAAGTGGACTTCCGCTACCGCATCTTCAACGCCGACGGCTCCGAGGTCGAGCAATGCGGCAACGGTGCGCGCTGCTTTGCCCGCTTCGTGCTGGACAAGCGCCTGACCGCGAAAAAGCGCATCCGCGTGGAAACCAAGAGCGGCATCATCGTGCTGGACGTGCAGAACGACGGCCAGGTGAGTGTCGACATGGGCCCACCCCGCTTCATCCCTGCCGAAATCCCCTTCGTTGCTGACGCGCAGGCGCTGAACTACCCACTGGAGGTCGACGGCCAGCTGCATTCCATAGCCGCCGTGTCCATGGGTAACCCGCACGCCGTGCTGCGTGTCGACGACGTGCAGACTGCCCCCGTGCACGAGCTGGGCCCGAAGATCGAAAACCACCCACGCTTCCCACAGCGGGTGAATGCCGGCTTCATTCAAGTCATCGACCGCCACCGCGCCAACCTGCGCGTGTGGGAACGCGGCGCCGGCGAAACCCAGGCTTGCGGCACCGGCGCCTGCGCCGCGGCCGTGGCGGCGATCAGCCAGGGCTGGATGGACTCCCCGGTGTCCCTCGACCTGCCCGGTGGCCGCCTGCACATCGAATGGGCCGGCCCCGGCAAGCCCGTGATGATGACCGGCCCGGCCGTACGCGTCTACGAAGGACAGGTTCGTCTCTAAACGAGTAACCGCCATGACCGATCAGCCCAAGGTTGTACCCAAGCAGTCCGCCGAGCTCGATGCCGAAGCGGTGGTCGCCTACCTGCGCGCCCACCCCACCTTCTTCGCCGAGCACGACGAGCTGCTGATCGAACAGTACATCCCGCACCAGCGAGGAGACAGCGTGTCGCTGGTGGAACGCCAGCTCAAGCTGCTGCGTGACCGCAACATCGAAATGCGCCATCGCCTGTCGCAACTGATGGACGTGGCCCGCGACAACGACCGGCTGTTCGACAAGACCCGCCGGCTGATCCTTGACCTGCTCGATGCCGGCAGCCTGGAAGAAGTGGTAATGGCGGTCGAAGACAGCCTGCGCCAGGAATTCCAGGTGCCCTTCGTCAGCCTGATCCTGTTCGGCGACAACGTCGCGCCAGTCGGGCGCTGGGTCAGCAATGCCGAGGCGCAGCAAGCCATCGGTGCCCTGCTGGGCGGTGGCAAGACCGTCAGTGGCAACCTGCGCGAGCACGAGCTGGCGTTCCTGTTCGGTGAAGAACAGCGCCGGGAAGTAGGCTCCAGCGCCGTGGCAGCTCTTGAGTACCAGGGGCTGCATGGGGTTCTGGCCATCGGCAGCCGCGACCCGCAACACTACAAGAGCAGCGTCGGTACCCTTTTCCTCGGCTATATCGCCGAGGTGCTTGGCCGCGTTGTGCCACGCGTCACCCAGACCCTGCGCCCGGTACGCTGATGAAACGCCAGCTGGAGGCTTATTGCGCACACCTGCGCAACGAGCGCCAGGTGTCGGAGCACACCTCGCAGGGCTACCGTCGCGACCTGGAAAAAGTCATCGCCTACTGCGAAGAACACGGCATTGCCGATTGGCAGGCGCTGCAAATCCAGCAGCTGCGCCAGCTGATCGCCCGCTTGCACCACCATGGCCAATCTCCGCGCAGCCTGGCACGCCTGCTGTCGGCAGTGCGCGGCCTGTACCGCTACCTCAACCGCGAAGGCCTGTGCCAGCACGACCCGGCCAACGGCCTGAGCGCGCCCAAAGGTGAGCGGCGGCTGCCCAAGGTACTGGATACCGACCGCGCACTGCAGCTGCTCGATGGTGGCGTCGACGACGACTTCATCGCCCGGCGTGACCAGGCGATCCTCGAACTGTTCTATTCCTCGGGCCTACGCCTATCGGAACTGACCAACCTCGATCTTGATCACCTCGACCTCGCCGCCGGCCTGGTGCAGGTACTGGGCAAGGGTGGAAAAGCCCGCGTACTGCCGGTGGGTCGCAAGGCTCGCGAGGCGTTGCAGGCCTGGTACCGTTTGCGCGGCATCGGCAACCCACGCGACCGTGCAGTGTTCATTACCCGCCAGGGCAATCGCATCAGCCCCCGGGCAGTGAGGCTGCGGGTAAAGGTTGCCGGTGAGCGTGAGCTGGGCCAACACCTGCACCCGCACATGCTTCGCCATTCCTTCGCCAGCCATGTGCTGGAATCATCCCAGGACCTGCGCGCGGTGCAGGAGATGCTCGGCCACGCCGACATCAGCACGACGCAAATCTACACCCACCTGGACTTCCAGCACCTGGCCGCGGTGTACGACAGCGCCCACCCTCGGGCCAAACGCAGCAAAGGCACAGACTCATGAGCATCAAGCTGATCACCTTCGACCTCGACGATACCCTGTGGGACACCGCGCCGGTGATTGCCACCGCGGAAGTCGTGCTGCGCGACTGGCTCGAGGCCAACGCACCAACCCTCGGCAGCGTGCCGGTGGAACACCTGTTCGCCATCCGCGAGCGCCTGGTGCAAGCAGAGCCCGGCCTCAAGCACCGCATCAGCGCCCTGCGCAGGCGCGTGCTGTTTCATGCCCTGGAAGAGGTCGGCTACAGCGAACAGCACGCACAGGCGCTGGCCAACGAAGGCTTCGAAGTGTTCCTGCATGCCCGCCACCAGGTGGAGATCTTCCCAGAGGTGCAGCCGGTGCTTGAAATCTTGCGCCATCAATACATCCTGGGGGTGGTCACCAACGGCAATGCCGACGTCAGCCGGCTGGGGTTGGCCGATTACTTCCGCTTTGCCCTGTGCGCCGAGGACCTGGGCATTGGCAAGCCAGACCCGGCGCCGTTCCTCGAAGCGCTACGCCGTGGCGAGGTGGACGCGGGTGCGGCGGTGCACATCGGCGATCACCCTGGCGATGACATTGCCGGTGCCCAGCGCGCCGGTTTGCGCGCGGTGTGGTTCAACCCGCAGGGCAAGGCCTGGACTGGCGATCAGGCGCCGGATGCCGAAATCCAGCGCCTGTCGCAGCTGCCCGACGTGCTCGCGCGCTGGCGCTGACGGGAGCCGCTTTGCGGCCCATTCGCGGGCACGGGCAACACAAAACCCACAGGCATAAAAAAGCCCGCAGCGACGGCGGGCTTTTTTGCGATCAGCCACTCAGATAGGGCGGCTGCCGTACTTGTTGTCTGGCTTCTTGGGCGGGTCAGCGACCACGTTGGCCTCGACTTCCTGCACCTTGCCGCCGCGAGAAAGGAATTCTTCCATCGCCTTGGCCAGTGCATCACGCTCTTTCTGCTTGGCTTCCATGCTCGGCATCTCGTCTACCGAGACTGCGGCCTTGGATTTGCCCTTGGCAACGGGTGCCGGGCTGCTGTCGTCATCGCCAGCGTCTTCCACGCCGTCGTCAGCCGCCCCTTCAAGGACCTCATCACCCTCGTCTTCGTCGCCTACTTCGAGGTCATCATTTTCCAGATCGTCGTCGCTCATGTTCTACCTCATGACTTGCGAAAAGCAGGTTGGTTATAGACCAGTGCAGCCGTAGACCGGCAGCCACCAGTGAAAATTCAACTGGCCGTGGGTTAGGCCACTGCCCTTGGGTCGGCACTCCTGATGGGAGGCGGCACCCAGCAGGCCCTGCTCCTGGCAGGACCTGACAAATCCATTAGCCCCTGCTGGCCACACGCTATTGGCAAGCCTAGCAAAGGCTGGCGAAGTGTGTGGACTACTCGTCAAACACCCTTCGGCGCGCATTCTAGCGCGCCCGTGGAAAAAGCAAAGCACCATAAACGCCCTGCGGCTTGTAAGTTTTTTACCTACGTCACGAACGTGTCGAATAAACCGTTTGCCGTGCGGGAAATGCTGAAAAACTGGCAAAAAAATGCCCGGCAAGCCGGGCAAGTTTTTACCGCGTCGCAGTTACAGGTTGTAGCCGCGCTCGTTGTGCTGAGCCAGGTCGAGGCCGACCGACTCTTCTTCTTCGTTGACCCGCAGGCCCATCACCACATCCAGCACCTTGAGAATCACGTAGGTGACGATGGCGGTGTAGACCACGGTGAAAATCACACCTTTGGCCTGGATCCAGACTTGCATGCCGATGTCGGTGACGGTACCGAAGCCGCCCAGCGCCGGAGCCGCGAATACACCCGTGAGGATGGCACCGATGATGCCGCCAACACCGTGCACGCCGAAGGCATCCAGCGAATCGTCATAGCCGAGTTTGCGCTTGAGCGTGGTGGCGCAGAAGTAGCAGAGCACACCCGAAACCAGGCCGATGATCAGCGCGCCAATCGGCCCGACGGTGCCCGCAGCCGGGGTGATGGCGACCAGGCCAGCAACCACGCCCGAAGCGATGCCCAGAGCACTTGGCTTACCGTGACCGACCCACTCGGCGAACATCCAGCCCAGGGCGGCGGCGGCGGTAGCGATCTGAGTGACCAGCATGGCCATGCCGGCAGTACCGTTGGCGGCAGCAGCAGAGCCTGCGTTGAAACCGAACCAGCCGATCCACAGCATCGCTGCGCCCATCAGGGTATAGCCAAGGTTGTGCGGGGCCATCGGCGTGGTCGGGTAGCCCTTGCGCTTGCCCAGTACCAGGCAGCAGACCAGGCCTGCGATACCGGCGTTGATGTGCACCACGGTGCCGCCAGCGAAGTCCAGTACGCCCCAGTCCCACATCAGGGCACCGTCACCGCTCCACACCATGTGTGCGATCGGCGCATACACCAGGGTGAACCAGATACCCATGAATACGAGCATCGCCGAGAACTTCATGCGCTCGGCAAAGGCACCGACGATCAACGCCGGGGTGATGATGGCGAACGTCATCTGGAAGGTGATGAACACCGCTTCAGGGAACAGCGCGGTGGCCGAGGTCAGGCTGTCGGGCGTGACACCGCTGAGGAAGGCCTTGGAGAAGCCGCCAACGAAGGAGTTGAAGTTGAGCACGCCCTTTTCCATACCGGCGGTATCGAAGGCCATGCTGTAGCCGTAGACGACCCAGAGAATGCTCATCAGGCCGGTGATTGCAAAGCACTGCATCATCACCGACAGCACGTTCTTGGATCGCACCATGCCGCCATAGAACAGGGCCAAGCCCGGAATGGTCATGAACAGCACCAGCGCCGTTGCGGTCAGCATCCAGGCGGTGTCGCCGGAATTAAGCGCTGGGGCAGCTTCCTCTGCCAGGGCAAGCCCGGGCATTACGAGGGACAATAGGGCTCCTAGCCCTGCGATCTTACGCAGAGTCATGTTGTTTTCTCCTGGGGCGTTGGGTTTGGTGAGGCTTTTTTGCTGCTTAGATCGCGTCGGTATCGGTTTCGCCGGTACGGATGCGGATCGCCTGCTCCAGATTCACCACGAAAATCTTGCCGTCACCGATCTTGCCGGTGTTGGCTGCCTTGGTGATGGCTTCGATTACCCGATCAAGGTCTTTGTCATCGATGGCGACATCGATCTTCACCTTGGGCAGGAAATCGACCACATATTCAGCACCGCGATACAGCTCGGTGTGGCCCTTCTGCCGACCGAAACCTTTGACTTCGGTGACGGTGATGCCCTGCACGCCGATTTCCGACAGCGACTCGCGCACGTCGTCCAGCTTGAACGGCTTGATGATGGCTGTGACTAGCTTCATGAAACTCTCTCCCGATTTGGTGGACTTGCCCCAGGAAAACAAACCCGTCTCAAGTCTAAGCGCAGCGGTTGGCTTTGTAACGCGTCGTCGGCATCCGGCTCCGCGTGCGCACTGCCTGGTCACAAGGAACTGCTTCAGTGCATGGCTCGTACAGGTCTTTGCAGAAACCTTGCCAGTTCGGACAAAGCGCCGAAAAACAGCGAGTTATGTGATTTGGTCGGGATTGGCCAGTCGCCAGCATTGAAAACATGCACAATTTCGGTGCGCCGAGGCGGGGCAAGTTGCGCGAAAAATGTGCAACTGATTGAAAATCGCACGCGCTCTTTGTGGGAGCGGCCTTGCGTCGCGATGGGGGTGCGAAGCGCCCCTACGATTTGTGCCTTGATGCCGATATTGCCGGAGCCGCTGTGCAGCCCAATCGCCACGCAAGGCCATTCCCACAAAGGCCAATGTGCACTCAGGCGGCAGGTTTGTGCGTGCTACACTGGCGGCCATTTCTCCGTTTCAGTGGACAGCCCCATGCTCGCGCCCAAAGCCCTTCTCGATGCCCTGAGCGACCAGGCCTCGCGCCTGTTCAGCAGCGATGCCGCCCAGCCCCGTGCGGAACTGGAAAGCCAGTTCAAAGTGTTGATGCAAGGTGCCTTCAGCAAGCTGGACCTGGTCAGCCGCGATGAGTTCGACAGCCAGATGGTCGTACTGGCGCGCACCCGCGCACGCCTCGAGGCCTTGGAAAAACAGGTAGCCGAGCTGGAAGCGCGGCTGAACCCAACTTCACAGGATGAGTGAATGCAGCCCTCCAGCGCATACCCGGTACTGTTGTTTTCCTACGGCACCTTGCAGGATAAAGCCGTGCAACTGGCCAACTTTGGCCGTGAGCTGAACGGCAAGGCCGACCGTATGCCGGGCTACCGCCTGGACTGGGTCGAGATCACCGACCCGGGCGTACTGGCGACCAGCGGCAAGTCCCATCATCCCATCGTTTCCCCCAGCAGCCAGGCCAACGACAGCGTGGCCGGTATGGTCTTCCAGATCAGCGAAGACGAACTGGCAGCGGCGGACCGCTATGAAGTTGCCGACTACAAGCGCGTCGCCGTCACCCTTGCATCGGGCCTGACAGCCTGGGTTTATGTGCGCGCCTGAGCCCGTCCGATGCAGGTTTAACCCGCAACGACTCGGCATGGGTAAAGGCCTGTTTCGGTGGTAGTTCACTTGCATGCAGTGTGCCGCGGAACAATGCCGCCCCGCACTGAGTAAACAAAGTCTTCACCCGGCTGTGCGAATTGAGGATCTGGGCCTGGATATCACCAATGGCCGTATCCCTTGGTTGCAAGCTGGCTGCTCGGTTGACCCATTCGATGGCGGCAAAGCGGCTTTGCTTGCGGGTGCCACGCCCCTGCATCCAGGCCAGCCCCAGTTCGGCGCTGGCACGCCCTGCAAGCCACGGGTCCGGGTGCTCGACCAGGCTCAGCAGGTAAGCAACCGCCTCGGTCCGCTCCTGCGCCTCACCAAACCGGCGTAACAAAATCCCCAGATGCAAACGCGCACGCGCGTTGATCTGCGGGTTGCCCAGCGCGTCGACAAGCAGGCGCCTGACCGCCAGCATGGCACTGCGCTCGTTCAGATCCTCATCGCCGTCCATGCGCAGGCAGGCCAGGTTGTACTTGGCCTGCCTGCTGCCCGCCTCCACCGCACGCTGCAGCCAGTACCCGGCTGCCTCGTCATCCAGGTAATGCGCCGGGGTGTTGGCCAGGCCGCCATGGTGCAGCTCATACAAGGCCAGGGCAGCACCCGGCAGGTTCAGTTCGGCGCAGCGTTCATACAGGTAGCAGGCCACTTCATGCCGGTTGGCTGCCCACAGCAATCGCGCCACTTCAAGCACTTCGAACCCCGGTGCCTGGCCCGCGCACTGGCGACTCACCGCCCGTTGCAACCATAGCCTTGCCTGCTCGGCCGAGCGTGGCAGCGCCCACAGCCCGAAACGGTGCCCGACAGCGCGTAATGCACAGGCAGCAGCATGTGAACGGCCGTCACACAGGCGCTCAATGGCGCCGTGTAACAGTTGCTTCTCATCTGCCATGCCATCGCGCAGTATCAGCTCGGCCAAACAGCGAAACGGCACGCCCATGGCGCGGATGGCGCCGAGATCGGCATTGCACGCCAAGCTCGCGGCAAAGTCGCGCATAGCGCCAGCATGGTCGCCCGATACCCTGCTGCGCAGTGCCCCCCGCCATGCCAGAACGACAGCACGTTCCCTGGGCCTCAACGGGCGTTGTGACCAGTCTTCGAACACGTGCTGCCAGTCGGCGACGGCCTGCACCTTGTCAGCCTGTGGCAGCTTCAGCCGGCCTTCGACAGCCATCCAGCGCAGCGCATTACGCAAACGCTCGTCCCAGGTTGCGCACAGCGGGCCATTGACCAACAGCTCGAACGCATCAAGGCTGCCGCCCCAGCGGGGCAGCAGGTACACAGCAAGGGCCTGGATCGCTTCGAAGCAGCCGGGGCGGGCGATCAGCGCATGGCGCAGCCAGTAATAGCGAGGGTCCTCGTTTTCATGGTCGACCCGCTTGCCCAGATAGCGCGGCAGCGACTGTGGCAGCTCGGCCAAGGGCAACAGCCCATGCCTCACCAGCAACGGCGCTGCAGCTTCCTGTACCTCTACATCGGCATGGGCACTGGGCCTGAAGCGTGCAGGCTCCCCCTGAAACAGTTGCAGCAACCAACCAGGCTCATGGAACTGCGCACTGATGCGCAGCATGCCAATGGCCGCTGCCACGGGGTGCGCAGAGCGGTCCATTGCACGCAACAGGTGCGCGGTGGCGGATTCACAAATTTGCGCGACCGCCAGCAAGCGTGCAGCGTTGCGTGGTCCATCAACCTGCACCTGGCAGGCCCGGTGGAAGCAGTGCATACCCATTACCACTTGTGGGTGGTAAGCCCTGGGGCACGCGTCAATCCAGGCTCTGAGCACTTGGCTCAGGGCCCTGTCACTCTGGTTTTCCTGGTCGAGCAGCATGTGCCCTTCAATGGCCGCCAAGTAGGCCGGGAACTCGCCGGGCGGGGCCTGACGCCACTGAGCCTCGAGCCTGTCGAAAAAGCGGTTGAGTTCGACGAATGCACTGGCCTGCACCAGTTCGCGCATTACCTGGTGCGTGCGGGCGAGCGTTTGCACGGAGCAATACCTCAAGTCCATTTGTAAGAAGACGCAGTGCCATCCCATGGCAACTGCGGTTACCCAACAACACTAAGTCATACCTGACGACTGCGCAAAGCCTATTGGATCCATTTTTGCCGAAGCCCATGAAAACGCAGGGAAAACCCCTACCCTGAAAAACCACGACGCACACTTGTTGCGCCTGTCGTGGCAGCACTGGCTATTCTTTGCCCAGCCGCAGGAAGCGGCATTTTCCAGCAACAACGGAGTGTTCATGTCCCTAGCCCTCGTCCACAGCCGCGCCCAGGAAGGCGTGCAGGCACCGGCGGTCAGCGTCGAAACCCACCTGGCCAACGGCCTGCCTCATCTCACCCTGGTCGGCCTGCCGGAAACCACAGTCAAGGAAAGCAAGGACCGGGTGCGCAGCGCCATCGTCAACTCCGGGCTGAAGTACCC
>NZ_JBICLK010000056.1:0-97806 GCF_043105275.1 Pseudomonas sp. TYF_14
GCGAAGGGGCCGGCACAGGCAAACTCGACCTTCAGGTGTGAGTGATATCCCGATCCTTGGTCTCCGGCAGGAAGAAGATCCCCAGCACCGCTGTCATCACGGCAATCACGATCGGGTACCACAAGCCGTAATAGATATCCCCGGTCGCTGCCACCATGGCAAACGCCACGGTCGGCAGGAAGCCGCCGAACCAGCCATTCCCGATGTGGTAAGGCAGCGACATCGAGGTGTAGCGGATGCGCGCCGGGAACAGCTCCACCAGCCAAGCGGCAATCGGCCCGTAGACCATGGTCACGTAGATCACCAGAATGGTCAGCAGCAACAGCACCATCGGGTAGTGGATCTTCGCCGGGTCGGCCTTTTCCGGGTAGCCCGCCTCTTTCAATGCACCACTCAGGGTTGCGGTAAACGCTTCGCTTTGCACCTTGAAGTCGGCCGCCGCCAGGCTGCTGCCATCAAAGCTCGGCAATACCCGTTCGCCAATGCGGATCTGTGCCACGCTGCCGGGCTCCGCCGCTTCATTGGTATAGGGGATGGCGCGCTTGGCCAGCAGGCTCTTGGCAATGTCGCAGGAGCTGGTGAATTTGGCCTTGCCCACCGGGTCGAACTGGAATGCACATTGGCCCGGGTCGGCCACCACCACAACCGGGTTCTGCTCCTGGGCAACGAATACATCCGGGTTGCCGTACTCGGTCAGTGCCTTGAAGATCGGGAAGTAGGTCAGCGCGGCGATGATGCAGCCGGCCATGATGATTTTCTTGCGGCCAATCCGGTCGGACAGGCTGCCGAAGAAAATGAAGAATGGTGTGCCGATCAACAGTGAACCGGCAATCAGCAGGTTGGCGGTCTGCGCCTCGATCTTGAGCGTCTGCAACAGGAAGAACAACGCGTAGAACTGCCCGGTGTACCACACCACGGCCTGGCCGGCGGTGCCGCCGAGCAGCGACATGATCACCACCTTGAGGTTGTCCCAGCGGGCGAACGATTCGGTCAGGGGCGCCTTGGATGCCTTGCCCTCGGCCTTCATCTTCATGAACACCGGCGACTCGTTCAGCTGCAGGCGGATGTACACCGAAATCGCCAGCAGCAGAATCGACAGCAGGAACGGTATCCGCCAGCCCCAGGCCTCGAACGCTTCCGTCCCCATGGCCGTGCGACAGGCCATGATCACCAGCAGCGACAGGAACAGCCCCAGGGTGGCAGTCGTCTGGATCCAGGCAGTGAAAAAGCCGCGGCGGCCCTTGGGCGCATGCTCGGCCACGTAGGTGGCCGCGCCGCCGTACTCACCGCCCAGCGCCAGCCCCTGCAGCAAGCGCAGGGTGATCAGGATGATCGGCGCGGCCACACCGATCGTGGCGTAGCCCGGTAGCAGCCCCACCACTGCGGTGGACAGGCCCATGATGACAATGGTGATGAGGAAGGTGTACTTGCGCCCGATCATGTCGCCCAGGCGACCGAACACGATGGCGCCGAACGGTCGGACGGCAAAGCCGGCGGCAAAGGCCAGCAAGGCAAAGATGAACGAGGTGGTTTCATTGACGCCAGCGAAGAAGTGCCTGGCGATAATCGCGGCGAGTGAGCCGTACAGGTAGAAGTCGTACCACTCGAATACCGTGCCCAGGGACGAGGCGAAGATGACCTTGCGCTCCTCCTTGGTGATACCGCGTTGGGGCGCGCTGCCCGTGGATGTGCTGTCGAGAACCGCCATGGGTTGCCTCCGTCATGTTGTCATGCAGGCCGGAGCACCTCACACTCACTTCACCGTCGCACCCAGGCCCTGGCGCTTGCTTTGGTTGCGCGAAGCACGACGAGGCGGGCCGCCTCGGATCGCAGCAAGGTTCATGAAGCATAATCGGGATTGGCTGGATATCCACCCGCCGGGCCCTGCACGAGAGGGCGGCCTGTACGACACGCAGCACCGGGGTGCCGGGCGATAGCGGGTTGGCTGACGATTTTGGCGGGGGCGGTTTCACCCGCCAGGCACTACCGGCCCCTTCAACTCGACCTGATTACCATCCGGGTCGTAGCAGTACAGCGAAAGCCCCTCCCCTTCGGCACCATAACGCTTCTCGGCAGGCTCCACCTTTACCCCGGCGGCTTCCAGATAGGCCGTCAACGCGGCCTCGTCGAACGGCTCGATGCGCAGGCAGAAATGGTGCAGGTTGCGCCCTTCCACGCCCGGTGCAGCTCCGCCTGGCTGCCCCAGCGGGCCATCCAGGGTTACCAGGTCGATCATCGCCGTGCCCGTGGCCAGGTGCACCATGCCCAGGTCTTCGCGCACGCGGCTGACGGTGCAGCCAAGCAGTTCGGTGTAAAAGGCAACACTGCGCGGCAGGTCGCTGACCCGCAACACCAGGTGGTCGATGTGCTTGATGGTGAAAGGCCGCATGCCGGGCTCCCTGTGGCGTGTTTGTGAATACGTTCGCCACCATAGCCCAGGTTCACCCGGCGTGACCAGAATCAGCTACTCGTTCACCAAGCGTTGCAGTACGCCCCCTTCATGGCGCGTCAGGATACGCAGCAACTGGTCGACCAGCGCCCGGTCCGGCGCATCCAGGTGGAAGTGGTGCCCACCTGGGTGCCAGGAGACTTTCGCCTGGCTGGGCAAGGCGGCCTGACGCCGGGTAAAGGCCTCGCCGGTGAAGGCCCCCTGGCGGCCGAACAGCAGGTACAACGGGCAGCGGATCTGGCTGAGCAGGTCGCAGGCTTCGCGCTCGGTCAGTGGCATGGGTTCGGGCAATACCAGTCGCGGGTCGTGGCGCCAGCAATAGCCATCGTCCAGCTGTAGCAGGTCGCGCAGCGCCAGCAGCCGAGCGGCACCTTCCGACAGTTCGGTGTCCAGCCGCTCGCGGCGTTGCGCCAGGGCGTTGTCCAGGTCGTCGAAGCGACCAACATCCGGCTCGGCAAAACCCGGCAACTGGCTGCGCTGTACCATGCGCTTGAGCCGGTAGGCCCGCGCCAGGTGCTGCACCCGGTCATCCTCGGCCACCGTGAACGGTGCCCCCATGCCGTCGAGGAAGGTCATGCTGGCAATGCCACTGGTCATGGCCGCCAGCAGCGATGCTATACCGGTGCCCATCCCATGGGCCAGCACATGAAATTGCGCCAGGCCCAGGCTGTCGGTTACCGCCAGCATGTCTTCGGCATGCTCCCACAGGTAATAGCCGCTGTCGTGGCGACGATGGCCAGAACGGCCATGGCCGATCAGGTCGGGGGCCACCACGAAGCAGCCGTCCAGCATCGGTGCCAGGCGCTCGAACGAGGCAGCGTTATCCAGCCAGCCATGCAAGGCCAATATGGGAATACCGTCTTCTGCCCCCCAGGTGCGAACCGCTATTTCAACGCCATCGAGGTCTAGCAGGTGATCTTTCGGACTGCACAGCGAACGCATTGCAATTCTCCTTGGCTGAAGCCTGCACCATGACCTGCCTCACCCTCTCGCAGATGCTCCCTCGCTGCCAGCCCCCCACCGACCCGCGCATACGCAGGACCGACCGCGGCCAACAACTATCTACCGCACCCCGGCGCCTTGATCAGCGTGGACTATCTCCCCCCACAAAAGAGATGGTGACCATGACAACCCCGACACCGTTGCATCAAAACCAGATAACACGCTCATTACCGAAATGGAGCAAGGCGCTCCATCCGACGCATACGCGCAAGGTGGTGCAGAGCCTGTACAAGGAATATCTCGATGAAGATGGCAGCCCTTACGCGTGGTATGCCACTGCCGATGAGCCAACGCGTGAGCAGTTGCACAACGCATTGCAAACCCGTAACAAACGGCTGGCGCAAGTCAAACAGGCGCTAGGCGAGTTCAAGGACATCATCGCGTTCTGCGGCCCACTGTTGACCGAGCGGTTGAAGCTGAATGTACCCGTAGACAGAGCGCAGTATGTCTTCCAGCCCTTTGAGTCAGAGGCCAACATCTGGGTTGGCGTTCCCGATGTGGAAACGCCTTTGGTCCCGGACGTGGAAGCGGATGTGCTGGCCACCCGCCCCGTAGGCCAGCCGCAAACACGCAGTTTGCTGGAGGCTGCCCTGCACAACTTCGAGGGGCTGGACGAAGTCGGTCCTTACAGCAGGCTCACCAACGCCGCTGGCAGCGACACGCCCCTGGCAGGCCTGACGATGGCGGACTTCGTCAGGCATTGTCGGGCGCTGGACCTTGGCAAACGTTATCAAGACCATCTGCTTGCAACCCATGAAGGCGCCAATCGCGCTGAAATCCAGCGCCTGTCGATTGCAGCGAACCGTGAGGCCTTGAGGGTCCAGGCATTGATCGCCAGGCTCAAAGGCCTGCTGAGCGAGGCCGGGCTCGATGCGCTTGCGCAGCTGTGCGACGGCAGCCCTCACCCCACCTATGACAACGAGGCGTTGCATTGCTGGAACTTCAACCTCTTCGATGTCCCCGTCCACGAAGTACTGTTCATCGGGCCAGACAACCCTTACCGCACTAACCCCTGCATTGTGTATGTCCCTGGCGACAGCGAGCACCCGGTAAGGGAGTTCGCTTCTCGTCAGGAAGCGGGCAAGCACCTGCGCAGCCGGCTATTGCAAAGCGAGTTTCGCCGCGCCTTGGTGCATTTCGCCTACAAGGACAGGCAAAAAGAACTTGCCGTTAAGCTGGAAATTGCGCTGTTCGAAGAGGATGAAGCGGGCATACGCAAACCCCGCATCATGCCAGTGATCCCTTTCACGCTCTCGCCAATCCGAACCGACCCTTGGACGAACCTATACAACGCACACCTTGCGCGCATGAAGGCCGACGCAAAAACCATTGCAGTCCCTACCGCCGAAGTCGACGCCAACGCCCGCAATGAGCGTCTGAAGTACTGGTTCGACCTGGGGATGAACGTGCTGAATGTCGCCGCGTTCTTCGTGCCGGGGTTGAACACGGTCATGCTAGGCGTTTTTGCATACGACCTGATGAGCTCTGTTTTCACCGGGTTCGAGGCCTGGGAAGAAGGTGATACCCGGCAGGCACTGGCGCAGCTGGAATCATTGGCCATCAACGCGGGCGTGATTGCCGGCTTTGCAGTGGGCACCAGGATCGTCCAGGCGTCTGGCTTTGTCGATGCACTGAAAAGTGTATGGCATGAAGACAAGGAAGTGCTTTGGCACCCCGACATGAAACCCTATGCGAGCACGGCGGCTATTCCTGAGGGGGCTCAACCCGATTTGCTCGGCCATGTGCACGTCGACGGAAAGACCTACCTGAAGCTGGATGGGACCCTGTACGAGGTGTTTCTGGGCGTTGATCAGCAATGGCGCGTGCGCCACCCCGAGGATGCGCAGGCCTATGCCCCACGCTTGCTGCATCATGGTAACGCCCGCTGGCAACTGGCCCATGAACAGCCTCTGGAATGGGAACGTGAACAGCTTGCGCGCCGCCTCGGCAGCCATAGCGCAGGCCTGGACGACAGCGAACTGGACCATGCCATGCGCACTACCGGTACCGATCCAGACGTGCTGCGCCGTGCCCAGGCAGCGGGCCTGCCTCCACCCGCTTTGTTGATCGACACGCTGCAGCGGTTGCAACTGGACAATCAGACACAACAGATCATCAACTGCGTACGCCATGGGTTGCCGCTGGCTGCGTACAAGAACTTTGCCTTGCCTGAGTTGCTGCGCCTGCCGGGGTGGCCCGAGGGGAACGTGCTGAAGGTTTACCAAGGGCCAGAACCCTGGGGCGAATCGTTGCGCTACGGCCCCCCTCACACGCTGGGCCAGACAGAAATCGAAATTACCCGTACCGACCTGGACAATGGCCAGTTGAGCCAAACCGTGCTGGATCAGATGGATGAAGAAGCCATTGAGCAGTTGCTCGGTGACACACCCACCGAGCACCGATCATCAGCACTGAACAACAAACTCGCGCAACACCTGGAACAGCATCGCGAGGCGCTGTTCGAGAGCCTGCAACAAAGACGCCGTCCCACACACCCACCCACTGCACAAACCCTCGCCCGGCAGTTTCCCGGGCTGCCGGACAGCGCGCTTGAAGAGTTGCTTGCCAACATCAGCAACGCCGAACGGGAACGTCTGACAAACGGACGAGTGCCGCTTCGCATTGCCGAGGAAGCACGCCTTCTGCAAGCTCGAGCGCGGCTTGATCGTGCCCTCCTCGGCCTGTTCAGGCCCAGCCTGGCCAACGACGACAGTCTACGCATCAAGCAGGCGCTGCAAGCCGCGCACCCGCAGGCTGAACCGGCCCGGTTGCTGCAACTCGCCCTAGGTGATCGCCAGCACTGCGCCTCACTGCTTGGCCAACAGCCCATCAACCCCAGGTTCCGCTCCCCTTTGCGATTGGCCAACGGCCGGCTGGGCTATCCCCTGAGCGGCCGAGGCCTGCAAGGACGCGCCTTGCCGGCTGCACGTCGACTCCGGGCGCTCTACCCCGAACTCAGCAGCGAGCAAATCACCGGGCTACAAGCCGAACTGGCTCGAGGAGGCGACCTGGGTAGCGCGATCAACCAGCTGGAGGTCGAGCAGCGTACTCTCAACCGAGATCTCAACCGTTGGGTAAGCACCGCCCGCACCCTTGAAGAGCGCTTTGATCGCCAGCAATGCACCGAGCGACTGATGAGCGCTTCCCGCCGTGAAGGTGGCGCGCAAGCCGAAACACTGGTACTGGACCGTATGCAGCTCGAAGCGCTACCCGCTTTCACTGCACGCATGCCGCATATTCGCAATCTCAGGCTCGAGGGGCTGCAGATGCGGCGCCTGGAGGGCAGCTTCCTGACGAACTTCCCTAACCTGGAAACCCTGGAAATCGTCGGCAACCCGGACATCGATGCAGAAACACTGTTCGAGGCGCTGAGGTCGGCACCGCGGCTACGCGAGCTGGGCCTGACAGACAATGGCCTGACCACCCTTTCACCCACCGCCCAACAGGCCATCGGGGCAATGCCCGGCTTGCGACTCCTGTGGCTCAGTCGCAACCGGCTGCAACTCGACACCACCAGTTTGGGCTTCCTGACGCGCCTGCCCCTGGATGCCCTCGGCCTGGCCCACAATCAAATCACCCTCGACGAAAGCCTTGCCGCCCAGTTTCAGGACATGATCCACCCCGTACTACTGCACTTGTCAGGTAACCCACTGCAACTGGCACCCGACCTGCGCTTCATGGCCCGTCTTGTCCACCTGGAGCTTGAGCGTTGCGAACTGCAGCAGTGGCCCGACAGCCTGACCGTCCTGATGAGCCAGCCCCAGTACCAACTGCGCTATCTGAACCTTTCGTCCAACCGCATTCGTACCCTGCCAGACTTGCCTGGTGTGCTGCGTACCCCGTTTGCCCGCGATGTCGCCGCGCACTTGCCGGAGCGCCGCTGGCTGTTCAACTACAACACCCTGGAAGCCCAGACACGTGCACGCCTGGGCAGCAGCGGCGTCAACGTCTTCGAGCACGCAGAAGACGTGCCACTGTGGCAAGGCGTTTTCCGTGGCGAGGCGAGCAATGCCGAGGAGCAGCTGTGGAGCGATCTGTTCGACCAAGGTGAAAACGCAGCGCTGCTGGGCGTACTCGAACGTCTTGCCCAGTCGGCAGAAGCGCAGCGTGATGGCGAGGCCCTGAGGACGCGCGTCTGGAAGCTGCTGGATGACGCTGCCCACGACACCGTGCTGCGTGAGCGCCTCGCCACCGTGGCCGGCGACTTCCCGCCAACCTGTGGCGACGCGGGTGCCGACGCGTTCAGTGCCTTGGAGATAGAAGTGCTGGCCCACGAAGCTGCAGCCGTCGCCGGCAGTCGGCCGGCTGATCTACTGAGCCTGTATGGCAAGTTGTATCGACGCAGTCAGGTCAATCAACTGGCCGATCGCATCAGCTGGAGAAGGTCCTTGCGCAAACAGGCGCTGCTCGACGGGGCCTTCGATGAAAACCTCCCCCCCTACGATGAGCTCGACGACCCCTCAGCCTTTCCGGACAGCGAACTTCAAACGGGGCTGGTGGACGATGTGGAGGTACGTTTGGCCTTGCGCCAGTCGTTGGCCAGCGCGCTGGACTACCCCGAGCCGAGCCGAGGCATGCTGTACCGCAATACGGCCAGAATCAACGACACAATCATCGAAATGGTGAAAGCTGCGGTCCTTTCCCTGGACAGGGATGCCATCGCTCGGGAGCAATGGTTGACCCAGCAGCCGGGCTGGGTCGAGTACTTGAAACGAGAGCATGCGGCCCAGTTCAGCCTGATCACCGACTTTTGGCGGCCAGGCCTTGATTACCTCTATTACTGCCTGGATGAAACCGCCGAGCCGGTGACATCCCTGGACAGCTCGGTGCGACGAGCCTTGGCCAGGGTCATGCCTGAAAGCCCGGTGGATGCTGACGGCAGGCTACGTCGCGTAGTGCTCAACGAGCAGCAGTATCGCCAGGGCGTTGACGCGCTGACTGCCGAGCAGCAGCAGGTTGAAACCGGTCTGCTGATCAGCCTCACCCGCCAGACGCAAACAATCGGCCGCTGACCCCACTCACTGCCCGCGCAGGTCTTCGAAGAAGGCCTGCTTGCCGTCCACCTGGCTGGACGCCCGTGGGGCCGCTGCGGCGTCACCATTGGCGGCCTCCACGTGCCAATAGCAGTGCTGTACTGCACGGGTCACCGCCACGTAGGCCAAGCGCTGCACTTCTTCCTTCTGTGCCGTATCGAACGGTTGGGCATCACCTGCCTTGCCCAGCCCGGCCTGGCGGTATACCTGGTTCTTGTAGGGTGAGCTGGTCAGGTACTGGCAGTCACCCAGCATGAACACCGCATCGGCCTGCAAACCCTTGGCACTGTGATAGGTCAGCTGGCGCAGCCGGCGCTGTTCGGCCGGTAGCGCCGCCTCGGCGTGCAGCACGCTTTGCAGGTGCTCGTTCATCAAGGCCCGGTCACTGCCCTTGCGGTACAGCATCATGACCGTCTCACCCCGCTGGTAGTGCTCGACAAGCGTTTCGCCCAACGCAGCCTCGTCACGGTCGAACACCTTGACCGGCGAGCCGGGCAACTCGGCCGCCGGGCCACTGGCGCGGGCTTTCTTGCCGGCAATCGCCGGGGTGCCCTTGACCAGGTGCTCGGCCGCATCGATCACCTGTTGCTGGCAGCGGTAGTTGTCGACCAGCATCACCCGCGTGTTGGCCGGCGACGGGAACGCCTTGGTGAACTCCATGAAATACTTGGGCGAACTGCCACGCCAGCCGTAGATCGATTGCCAGTCGTCACCCACGCACAGCAACGACGAATGCTGGGCATGGCGCCCGGTGTGCATGGCCGGGCCGCGGCGCCGTATTTCAGCGAGGCAGGCACGCAACCAGCTGACGATCTGCGGCGACACGTCCTGGAACTCGTCGATCATCAGGTGCGCCAGCGGCCGCAGCAACGGATCGGGCAGTAAGTGCAGGTTTTCTGGGTTGTTCTCGCCAAACAGGGCGAACATGCGGTTGTAGCTCATCACCGGCGGCGACTGATCCAGCAGGTGCGCTTCCAGGGCCTTCCAGTACAGCGCCAGGGCCTCGAAGAACAGTGCATCGCTATCGCCGGACGGGAAGCTCATCGCCGCCACCGCATTGTTCACCTCCAACCCAAGGTTTTCGATGAAATTGGCGGCACTGACGAACGCATCCAGCAGCGGCGCCGGGGCCAGTTCGCCCTTGACCTTGTACTCGAAGCCAGGACCGGCCACGGCATCGCCCGCCAACGATGCCGCCAGGCGCCTGGCCATGGCGTAGTTGTCGAGCCAGATCAGCGGCCTGTCGCAGAACGCCTGCAACAGTGTGCGCTTGACCGCCCACTCGGCACGCACGGTCAGCTTGGCGCCGGGGCGCTGGTATTGCGCGCTTTGTGCGGGGTCGAAGCCCAGCACCACCAAAGGCCCCTGGCCTTCCAGGCGGCCATGCACATGGAAGCGGCTGCCACGGATGTCGACCGTTTCGCGGCAGGGCTCGATGCCCTTGATCGGCCAGACGCCGGCGGCAAACCACAGGTCCTCGATCACGTCGCACAGTTCTTCGTCGCGCTGGGCGGCCAATTGGGTCACCTGTGCGCGCTTCTGCACATCGGGGTTGTTCGGGTCCAGCGGTTTCAGTTGCAAGGCTTCGCTGCGCAACTGGCCGACCAGCTCGGCAAAACGCGGGCTCTCGCCCAGCAAGCTGCTGTAGCACTGGTTCAGCTGCTGGCGCTGGGCATCGTTCAGGCGCAGGTCGAACGGGTTGCTGTCGGCCTCGGCCTCACGCCCCGCAGGCATCTCGTGGCCCAGTGTTTCAAATGCACGCACCTGGCCGAAGCCCGGCAGGCTGCGCACCAGCGGCAGGATGCGCGAATGGAACGTGCGCACCAGCTCGCGGGCCTGCACAGGCTGCAGGTTGATCTGCCACAGGGCGAACACCTGCAGCAGGCGCTTGATGAAGTCCTTGCGCGATTCGCGGGTGAAGGTGACCACGGTCATCGCATCCAGCTCGTAACCCAGGTAATGACGCAGCAGCAGGATACGCAGCACCAGCGACGTGGACTTGCCTGCCCCGGCGCCTGCCACCACGCAGGTAGATGGGGTGTCGCTGAAGATCAGCTTCCATTGCGCGGCACTGGGCTGGGCTTCGGCAGGCAGGCGCTGGGCGACATCGGCCTTGAAGCGCTTCTTCAACTCGGCCGTCAACGGCAGGCGCCAGTCGTCGAACAAGTTGTCATCCTGGCCTGGCACGGCGGCGCTGTCGGGGCGCGTATCGCGGATCACCAGCACTTGGCGCCCCGCTTCAAAGCCCTCCACCCGACCACGCTCGAACCCCTCACGCACACCATCGGCATGGCCAGTGCGCTGGCCTGTGGCGTGGCCGAGGAACCACGAGTCGCGGTGCTGGGCTTGCAGGCGGGTCAGGCCACGCCCCAGCAGGCGGGCGGCCAGGCGGCGAAACCAGGGCAACTGGGCAGGAGGGGTAAGGTCGGCGGGGGCCAGGGGTTGCTCGTGGGCCACGGTCACTCCGTTGAAAATCAAAACAGCAGGCATGTTCGCCGCATCGACGAAAAATCGCCAGCGAATGCTTGCAGATCAGTGGATTAGGCGATGAAGCGAATAAAACGCCGCAGCAAAAACATCTATTAAACAGATTGTTTTAAGCCGATATTTACGCTTATTTTCGATGTTTCTTTAGCGCATCATGACGTCATTCCACTGATTCAAGGAGCACGACCATGCTGCAACTGCGACCCTTCGAAAGCCTCGGCCACGCCAACCATGGCTGGCTCGATGCCCACCACCATTTCTCGTTTGCCGAGTACTACGACCCGGCACGCATGCACTGGGGTAACCTGCGGGTTTGGAACGACGACCTGATCGCAGCCGGCAGCGGCTTCCCGCCGCACCCGCACCGCGACATGGAAATCATCACGTATGTGCGTGAAGGCGCGATCAGCCACCAGGACAGCCTGGGCAACAAGGGCCGTACCGAAGCCGGTGATGTTCAGGTCATGAGCGCCGGTACCGGCATCGTGCACAGCGAGTACAACCTGGAAGATATCGACACACGTATTTTCCAGATCTGGATCGTGCCGGAGCGCACCGGTGAAGCACCGCAGTGGGGTAGCCGGCCGTTCCCCAAAGGCGAGCGCGGTGAGGGCTTCGTGACCTTGGCCAGCGGCCGCGCGGGTGACGAGGACAGCCTGCAGATCCGTACCGATGCCCGCCTGGTGGCTGCCACCCTGCGAGCCGGTGAAACCGCCGAGTACCGCTTCGATGCCGAACGCCGGGGTTACCTGGTGCCGGCCAAGGGGCTGGTGGAGATCAACGGATTGCGGGCCAAGGCGCGCGATGGCGTGGCGATCGAGCAGGAAGCGGTGCTGCGGGTGACCGCCATCGAGGACAGCGAGATCGTGCTCGTGGATGTGGCCTGAAAATCAGGCCTGTGACAATCCATGTCGCAGCGCAAGGCGGCTCCCATGGAACAACCGCTAACCCGTATGGTTAGCAGGGTTTTATGGGGGCACGCTTGCGGCCCTGGACCTGCCCGGCTATCGCAAGGCAGCCTTCAAATATTGGCGCCATCAGCCAGCCTGCACTAGCGTTGTGCTACCAGCCAGCCCAACGTTCCTGCGGAGCACTCGATCATCATGCCGGACCTGCGCCCGAACCCGACGCTGTGCCTGGAGTACCGTGCCGAACAGCCCATTCACCACGCTTTCATCCAGCAGGCCAGCCGCTGCCCGGCGGCCATTGCCATCATTGGCCAGCACACAACCTGCAACTACTCCCAACTGGAGCAGATCAGCGCGGGCATTGCCGCGTTTCTGGTTAAAAACGCCACCAGCGGCACCGATCGTGTGGTCATCGTCACCCGCCGCAGCGCCGCCCTGGTATACGCCATGCTCGGCTGCCTGCGTGCCGGCCTGGCCTTCACCGTGGCTGACGCCGCTTACCCTGCCGCGCGTATAGAGCAAATCGTCAACACCCTGAAGCCTGCGGTGATACTGCGCTGTGCCGAGGCAACCGTCGACGTCGGCCAGCCCATGGTCGTCACGGTGCCCGAAGCCCCCGCGGAGGCGCTGCAGGCCTTCCCTCGCCAACCTGTCGCGCTGCCCGCTGTCAGCCCTGAGCAGCCGGCCTACATCACCTTCACCTCGGGCAGCACCGGCGAACCCAAGGGCATCGTTACCCACCACGCACCGCTGGTGCACTTCATCGACTGGCATGTGCGCCAGCACGGCTTTACCCAGGCCGACACCTTCTCGCTGCTTTCTGGCCTGGGCCACGACCCGGTATACCGCGACGTGTTCACGCCACTGTCGCTTGGCGCAACCATTGCCTGCCCGGCGCAGTCGACCCTGACCGACCCCTCACGGCTGGCCAGCTGGCTTCAGCAGCACGGTGTGAGCGTGATCCACCTCACCCCGCCGCTGGGCAAGCTGATCGAAACCGGCGCACACCTGAACGGCCAGGTTCTCGACCACCTGCGCTACCTGTTCTGGGGTGGCGATGCACTCAGCCCGACGCAGTACCAGCAGGTCCGCGCCATCGCACCGAATGCCGTCAATGTGAACTTCTACGGCACCACCGAAACCCCACAGGCCATGGCTTTCCATACCCTCGACCCGGAAATGGACACTGCCCGGGTGCCCTTGGGCAAAGGCATTGCCGATGCACAATTGCTAGTGATAAACCCGGCCAACCAGCTGGTCAGCGAGGGCGAGACAGGCGAAATCCTGATCCGCAGCCCCTACCTGTCGCGGGGTTACTGGGGCGACCCGGGGCTGACCGAAGCCAAATTCATCGCCAACCCGTTCACCGCTGACGCGGCTGACCGCTGTTACCGCACGGGCGACCTGGGCACCTACCTGGCCGATGGCAGCGCCAGTTTTCTGGGGCGTGCTGACAGCCAGGTGAAAATCCGTGGGCATCGCATCGAGCTGGCGGAAATCGAGAACACCATCAGCCGGCACCCACACATAGGGCAATGCGTGGTCCTGGCCAACCACGAGGGTGCATCGACCCGGCTGGTGGCCTATTGCGTCGCACAGCAGGCCACCCGAGCTGACGAACTGCGCCAGGCCCTCGCCGGCCAGCTGCCTGACTATATGGTTCCGGCGCTGTTCGTGTTCCTTGATGCCCTGCCGCTCACCCCAAACGGCAAGGTCGACAAACGCGCGCTGCCTGCGGCATTTGACGACAGTATCAGCCCACCGTTGTCACCCTTGGCCGAAAAGCTGAGTACAGCCTGGGCACGCATCCTCCAGGTGCCGCGCCTGGACGCCAGGTTGAGCTTTGTCGAGCTGGGCGGCGACTCGCTGTCGTTCGTACAGGCTTCGCGCGTGCTCGAAGCACTCATCGGCCACCTGCCTGAACGTTGGGAAACCCTGCCGGTGTGCCAGCTGGCCGAGCTGAGTACGCCACCCAAAGGTACGTGGCGGGTGATGGAGATGCCGGTGTTCATCCGCATGCTCGCGATCATCCTGATTGTGGTCGGCCACCTGGGCGAGTTCGACCACTGGCTGATCGTCGGCGAAACCTCGGTGCTGTTTCTGGTCTCCGGCATCGCCCTGGCGCGCTTTCAGCTCAAGGCCATCGAAGCGCGTGGCGATGCACGCACGCTGCTCAGGTCACTGGCAGCCATCGTGGTGCCAACACTGTTGTATACCGCATTGATCCAGCTGGTATTCGACCGGCTGCATTGGCAATCGCTGCTGCTGGTTTCCAACTGGTTCCCCGCCAGCGAGGTCAGCCTGTTCAACTATTGGTACATCGAAGTGTTGGTGCAGATGATCGTGATCATTGGCCTGGTGCTGTCGATCAAGCGCGTGCGCCAGGTGCTGGTTGCCGACCCGTTTCGCTGGCTGATCATCGCTGCCTGTGCACTGGTAGCGCTGGATGTGTTCCTCAACCAGTTCGTATTCGACGCCAGTGCCTTGCTCAACCGTGTACCCCAGCACTTCCTGGCGGTGATGGTGCTGGGCATGGCCGTGCACCATGCCGACACGACCTCACGCAAATGGGTGGCCAGTGCGGTGGCCGTGCTGGTGGTGGGTGAGCTGGACCTGATGGCGGTTGCCGGTGTTGGCTGGCAAGCGCTCACACACTATGTCGACATCGCCCTGCCAGCGATACTGGCGCTTGTCTGGTTCCGCTCGGTGCCAGTACCCGCCCTGGTTGCACGGGCAGGTGCGGTGATCGCTTCGTCAACCTTGTATATCTACCTGACGCATTTCCAGTTCGAGTCGGTGGCGGAGCATGTTTTCAGGCACCCGCTGTTCGAGGTGGCCCTGGCACTCGCTGGAGGGGTACTGGTGAGCTATTGCTGGAACACCCTGTTGCGCCTGCTGTTTACCCGCAGGCGCAAACAGCACCAGGCGCGTGGAGCCGATCCAGCTGAACGCGTCACCTCTGCCTGAACGAAGATGACCCCGCCGGCGCATGCACTACGTGCGTCCGGCCAGTTCAGCCAGCACCTCGGCCGAGGTAGTGACCTGGCGGAAGTGGTGCTTCCACAGGTCGGTACCCAGCTTGCCCGAACGGTCCAGCGACGACCCTATTGTCATGTCTGTCACCAGCGTGGGCATCAGCCCTGCATCGAACAGGGCAAAGCCGGCGGCCAGCACGCAGGTTTCGGTCTGCAGCCCACACACCAGCACCCGCTCTACACCCAATTGCCGGATGTAGTCGATAGCTTCGGCACTTTGCCCATAGCCATGCTTGACGAACACCTGGTCGGCCTCGACCAGGCTTTCGTCCTCGGCCGCCGGGTGCCAACCGAGCTGGCGCTCGAACGGCGTGACCTGTTCATCGTGCAACTCGACCGAGGCTATGGTGGGAATGTTCGCTGACAACCGCCGCAAACCATCGACCAGCCACTCGGGTGGGCTGAAGGTGGACTGAACATCGACGATGAGCAAAACCTGGCGCATGGGCGGATTCCGGCACGGGCAAAAGGCGCGAAGTATAACGCGAAGCAACTGCCGTGGTCGCTGGACAGGCCCGGGGAACCATTCGGCGACTCTTTGCGCAGAAAAAGGGGCTGCTGCGCAGCCCCCCTGTTGTACCCGTAACAGCTAACCCCAGCGCCCCTCAACCGGCGAGGATGAAGTCTGCGGCGGTCACCGTGGTTGCATCTGCCAACCCCACCAAACGTATGGAGTCGGCAGCACCGATACTTACCAAGGTGTCCGCACCAACATCGGCGATGGTCACACTGGCGCCAAAGGTGGCTGCGGTGATGTTGAGGGCGGTGATATCCAGCCGGTCCTGGCCACCCGCCGCAATGGCATCGAAATTGATGATCAAGTCGTTGCCAAAGCCTGCAGCGAACTGGAACACATCGTTGCCATCGGTGGCGATCAGGGTGTCGTTACCGGCCCCACCCACCACCGTATCGTTACCTGCCGCACCGTTGAGGAAGTCGTTGCCGGCCCCCCCGATCAGGGTGTCGGTACCCACGTCGCCGAACAATGTGTCGTTACCATCGCCGCCCTGCAGGGTGTCATTGCCGTTGCCGCCATCCAGGCTGTCATCGCCAGCGCCCCCGTTCAGGTTGTCGTTACCGGCCTCCCCCAGCAACGTGTCGTTGCCGCCACCGGCATCGAGGCTGTCGTCCCCCCCTCCACCGCGCAGTTGGTCGTCTCCCAGGCCGCCGAACAGCTGGTCGTTCCCGGCGTCGCCGTTGAGGGTGTCGTTGCCGGCATTGCCGTTGAGCACATCGTTACCGCCGTCGCCGCTGAGCGTGTCATTACCTGCCCCACCGTCGATGATGTTGGCCAGCCCGTTACCCGTGCCGGTGAAGTTGCCCACCCCGGTAAAGGCCAGGTTCTCGACGTTGGCCGCCATGGTGTGGCTGGACAGCGTGGTACGCACAAGGTCCGTACCGGCCCCCGTCGCCTCGACCACTACATCCCCGGCATCATCCACCACATAGGTGTCGTTGCCCACGCCACCCACCAAGCGGTCGGCACCCGCACCGCCGTTGAGCAGGTCGTTGCCGGCACCCCCCGTGAGGGTGTTGGCCAGCGCGTTACCGGTACCGGTAAAGGCGCTGCTGCCGGTATAGGTCAGGTTCTCGACGTTGGCACCAAGGGTGTAGCTGGCCAGGCTGGTCTGCACCTGGTCCGTGCCACCATTGAGTGCCTCGGTGACCGTATCTCCGGCGTTGTCGACCAGGAAGGTATCGTTGCCGGCACCGCCATTCATGGCATCTGCGCCAAGCCCGCCGTTGAGGGTATCGTTGCCATCCTCGCCATTGAGCAAGTCAGGGTCGTCACCGCCATTGAGGATGTCGTTGCCAATGCCACCGAACAGCTGGTCGCTGCCGCCCAGGCCGTTGAGCGTGTCGTTGCCGCCCAAGCCCGAGATCACGTCATTGCCTGCGCCACCGGTCAGGGTGTTGGCTCCATTGGTACCAACCAGTACAACACCCGGTGGCACGGTGACTGCAGCGGTCGCCGCCGAGGTCAGCGACTCCAGGGTGCCGAAGCCGTCGGTGTAGCGCACGATCACCCGTAGCTGCTGGTTACCCTGGGTGAAGCCGGGGGTGAAGGTGGCCGCCGTGGCCCCGGCAATATCGGTGAAGGTGCCGCCGGTGCCTTGCTGCCACTGGAAGCTGAAGGCCCCCAGGCCGTCGATGTCGGCAATTGCGCCGGTGAGCGCGGTCAGCGTCTGGCCTTGGTCGGGCGTGGTGTCGCTGATCAGCAACGCACCGGTCGGCGCATCGTTGACGTTGGCCACCGGGTCGAGAATGTCGGAGGCGACGCTTTCCTGCACGCCAAAGTCATCCACGTAGCTGACCACCACCCGCATGTTCTGCCCCACTTGCGCCTGGGTCAGGACGAACGTGCTGCTGATGGCGCCGGCGATGTTGACCCAACCGACACCCCGGTTGGACTGCCACTGGAAGGTGAACTGAGGGTTGCTCAGGCCGTCGGCATCGACGATGGTGGCCGGGTTGGCGGTGAGCGTCTGATTCTGCACCAGCAGCCCGGTCACGGTCGGCCCGGCGCTCGGCGCGCTGTTCGGCGTCGAATCGACGATTTCCAGCGTGCCCTTGGCGTCCTGGTACACCGCACGCACGCGGATGTTCAGGCCGGCGACATCGTCCGTGACGCGGTAGGTCGTACCGGTGACCCGTGTCGCTTCACCAGCGGCCACAACCGTGATGTCTTCATAAACCCCGGAACCCGGCAGCGCCTCGACTTGCCAGTAGTAGGCCACGGGGCCGTTCACCGCACCGGTCGCATTGGTTGCGCTGACATTGTCCGCGTCATGCACGGCGAGGTTGCTTACCCTCAGCAGCTGGCCACTGACGGGCGTATCGTCGCGCAGGCCGGTGCTAGCATCGAGAATCGCCAGGTGGCCGGTGGGGCCGGCGTTGACTGCCGTACCGACGCCAGAGGCCTGCGAACTGTCAGAGAACTGCAGGCGCTCGATGCCGGTCAGGTGGTCGACGCCATCGCGACCGGCCACCAGGTCGGTGACGGTCACCGAGTTGCCATCGACCACCACGCTGTAGTCGGTAGCCACCCCCGAGAACACCGCCGTGTCGTAATTGTCGGCACCGCTGAGGATCTCCCGCACGATCACCAGTTGGCCCGGGTTGTAGGTGCCATTGAGCATGAACGGCACCATCGGCTCCATGCTGTTGAAGCTGGCGATTTCCGGGCCGCTGCCATCAGGGTTGGCGCGTACGCTGATGCGCACGTTCAGCCACTTGTCGCCGTCGAGGATATCGTCGCCACCCCGGCCTTCGAGCAGGTCGCTACCGCTGCCGCCGAGGATGATGTTGCCACCGTCATAGAAGGTCGCCCCGGCCGCCAGCAGGCCGGCCAGGCCGTCGATCAGGCTGATGTTGGTCAACACGCTGCCGTTAGCACCTGCAGTAGGCAGCGAGGTGGCGTCTTCGCTGTCGCCGCGCAGGAAGTCGCCATGCGCCGAGCCCGACAGGCCTTCCATGATGTCGAAGCGCACCAGCGTCGAAGCGCCCGAACCCGGTACCAGTGGCACATCGAAGAAGCGGTCGCTCATGTCGATGGACACGCCTTGGGCCAAGTCCTTGAAGGTTGCCCAGTCATAGCCCGAGCCACCAATGTAACGGTCGCCGAACCCCAGGCTGCCGACCATGATGTCGTCGCCGCCTTCACCGTTGAACTTGTCGTTCTCGTTGCCGCCGACAAATACGTCATTGCCGATGACGGGGTCGTTGCCGAGCGGGTCGAAGTTGTCGCCAGGCGCGCCGTCCGAGGTGCCCTTCTCGATCCAGTCGTCACCTTCGTTGCCCATGTCCTGCTCGTTGGCCTTGCTGCCGAGGATGAAGTCATTGCCTTGGCCGCCAATGGCTTCGGAGGCGTCCTCACCGGTGACGATGAAGTCATTGCCGAAACCGCCGATGATCAGGTTGATGCCATTACCGCCGTGCAACACATCGTTGCCGTCGCCGCCCTGGATGTTGTCGTCACCGCCCATGTCGCTGATGATGTCGTCGCCGGCCCCACCGCGCAGCTGGTCGTTGCCGTCGCCACCCTCGATGCGGTCGTTGCCGGCATCACCCCAGACCGTGTCGTCGCCTTCGCTGGAGACCAGAATATCGTCCCCGTTGGTGCCGCCCAGCACGATGTGCTCGGCACCGGCATAGCGGATGTAGTGGGTGTCCGGGCCAGCCGTCAGCGGGCTGTCGCGGAACACCACCTGCTCGCCGTTTTCGCCCAGCGGGTCGGCGCTGCCAAGGCCCTCGTTGTACTGCTTGGTCTGGTCCAGTTCCAGGTAGAAGCCAGGGTCGGAAAACACCAGGCCTGGCAGGTGGGTGGCCGAGCTGTTGGCCATGATCAGCTTGGCAAACGAGTTGCTTTCCAGCTCGGCGTTCATCGACAGGCCCGCCGTGCGCTCCAGGTAGTAGAAGCGGTCGCCGTCCTGCAGTTTCTCCATCTGGTTCTCGAACACGAAGTTGAAGGTGCTGCCGAGCATGCCGCCAAATGGCGCTTTTGCTTCCGCCAGGCCGCCGATCCACAGGTCGATGGCATCGACACCGGTCACGGTGACTGCCTTGAGGTCATCGGCAGTACCCAGTACACCGTCCTTGCCGGGCAGGGTCACGTTGGCCCAGGCGCCGCTGCTGTTGAGGAAGTCCATGCGGTCGGCGGGTGCGCCATCGCCACCGAACACCAGGGCCATGGCCGCGGCGCGTTTTTCCAACAGGGTGGTGGCATTGGTGATGGTGCTGTGGGTGCCGTAGGCCGCGATGAAGTTGATCAGCGACTCTGGGTGCTTCAGGTGTTGCACCAGGTCGACCCAGCTGGTGTACGGCTTGAGCTGGGTATCGCCGGTTTGCCCGTAGATTTCGCGGCGCACAGCGTTCAGCGAAGGGATACCGACGTCGCGGCCACGGGCGATGTTGATCGCTGGCAGGTCCAGTGGCAGGCCGAGCAGGTTGTTGCGCAGCGCCTCGGTGACGAACTCGTCGATTTCGTTACCGGCCTGGCGTGTGACCCCGCGCACGATGGCGCTGGTGGCGTCCTCGGGGGTAACGCCACTGGCGGCATAAGCCAGCGGGTTGAGGAAGGCCGCGATCAGCCCCAGTTGCTGGTCGGGGTTGGCGCTGGCCGGGTCCTGGATGACGTTGAAGTCGATGTCGAAGCGGTCGACAGTCTCGGTCAGCATCGAGTGGCCGAAGCGGTACACGGTGTGGGCAAACTCGGCCACGATCGAGGCATCGAGGTCGACGTCGTATACCTGGGTCGGAGCAAAGAACAGGTCGACCCGAGGTTGCACGGTGCGAGCGAACTCCTCGAACACCAGGTGCTGGTACTGCATTTCGGTGCCGAACTTGGCCGCCTGGAACAACCGCTCGCCATTCCACACCAGGGCACCGATCTCGGCCGGGGTGACCGGCAAGGCGCTGACCGGGTTGAGCAGCCATTCGTTGAGGAAGGCCAGGTCACCCGAGTCGAGCACGGTGTCCATGGTCTGCGCCACCAGCCGGTTGTGCTCGGAGTGGAAGATCGCATGCACGGCGGTCAGGCCGATGTTCTCGTTGACCCGGCCGTCACCGGCGATGTAGTGCGCGTCCAGCAGTTCGTTGTCGTAGGCCAGGTTGGCACCGGTCTGCGGGTTGACCGGCACGGCATTGCCGGCCACGTTGTCGGCATCCGGCGCCAGCACGCCGCCACTGAACACCGGCACGGCATTGTGGGCGATGTCGGCAAGGAACTGGTGCCCGGTACGCACGGCGTTGGTCAAGTCGAGCGGTGCCAGCGGGTTGCCTTCGACCTCTTGGTCATCAGCGGTGCCGGCAATACCGTCCAGGCCTTTCATCACCACCATCGGGTAGCCGTTGGGGCCTTTGATGAAGTTGCCGTAGGCATCGGTGGCCAGCAGCGGCACGTTGTCGACGTCGGCATCGGTCAGGTTGATGCCGAGCAGGTCGCGGGCCTGGGCCTTGACCACCTTCCAGGTGGCCATGCCGCCGATCTCGGTGTCGTCGGCCGTGCCGAACCGCCCATCAGCGCCCAGGTCGCGATTGGTGATCAACCGGCCCGTGGCGACCGGGCCGTCGTCAGTCATGACATAGGCGCGCAGGAACACCTGGTGCGAGGGATGCGAGCTGTAGGTCTGGTTCTGGTCAACGAATGGCGTGGTGGTGTTGGTGTGTTCGCGGATGTCGTCGGCGTTGCCAAGGATGCCGTCCGGCCCAGGCAGGTTGGTGGCACGGGTTACCACCATGAAGTTGGTGAAGCCACCCTCCACGTACAGCGGGTCGTCCGGTTGCAGCGGGATATAGATGGTACCGGAGCCGCCCTTGGTGACCAGGTCCAGACCATGGTCGAAAAACTGCCCGAAGAAGGTCATCCAGGCGTTGAACGGCGCAGACAGCCCGGCATCGGCAGCGGTGTTCTCGAACAGGTACACGTCATGGTCGTCGGTGGTGCCGAACTGGCCGTCCATGCCCGGGCTGGCGACGATGCGCACGCCATCCTTGAGCACGTCGTCGTTGCCTGCGGCGCCGAAGTTGAGCACGCCATCGGCACCCGGGTCATACGCGGTGGCATAGGCTGCCGGGTTGTTGGAGGTCTGGTCGACAATCAGGTTGCTGATGGTACGTGGCTGAGAATCGAACACCGGCCCGCTGGTCTGCTGGTACGACGAGCCCGGGATCGCGGGGGAACCTGGGCCGAAGAAACCGGCTGGCGCACCTTCGGCCGGGTTGAATACCGGGTCGGTCACGCGCGGGAAGACGTTGTCGGCGGCACCGTATTGGGTGTTGTTGTTGCCGTTCAGGTTCATCAGGTTGTTGTTCGAGCCATCCACCGCACGCAGGCCCATGGCTGCACGGACGTTGGGGATCAGCGAGAGGATGTCCTGCCCGGCGGCATCGGCCTCGGCAATCTTGATTTGCGCGAGGATGAAGTTCAGGTCGGAGCGCACCATGTGCAGGCCGGCACCGCCGTCACTGGCATCCACCACCGGGGTGGCCGCTGTCGGCACCACGGGCGCGCCAGGTTGCACCACGGTGGTAGGCTGCGAGTACAGCACTTCGGTGGTGCCATGGGCATCCTGATAGATCGCCTTGACCCGCAGGCTCAGCCCGGCCAGGTCTGGCGACACCTTGAACGAAGTGCCATCGGCGCTCTGGAAGGCCAGGTCGCCGGCCGGTAGCAGGATGATGTCCTGGAACACACCGCTGCCCGGGTCGGCCTCGAACTGCCAGTAGTAGGACACCGAACGGTCGGCGAGCGAGCCAGTCGGGTTGCCCGCACTGATATTGTCGGCGTCGCGCACGGCGGCCACGCTCACCGTAAGCATGTCACCCACGGTAATCTCACCGCCGTTGCCGTCGAGCAGGGTTGGGCTGCCGGTGGGTTGTGCGTTCACCCCCTCCACCAGTACGCGCTGGCTATCGGCAAACTGCAGGCGTTCGATGTGCAACAGGGTATCGACGCCATCGCGGCCGGCCACGGTATCGGTGACGGTCCAGACGTCGTCGGCAACATCGGCGGTGCCCTTGGTGTTCTGGGTCACCACGTACTCGCTCTGTAGCCCAGAGAATACTGCCGTGTCGAAGGCGGCCCCGCCGGTCGAAGTGCCGGGCAGGATTTCGCGCACGGCCTTGAGCTGGCCGGGGTTGTAGGTACGGTCAAGCATGAACGGAATCATGTCGGCCATGCTGTCGAAACTGGCGATTTCCGGGCCGGTGTGGTTGACGTCGCCAGGGGCGTACACGGCGATGCGCACGTTGAGCCACTTGTCGCCATCGACCAGGTCATCGCCACCCCGGCCTTCGATCAGGTCGCTGCCATTGCCGCCGAGCATGATGTTGCCGGTGGCAAAGCCGGTGGTGGGCAAGCCGGCATCCGCCAGGAACTGCTGCAGCCCACGTATCAGCGCCACGTTGGTCAGCGCACTGCCGGTGGCACCGCCATGGTTGAGAATGGTCACGGCATCGACGTCGTCGCCCTTGAGCACATCGGCGTAGGCCGAACCGGACACCCCTTCGACCTCGGCGAACCTGTCCAGAATCGAGGCAGGCGAAGCGCCCACCGGGTTGAACACGCCAGCGTTCTGGTTAGGCGCGTTGCCATGGGGCTGAGCCAAGGCGGCCAGGCTGAGGTCCACGGTGACACCGACGCGATCATTCTTGTTGGTGACCCAGTCGAAACCGGACATGCCATCCATTTTGTCTTGGGCATCGCTGCCGACGAAGATATCGTCGCCGCCCTCACCGATCATTTCGTCGAAGCCGCCGCCCCCGACGAAGATGTCGTTGCCAATGACTTCGTCACCCAGCAAGGGTGCGAAGTTGTCGCCAGGTGCGCCGTCCTGGGTACCCTTCTCGATCCAGTCGTCACCCTCGTTACCGGTAGGTGGCAGGTTGGTCTTGGCGCCGAGGATGAAGTCGTCGCCCAGGCCACCGAAGGTGGTGCTGATGTCCTCGGTGGTGATGATGAAGTCCTGGCCATCGCCGCCCAGGATCAGGTTACCGGCAACCCCCATACTGCCAGCGACGATCACGTCGTTGCCGGCATTGCCTTCCAGGCGGTTGTCGCCGAACGAATCGGTGATGATGTCGTCGCCCGCGCCACCCAGCACCGCGTCGTTGCCGGCGCCGCCTTCGAGCAGGTCATCACCGGCATCGCCATAGAGGGTGTCGTCGCCTTCGCTGGAGATGATGATGTCGTTGCCCGCGGTGCCACCCAGCACCACATGGTCTTCACCGGTGTAATGCAGGAAGTTGCTGTCTGGCCCGACGGTATCGGGGTTATCGCGGATCACCAATGGGACGATTTCAACCCCGTTGATCTCGATGCCGCCAGTGGGGTCGGCCTTGCCGTCGGCACCCAGCCCGGTGAACTGGTTGGCCTGGTTCACTTCCAGGGTGAACGTGGGAGTGAGGAACACGGTGTTGGACAGGTGGGTGACGTCGGAGTTGGCCATGATCAGCTTGGCAAAGGAGTTGTTTTCCAGCTCCGTACCAAAATTCATGCCCGCCGTGCGCGACAGGTAGTAGAAGCGGTCACCGTTCTGCAGCGCTTCCAGCTGGGTTTCGAAGACAAAGTTGAAGCTGGAGCCGAGCATGCCGCCAAACGGCATTTTCTTCTCGGCCAGGCCACCGACCCAGAAGTCGATGGCGTCGACCCCGGTCACGGTCACCCCGGCAATGTCGTCGGCCGTGCCGGCGATGCCGTCCGCGCCGGCCAGCGTCACGTTGGCATAGGCACCGGTGCCGTTGAGGAAGTCGAGGCGATCAAGGGGGGCACCGTCTCCGCCAAGTACCAGTGCCACGGCGGCGGCGCGCTTGGCGGCCTCGGTGGTGGCCCCGGTAATGCTGCTGTGGGTACCGTAGGCGGCAATGAAGTTGATCAGCGACGCCGGGTGCTTGAGGTGATCGGCAAAGTCGACCCAGCTGATATAGGGCTTGAGCTGGCTGTCGCCGGTGGCAGCATAGAACTCGCGGCGGGCCTCGTTCAGGCTGGGGATGCCGGTATCACGACCGCGAGCGATGTTCAGCGCAGGCAGGTCAAGTGGCAGGCCGAGCAGGTTGTTGCGCAGGGCTTCGGTGACGAACTCGTCGATCTCGTTGCCTACCTGACGGGTAACGCCGCGGATGATTGCGCCCGCCGCTTCATCAGCCGTGGCCCCGCTACCGGCGAACGCCAGCGGGTTGAGGAACGCGGCAATCAGGCCCAACTGCTGGTCGGGGTTGGCCGGGTCGGCAGAAACCGGGTTGAACGCCGGGTCGTAGCGGTCGACGGTTTCGGTCAGCATCGAGTGGCCAAAGCGGTACACCACATGGGCAAACTCAGCGAGGATGGCCGGGTTGATCGAGGTGTCGTAGCCGTTGGGGGCGAGGAACTCGTCGATCTGCGGCTGGATGGTGCGGGCGAACTCTTCGAACACCAGGTGCTGGTACTGCATCTCGGTGCCGAACTTGGCGGCCTGGAACAGCCGCTCGCCATCCCACACCAGCGCGGCGATGTCGGCAGGCGTGGTGGGGATGGCGGTTACGTCGTCGATCAGCCACTCATTGAGGAACGCCAGGTCGCCCGCGGCCAGCAGGGTGTCCTTGGTCTGCTGCACCAGGCGGTTGTGCTCGGAGTGGAACACATGGTGCACGGCGGTCAGGCCGATGTTCTCGTTCACCCGGCCGTCACCGGCGATGTAGTGCGCGTCGAGCAATTCGTTGTCGTAGGTCAGGTTGTTGCCACCCTGCCCGACCGGCTGCGCGTTACCCACCAGGGTGTCGGCGTCCGCCTGCAGCGCACCCCCGACCACCACCGGTGCGGCATTGTGGGCGATATCGTCAAGGAAGCCATGCCCGGTGCTCACGGCATTGGCCAGGCTGATCGGTGCATTGCGGTCGCCCTCGACCAGCTGGGTGACGTCATCGGCGGTGCCAGCAATGCCATCGGCGCCGTTGTTCACGCGCATGACCACCTGCGGCATGCCGTTGGGTCCGCGCAGGAAGTTGCCGTAGGCATCGGTGGCCAGCAGCGGCACGCTATGCACGTCGGCATCGGTCAGGTTGATACCCAGCAGGTCGCGGGCCTGGGCCTTGACCACCGCCCAGGTGGCCATGCCACCGCTTTCGCCGTTGCCATCGTCGGCGGTGCCGAACTTGCCATCGGCGCCCAGATCACGGTTGGTGATCAGGCGCCCGGTAGCCACCGGGTCACCTGCGGCGTTGACCGTGTATTCGCGCAGGAACACCTGGTGCGAGGGATGTGAACTGTAGGTCTGGCTCTGGTCGACGAAGGGCGAGGTGGTGTTGGGCTGGCTATCGTCGGCGGTACCCACCACGCCATCGGCGCCGGCGGTGCGCACGGCGCGGGACAGCACCATGAAGTTGGTCGGGCTGCCGGCCACGAACAGAGGGTCGTCCGGGCGCAGCGGGATGAACACGATGTCGGTGCTGCTCTTGCTGACCAGGTCCAGGCCGTGGTCGAAGAACTGGCCAAAGAAGGTCATCCAGGCGTTGAAGCCGGCGGTCAGCCCGGCGTCTGGTGACACATTGGGGATGAAGAACACAGGCTTGTCGTCAGCGGTGCCAAATACGCCGTCGATACCCGGGCTCATCACCGGCGCGGCACCGCCGTTGGCCTCGACTGCGGCCGGGTTGTTGGCTGTCTGGTCGACGATCAGGTTGCTGATGGTGCGCGGTTGCGAATCGACGACATTGCCGGTGCCGACATAGTTGGCGCGGTAAGACGCTTCGAGCAGGCGCAGGAACGAGTTGTCGGCTGCGCCGAACTCGCTCTGCCCGGTGACCAGGTTGTTGTAGCTGCCATCCACCGTGCGCAGGCCAAAGGGTACCTGGCTGTTGGGCAACAGGTCGATCAGGCTGGCGCCATCGGCGTGTGCCTCAGCGATGAAGATCTGTTTGAGGATGAATTCAAGGTCCGACTTGCTGAAATTGGCCATTGCAGTTGCCCTCGATCTGTCCGGAGATGACACAGGGCAACAGGGTCCTTCCCGCGCCCAGTCAGTGTTGACGTGCGCAGAATCTGGTTGGGTGTACCGGGCTCAGTAGCCCAGCACTCGTGTGCTGAAACCTCTGGCCTCTTCTTGGCAAGCTGGCACCCCGTTGCGGGAGAGCCCTGTAAACCGTGCGCAACAGGTGTAACGCACGTGCATCGATCCCAGTTCGCACAGGGCCCGAATACTTCAGACTAAAGTCGTAGGCCAAAAGCTTGTCAATATTTCGTCAAAAAAAATCTTAACCGTTGATAATGCGATGCAACTCACTGTTTTTCTGTAACTTATAAAAAGTTCAAAGTATTTATAGAGCGAAATGATATTACTGGATGTTTCGTTGCAACCTACGCTGCTGTCTGTGGGAGCAACGCAGCGTTTGGGCAATATCGCCATCAGTGCGACCCGCCTGCGAGCCGACCAAAAATCCACAACAGCCGTTGTACGGGGCGCCGCAAGGGCTTCCCGCTTTGTGATAAAGGGAGGCCTCCGATGCCTAAGCCACCACGCACCCGCTCCGAACTGGCCGACGTGCTGTTTCACTTGCGCCGCAGCTTCTACGCCCTAGCCGCCTTCAGCGGCGTGATAAACGTCATGATGTTGACGCCAGCCATTTATATGTTGCAGGTGTATGACCGCGCCCTGGTCAGCCGCAACGTCACCACCTTAGGCATGCTCACCTTGCTGGTGGTCGGCCTGTTCCTGCTGATGTCGGCGCTGGAGATGGTTCGCACCCGGGTGTTGATAAGGGTGGGCAACGGCCTGGACATGAGCCTGAACCGGCGCATCTTCAGCGCTGCCTTCGAACGCAACCTCAGCCGTGCCGGCGGTAACCCGGCCCAGGCCCTGCAGGACTTGGCGCAGGTACGGCAGTTTCTCACCGGTAACGGCCTGTTCGCGTTCTTCGACGCCCCCTGGACACCGATCTACCTGCTGGTTTGCTACCTGATCCACCCGTGGCTCGGGCTGGTCACCACGATTGGCTCGCTGATCCTCGTCGGCCTGGCCTACCTCACTGAAAAGGCCACGCAAAAACCCTTGGCCGAAGCCAACCAGGCAGCCATGTCGTCGGCCAGTTACGCCAACAACAACCTGCGCAACGCCGAAGTGATCGAAGCCATGGGCATGCTGCCGTCAATCGGCAAGCGCTGGTATCAGGGCCACTTGCGTATCCTGCAGATGCAGACCCTGGCCTCCGACCGCGCGGCGCTGATCAGCAGCATCGGGCGCTTCGTGCGCATCACCCTGCAGTCGCTGATCCTCGGCACCGGCGCGCTGCTGGCGATAGAGGGCACGATCACCCCCGGCATGATGATCGCCTGCTCGATCCTTACCGGCCGAGCCCTAGGCCCGGTGGAACAGGTGATTGCTGCGTGGAAGCAACTGCTGGGCTGCCGCCTGGCCTGGGGCAGACTCAATGACCTGCTGCAGGACTACCCGCAACGGCCACCGAGCATGTCGCTGCAGCGGCCAATGGGCATGCTGGCCGTGGAGAACGTGATCGCCGGCGCCCCAGGCAGCAGCACCAGCATCGTACGCGGGGTGAGCTTCAGCCTGGCCCCGGGTGACAGCCTGGGTGTCATCGGCCCCTCGGCCTCGGGCAAGTCTACCCTCGCCCGCCTGTTGGTAGGCGTGTGGCCGGCCCAGGCCGGCAAGGTGCGCCTGGACGGCGCCGATATCTTCACCTGGAACAAGGCCGAACTGGGCCCGTGGCTGGGCTACCTGCCGCAGGACGTGGAGCTGTTCGAAGGCACCATCGCCGAAAACATCGCCCGCTTTGCCGAGGTGGACAGCGACGCGGTGATCCGTGCCGCCCGCAGCAGCGGTGTACACGACATGATCCTGCGCTTCCCGCAGGGTTACGACACCCGCCTGGCCGCCGATGGCAGCCCATTGTCTGGCGGCCAGAAGCAACGCATCGCGCTGGCCCGCGCCCTGTATGGCGAGCCCAACCTGGTGGTGCTGGACGAACCCAACGCCAACCTCGATGACGTGGGTGAAAAAGCCTTGGTCGATGCCCTTGCCGAGCTCAAGGCACGCGGCGCCACGGTGGTGCTGATTTCCCACCGGCCCAATGTGCTGTGCGCGGTCGATCAGATACTGATGCTGCGCGACGGGGGTGTGCACATGCTTGGCAGCCGCGACGAAGTGTTCGCCGCGCTGCGCAAGGCCGCGGTGATTCCGGCAACGGCTGCGGCACCGCTGGCTTCGGTCAAAGTACGGGAGTAACCGACCATGCAGATGACTCAACATGCCGAACTGATCCCCGCCGAGAGCAGCCACCTGATCGATCTGGACGCGGGCCGCCCGGTACGCTGGGGCGTATGGCTGGTCATCGCCGGCTTCGGCGGTTTCCTGCTGTGGTCCTGCCTGGCGCCACTGGACGCCGGCGTGGTCGCCACCGGTACGGTCAAGGTCACCAGCAACCGAAAGGCAGTCCAGCACCTGAGCGGTGGCACCGTTGAAGCGATCATGGTGCGCGAAGGCGATGTGGTGAAGAAAGGCCAGGAAGTGGTGCGCCTCGATGCCCTGCGTGCGGTGGCCGAGCAAGGCGCACTCAGCGCCCAGTACATCGTCAGCAAGACCGTGGAAAACCGCCTGGAAGCCGAGCGCGATGGCCGCGATACCGTCACGTTCGACCCCGCCCTGCTTGAACACTACGCCAATGACCCACGCCTGCTGGCCGCCATGGACCTGCAACAGCGCCTGCTCGATACCCGCCGCGCGGGCCTTGCCGGTGAACTGAGCATCCTTGAAGAAAACCTCACGGCCTCGGCAGTGCAACTGAAGGGCCTGCAGCAGGTGTACGGCGCCCGCGCCTCGCAGATCGGCTTCCTCAACCAGGAACTGCAAGGCACCCGGGTCCTGGCCGCCGAAGGTTATGTACCCCGCAACCGCCTGCTGGAGCTGGAACGCAGCAATGCCGACCTGTCCGCCGGCCAGGCCGAAAACCTCAACAACATTGCCCGGGCGCGCAGCCAGGCCACCGAGATCAAGCTGCGCATTCTGCAGCGCCAGCACGACTACCTGAAGGAGGTGGAGTCGCAACTGACCGATACCGCCAAGGAAAACACCACCCTGGCCGACCGCTTGCGCGCACTGGACTATGAAGTGACCCACACGGTGATCCGCTCGCCGATCGACGGCATGGTCCAGGGCCTGAGCATCGCCACGGTCGGCGGCATCATCCAGCCCGGGGCCAAGATCATGGAAGTGGTACCGCTCGACCAGCCGCTGCAGGTCGATGCGATGATCCCGGTGCAGGCGATCGACAAGATGGTCCCAGGCCTTGCCGTGGACATCGCCTTCCCGGCCTTCAACCATGCGCAGACGCCGAACATTCCCGGCCGGGTAAAAACCATTTCCGCCGACCGGCTGCTCGACGAAGAAAGCAAGCAGCCGTTCTACCTGGCCCAGGTGGAAGTGACGCCGGCCGGCATGGGCTTGCTGGGCAGCAACCACATCCGCCCCGGCATGCCCGCCACCGTCACCATCAAGACCGGCGAGCGCAACCTGCTCAGCTACCTGCTCAAACCAATGCTCGAACGTGTGGACGCCGCGTTCAAGGAGCAATGACATGAAACGCCCATGCCTGATGGTGTGCCTGCTGGGAGTTGCCGTACAGGCCAGTGCCATGGACCTGAAGCAAGCCTGGGACCTGTTGCAGTACCAGGGCCCGATCTACCGCGCTGCCGTGCATGAAAAACAAGCCGGTGGCGAAAACCGCGCCATCGGCGAGGCCGGCCTGCTGCCGCAGATCAACGCCTCGGCCTACTTCAACCAGGTCAATGGCAGCCAGCGCCAGAATGGCCAGGACAATGACCTCGACTATGACTCCAAGGGCGCCAACGTGCGCCTGCGCCAGCCGTTGTTCAACAAACAGAAGATGGCCGAGTACCGCCAGGGCCAGCAACGAGCCGACTACAGCGTGGCGGTGTTCGACGCCAAGAGCCAGGACGCAGCGGTGCGCCTGGCCGACGCTTACTTCGACGTGCTGCTGGCCAGCGAAACCATCACCCTGGCCAAGGCCAAGCTGAGCGCTTTCGAAGAACAGCTGGCATCGGCGAAGCGGCGCATGGAACTGGGCGCCGGCACCATCACCGACGTCGACGAGTCGGTGGCCCGCCGCGACCTGGCCGAGGCCGACCTGATCGACGCCCAGGACAACCTGGTCAATGCCCGGCGCAAGCTGGAGGAATACATTGGTGAAACCCCGCAGGCGTTGACCACCCTGCAGGCGGGCTTCAGCACCCCGCCGCTGATGCCGGGCAACCTGCAGGAGTGGCTGGTCAAGGCCCAGGCTGACAGCCCACTGATTCATGCACGCCGGCACAGCTACGCGCTGGCCGAGGAAGAAGTCAACCGCGCCCGCTCCGGGCATTACCCGACCTTGGATTTCGTGGCGGGTTACACCGCGGGCAGCAGCCAGTCGATTTCCGAGCTGAACCAGCGCAACCACTACAGCTCGATCGGGCTGGAGCTGAACATCCCGCTGTACAGCGGTGGCAGCACCAGTGCCCTGTCCCGCCAGGCCAGCGCCAACAGTTCCAAGGCCCTGGATGAGCTGGACGCCACTCGCCAGGAGGTGATTTCCAACACGACCCGCGAATACCGTGGCGTGCAGAGTGGCGCCCTGCGCATTCAGGCACTGGAAAAGGCCGTGGCCTCCAACGAGCGTTCGCTGACCTCGACCCGCAAGGGCTTCAAGGAAGGTGGTACCAGCACCAACTCGGATGTGCTCAATGCCGAGGAGCTGCTGTATGACGCCCGCCATGACCTGTTCGAGGCCAAGCTCAACTACCTGATGTCGCGCCTGCGGCTGGCCTCGTCGGTGGGCAGCCTGGGGGATGATGATATCGAGCAGATCAATGATTACCTGGGGCCGGAGCTGATAGTCAGCAATTGATAGCGACCTCAAGCCATGCAGTGTCCCTGCACGAGCAGCCTTGTACTGCGAACAGGCCAGCAAGGCCTGACCGGTGGCAACGATCCACGAGACCCGCCCCTTTCGATGCGGTCGTTGCCAGTTTCAAGGAAGGGGCACCCGCCCTGCAGGCTGCCGTAGCTGCGACGTATTCCTTCAGGCTATGATCGGTCACCCTGCCGCGGACACCCTGAGCCATGCCCGTAGACCTGCAAGCGTTGTATCCCAGGCTGATCCACCTGATGCTGGACACGGTATTCGTGGTCGACAGGGACAACCAGATCGTGTTCGTCAGTGATGCCTGCAAGACACTGCTGGGCTACGAGGCCTGCGAACTGATCGGCACGCCGATTACCCGCTACATGCACCCTGACGACCTCGCGGCCACGCGCGCCTCGATCATGCGGGTGATGAACGGCCAGCCGCACTACGACTTTTGCAACCGTTACCTTCGCAAGGATGGCAGCGTGGTGCACATTCTGTGGGCGGCCTGCTGGTCCGAGGAGGCCCAAGCGCGTATCGGCGTGGCGCGGGACGTTACCGCCCAGCGCAAGGCCGAAGACGAACTGCGCTTCCTCGCCCATCATGACCCGCTGACCCGGCTGGCCAACCGCGCCATGTTCAATGAACGGCTGGACACTGCCCTGGCCGCGGCCCGGCGTCACAACCGCAGGCTGGCCTTGCTGTTCCTCGATATCAATGACTTCAAGCAGATCAACGACAACCACGGCCACAGCGTGGGTGACCGGGTACTGTGCACGCTGGCCCGCCGCCTGGAACGCTGCGTAGGGGCGGCTGGCACGGTAGCGCGGATGGGCGGCGACGAATTCACCGTGCTGTTGCCCGACTGCCCGTCGCCGGAGGCCATTGCCACGCACGTACAGCACATTCTCGCGGTTATGGCCGAACCGCTCGACGCCGAATTTGCCGGCATCGATGCACCGTCCTGCAGTATTGGCGTGGCCCGCTTTCCCGAAGACGGCAACGATGCCGACATGTTACTGCGCCATGCTGACGGGCACATGTACCGAATCAAGCGCCAACGCGCTGCGACTGGCTGAAAGCAAGGGCACACCGCATGGCTGAACACCTGCAAGAAACTGCCGGGCAAACACCCGCCTCTGTCGGCCTTGGCCAGGCATTGCTGTTCTGGCTGAAGCTGGGTTTCGTCAGTTTCGGCGGCCCGGCCGGGCAGATTGCGATCATGCACCAGGAGCTGGTGGAGCGGCGCCGCTGGATCAGTGAGCGGCGTTTCCTGCATGCCCTCAACTACTGCATGTTGCTGCCCGGGCCCGAAGCCCAGCAACTGGCCACCTACATCGGCTGGCTGATGCACCGCACCTGGGGCGGGGTGATTGCCGGCGCTCTGTTCGTGCTCCCGTCGCTGTTCATCCTGATCGGCCTGTCGTGGGTGTACCTGACCTGGAGCGAAGTACCGGTGGTCGCCGGGATTTTCGAAGGGATCAAGCCGGCCGTGACCGCCATCGTCGTGCATGCCGCCCACCGCATTGGCACGCGGGCGCTGAAGAACGGCTGGTTATGGGCCATTGCCGCGGCCTCGTTCGTGGCCATTTTCGCGCTTGACGTCCCCTTCCCGCTGATCGTGCTGGCGGCCGCACTGCTGGGTTATGTCGGCGGCCGGCTGCGGCCAGCACAGTTCGCGCCCGGTGGGGGCCACAGCGCAGTCAGGGCCCGCCAGCGCCCGGCACTGATCGACGACGATACCCCGATACCCGCGCACGCCTGCTTCAGCTGGGGCCGCCTGGTGACCTTGCTGCTGACGGTTGCGGCGCTTTGGCTTCTGCCCATGGGCCTGCTGATGGCGACCTTTGGCTGGCACGGCACACTGACGCAAATGGGCTGGTTCTTCACCAAGGCGGCGCTGCTGACCTTCGGCGGTGCCTATGCGGTGCTGCCCTATGTCTATCAAGGGGCTGTCGGCCACTATGGCTGGCTGTCGCCCACGCAGATGATCGATGGCCTGGCGCTGGGCGAGACCACGCCCGGGCCGCTGATCATGGTGGTGGCCTTCGTCGGTTTCGTCGGTGGCTACCTGCAGCCGATGTTCGGCGCCCACCAGGCGTTCCTCGCGGGCGCAGTGGCAGCGGGCCTGGTGACCTGGTTCACCTTCCTGCCCTCGTTCCTGTTCATCCTCGCCGGAGGCCCGCTGGTGGAGTCGACCCACAACGAACTGAAGTTCACCGCCCCACTGACCGGGATCACTGCGGCGGTGGTGGGGGTAATCCTCAACCTTGCGCTGTTCTTCGGCTACCACGTGCTGTGGCCGGACGGGTTCGATGGCGCGTTCCACTGGTCCTCGGCGGTGATAGCGCTCGCCGCGGCTGTGGCGCTGTTCCGCTACAAGCGCGGGGTGATACACGTGTTGATCGGCTGCGCCGTTGCCGGGCTCGCCCTTCACCTTTTCCGCTGATGGAGCCGATCATGCGCAACCCTGAAGACGCCTTGCTCGACAGTTGGCACCAGAACGCCCAGGCCTGGATCGACGCCGTACGCCATGGCGCCATCGAAAGCCGTCGCCAGGTCACTGACCAGGCCATCCTGCTGGCCATCCTTGGCCGCCAGCCCGAACGGGTGCTCGACCTGGGCTGCGGTGAGGGCTGGCTGCTACGCGCGCTGGCCGACCGGGGTATCGAGGCCGTGGGCGTCGATGGCGACAGAACGCTGGTGGATGCAGCGCGAGCTGCGGGCGCGGGTGAGGTGCACCTGGCCAGCTATGCGCAGTTGGCTGAGGCGAAGGTGCCTGTTGGCAAGGACTATGACCTGATCTGCGCCAACTTCGCGCTGTTGCACCAGGACATCATTGAACTGTTGTCGGCCATGCGTACTTTGCTGGTGCCAGGCGGTGCGCTGGTGATCCAGACCCTGCACCCGTGGAGCGTGGCCGACGGGGATTATCAGGATGGCTGGCGAGAGGAGTCTTTTGCCGGGTTTGCCGGGGATTGGCAACCGATGCCTTGGTATTTCCGCACCCTGGCCAGCTGGCTGAATGCGCTGGACATGGCGGGGTTGAGGCTGGTCAGTCTGCAGGAACCGCAGCATCCGCAGAGCGCGGTGCCGCAGTCGTTGTTGATGGTGGCTGAGCGTCACTGAATCGGGCCGTAATAATCCTGTGGAAGCAGGGTTCACCCCACTCCCACAAGACAGGCCGGTGCAGGCGACTACAGCACCGGCTTGCGCGCCGCCCCGCTACGGGCCTTGGCCATGGCTGCCAGGCGCACCGCAACGTTGGCAGCGCCGTAACCAGCGTACCCCGCCTTGCGCTGAATGATCTCGAAGAAGAAACGCTCCTCGAACGGCTCGGTATAGACGTGGAACAGCTCGCCACCTTGAGCGTCGCGGTCATACAGCACGTTGTAGTACGCCAGCTCACTGAGGAACTCGTCGTCGAAATCGAAACGCGCCGCCAGGTCGTCGTAGTAGTTCAGCGGGATTTCCAGCAGCGGTACCCCTGCCAGCTTGGCCCGCGCCACTTCGCGGAAGATGTCGTCACAATCGAAAGCGATGTGATGCACGCCCGAACCACGGTAGCTTGACAGCGCATGGGCGATGGCGGTGTTGCGGTTTTCCGAGATGTTCAGCGGCAGGCGCAAAGTGCCGCACTGGCTGCGCAAGGCGCGGCTCTTGACCAGGCCATACGGGTCGGGCAGCACCACCTCGTCGTCGGCGGCGAAGTCGAACAAGCTCTTGTAGAACAGCACCCAGCTGTCCAGCGACTCGGCCGGCAAGGCCAGGGCCATGTGGTCGATGCGGCGCAGGCCGCCGGTAGCGGTTGCGTTGTTGTCCAGGCTGAAGTCGGTATCGTACAGGGTGTGGCCGGCAGTGCCCTGCTCCACCAGGTACAGCAGGCTGCCATCGGGCGCACGCACCGCCGGCACTTCGCATTCGTTGGGGCCGACCAGGCCGCGGAACGGCTGGCCATGGAAGGCGGTGGCCCGCTTCAGGGCCGCTTGCTGGTCCTTGACCCGCAGCGCAGTGGCGCACAGCGATGGGCCATGGGCCTCAAAGAAGTTGTGGCCGAAGGAATACGGTTCGGCGTTCAGCACAATGTTGATATCACCCTGGCGCAGCAGTTGCACTTCTTTGCTGCGGTGCTTGCCGGCTTCGGCAAAGCCCAGGCGCTTCAGCCAGTTGCCCAGGCGCGCGCCGACGGCTTCGTCGACCGCGAACTCCAGGAACTCCACGCCGTCATAAGCGCTGGCCGGCGGCGGGGAGAACAGCACGCCAGGTTCGATCGGCGTGTTTTCCTGCTCCAGGCGCAAGCGGGTCTGTTCTTCGAGGTACAGCAGCGAACGCAAGCCGTCGGCGGCATTCTGCCGGGTCGGTGCGGCGCGGAAGCCGTCGTTGAAGATTTCCAGCGACAGCGGGCCACGGTAACCCGTGGCGAGGATCGGCGCCAGGAAACCGGCCATGTCCATTTCGCCCTGCCCCGGGAAGCAGCGAAAGTGGCGGCTCCACTCCAGCACATCCATGGCCAGGATCGGCGCATCGGCCATTTGCACGAAGAAGATCTTGTCGCCGGGGATGTCGCGGATCGCGCTGGGGTCACCTTTGAGCGACAAGGTGTGGAAGCTGTCGAGGATCACCCCGAGTGCCGGGTGGTCGGCCTGGCGCACCAGGTTCCACACTTGCTGGTAAGTGTTGACGTGGCGGCCCCAGGCCAGCGCTTCGTAACCAATGCGCAGGCCACGCTTGCCGGCATGTTCGCCCAGCAGGCGCAGGTCGTCGACCAACAGTTGCTCGTCACCCAGGGCATCGGCCTGGACGTTGCTGCACACCAGCACCAGGTCGGTACCCAGCTCCTGCATCAGGTCGAACTTGCGTTCGGCGCGGTCGAGGTTTTTCTGCAGGCGGTCACGGCGGCAGCCTTCAAAGTCGCGGAAAGGCTGGAACAAGGTGATGGCAATGCCCAGGTCGGCGCACATCTGGCGCACCTGGCGCGGGCTGCCAGCGTAATAGAGCAGATCGTTCTCGAAGATCTCGACGCCGTCAAAACCGGCGGCGGCGATGGCTTCGAGCTTTTCCGGCAGAGTGCCGCTCAAGGACACGGTAGCGATCGAACGCTGCATGGCGGGAGTTCCTTGTTGTTGGAGGAATACGGTGCCATTCGGGCAAACAACCCCTGTCACAGTTTATGGCACGATCGATTATTCGCAGGTAAAGTCGTCGCTTCAATCTCTTTGTACGGAATGGTTAGTTTTGCGTTCGATTATCGCACAAAACCCGTTTTAGCGAATTGCTAGACCGCAGGCCCGTGGTCAACATGGACCACAGACGCAGGCACACCGACCGTTGCCTCCTGCCTTGGCATAACCTCTGGCGGAACCTGCGCAAACAACAATAACAACGGAGACAACGATGGCTCACTCCAGCTCGCAAACAAAGAAAGCGACCGCCAGTGGATGGATAGGCTCGGCACTCGAGTACTACGACTTCTTCATCTACGCCCAGGCCGCTGCGCTGATTTTCCCGCAGATTTTCTTCCCTAACACCGACCCGAAAATGGCCATCATTGCCTCGTTGGCCACCTATGGCGTGGGCTACCTGGCACGCCCGATCGGCGCCTTCGTACTGGGCCACTGGGGTGACACCCGCGGTCGCAAGAACGTCCTGCTGCTGTGCATGTTCCTGATGGGCCTGTCGACCATGGCTGTCGGCCTGCTACCCACCTACCACGACATCGGCTACCTCGCACCGGCCTTGCTGGTGGTGTTGCGCCTGATCCAGGGCTTTGCCGTGGCCGGGGAAATTTCCGGTGCCAGCTCGATGATCATGGAGCACGCGCCGTTTGGCCGAAGAGGCTACTACGCCAGTTTCACCCTGCAAGGTGTGCAAGCGGGCCAGGTTCTGGCGGCGGCGGTATTCCTGCCACTGGCTTACTTCATGCCCAGCGAAGCCTTTACCGAATGGGGCTGGCGCATTCCGTTCCTGATGAGCGCCATCGTGCTGATTGCAGGCTTCATCATCCGTAAGGAAGTGCACGAAACCCCAGCGTTCGTGCAAGAAGAGAAACAGGACAAGGTTGCCAAGTCGCCCATCAGCGAGGCCTTCCGCCACAGCTGGAAGCACATGGTGCTGGTGATGTTCATGGCCCTGATGAACGTGATCCCGGTCGTGGCCACCATCTTCGGTGCGGCCTACGCGGTGCAGCCGGCGTATGGCATCGGCTTCGACAAGAGCGTATACCTGTGGATTCCGGTGGTCGGTAACATCGTCGCGGTGCTGGTGATCCCGTTCGTGGGCAACCTGTCGGACAAGATCGGCCGTCGCCCGACCATGATCGCTGGCTGCCTGGGCTCTGGCCTGCTGGCCTTCGTCTACCTGTATGCGATCAGCATCCAGAACGTGCCAATGGCGTTCGCGGCCTCGATCGTCATGTGGGGCATGGTCTACCAGGGTTACAACGCGGTGTTCCCAAGCTTCTACCCAGAGCTGTTCCACACCCGCTACCGCGTTACCGCCATGGCCATCGCGCAGAACATCGGCACCATGCTGACCGCCATGCTGCCCGCGCTGTTCGCAATGGTTGCCCCACCCGGCTCGGACAACATTCCGCTGGTAGTCGGTGGGCTGGCCTTCTTCATCACCGGCGTGTGTGCCCTGGCAGCCTACATTGCCCCGGAAACCCACCGCCTGGCGATGGAAGACCTGGGCAACCCGGACGCCAAGCCGATGGAAAAGGCAGCCTATGAAGCCAGCCGTAAAGGTAGCTTTCAGGCGGTGAGCCACTGATAGATTGCAGGGGCTGCTTTGCAGCCCCTTCGCGGGCAAGCCCGCTCATACAGGTACCGTACAGGCTTCAGCCCTTGATCACGTCCTGCAGACGTGCCCACAGCCGCTGCACATCCCCCCGCTCGGTCGGCAGCGCACCAATCGAAACCCGCACCATCCACCGCCCGTCCAGTGTAGCCGGCGTCACATAAGCAGCGCCGGATGCATTCAGCCGCTCGGCCCAGCCCTTGGTATGCGCATCCAGCGCCTCCCCTTCAAGCCCCGCCGGTCGATGGCGAATGCACAAGGTTTGCAGCTGTACTGGCGCCAACACTTCCCACTCCGCCGCCGCCTCGACCTGCCCCGCCAGCCACTGGGCATTGTCCAGGTCACGCCGCAGCCGCGCCTGCAATGCGTCGACACCCTCGCTGCGCAACATGAACCACAGCTTCAACGCACGGAACCGACGGCCCAGCGGAATGCCCCAGTCGCGCAGGTTCTTCACCTCGCCATCCACCGCCGACTGCAGGTAGCTGGGATTGGTGCTCATCACGCGGATCAGGTGCTGCGGATCGCGCACGTAGTAGATCGAGCAATCGAAGGCCACACCCAGCCATTTGTGCGCGTTGACCACCACCGAATCGGCCAGCTCGATGCCGTCCCACATCCAGCGGCACTCGGGGAGGATCATCGCCGAACCGGCCATGGCCGAGTCAACGTGCAACCACAGCCCATTGGCCTGGGCGATTTCACCGACCGGGCGCAGCGGGTCGAGGGCAGTGGTCGTCGTGGTGCCGGTGGTGGCAACCACGGCGCACGGCTGGTTGCCGGCAGCCAGGTCCTGTTCGATCGCCGCCTGCAGTGCCTCTGGGCGCAGGGCGTAGCGTTCGTCGGTGGGAATCAGGCGGATATTGTCGCGGCCAAAACCTGCCAGCAGTGCAGCCTTGTCCACCGAGCTGTGGGCGTGGGCGCTGACATACACGATCAAAGGCTTGGGCTCGGCCTGCAGGCCACCACGTACCAGGGCGTAGTCAGTGGCGCGTTCACGGGCACTGATCAGCGCCACCAGGGTACTGGTCGAGGCAGTGTCCTGGATCACCCCACTCCACTGGCCAGACAGGCCAAGCAACTGGCGCAGCCAGTCGAGGGTGGTTTCTTCCAGTTCGCTCAGGGCCGGGCTGGATTGCCATGACAGGCCCAGCACGCCCAGACCGGTACTGAGGAAGTCCCCCAGCACCGAGGACAGGGTGCCATTGGAAGGGAAATAGCCATAGAAGTCCGGGTGCTGCCAATGGGACAGGCCGGGCATGACCAGGTTATTGACGTCGTCGAGAATGGCCGCGAAAGGTTCGCCTTGTTGAGGGGCAGTTGCGGGCAAGGCGTCCTTGAGATAGCCAGGTTCGACCTGGGCCATGACCGGGCGTTCGCCCACGGTCTGACGGTAGTCGGCGATCAGGTCGATCAGTTGGTGGCCGTACTGGCGGAATTGTTCGGGGGTCACGCTAGCTCTCCTGGGGGTTATCCATTGCCTGTGCTGGCCCTTTCGCGGGTAAACCCGCTCCTACAGCCGCGAAGAAGCCGCACAATCAACACAATGCCCCAGTCTAGGCACCTATCCCCAGCCGAATAACCCCGCTTCCCGCATAGCTGCTATGGCGAACCCGCATGCCCGCCCTGCACCCCGAACTGCGACTGGCGCCACAACTCGAATACCCGGTTACGCAACCAGCGGTGCTCGGCCGAGGCCTGCAGGCGCTGGTGCCACACTACCCAGTACCGCTGGCTGTGGTCGATGAAGCTCAGTGGTCGCCAGGCCAGGTCATGCAAACGGCTCAGCTGTCGGGCAATGTGCTCGGGGACCGTGGCCACGGCCTGACTGCTGGCAATCACTTGTACCGTGGCGCAGAAGAACGGCACTTCCAGGCTGACCCGCCGCTGCAGGCCCTGTGCACGCAAGTGCCGGTCGATGAAGCTGTCCTTGTCGCCACCGCCCGAAATGCGCACATGCTTGTACGCCAGGTAGTCGGCCTGGCTGAGCGCGGCCTGCGCGGCCAGCGGATGATCCTGGCGCATCAGGCATACCGCGCGGTCCTCACCCAGCAGCCGCCCATGCAGGTTGGGCGGCGACTCGTCGAACAAAGTGGTCGCCAGGTCGATTTCTCCGCTGGCCAGCAAGGCGTACTGGCCGGCCTGCCAGGTGCGGTACTCCAGCGACACACCTGGCGCTTCGCGCTCCAGCGCCGCCACCAGCAGCGGCAGCATGTGCTCGGCCACATAGTCCGAAGCGGCCAGGCAGAACCGCCGCTCGCAGCGCGCCGGGTCGAAGATGGCGGGCTGGCGCAGCGCGTGCAGTTCTTCGAGCACCTGGCGCAAAGGCTCGACCAGGGCTTCGGCATGTTCGCTAAGCACATAACCACGCCCTTGGCGCACCAGCAACGGATCATCGAAGGCTTCACGCAGGTGGGCCAGCTGCCGGCTCAGGGCCGATTGGCTGACACCCAGGCGCTCGGCCGCGTGGCTGAGGTTTTTAAGCTGCAACAGGTGGTCGAGGGTGCGCAGGTGGGCGAGGCTGAGGGAGGCGAAGGTGGGGTTCATGCAGGCTCCCTGCGGTGGAATTCAAGGGCCCTCTCGCGGGCAAGCCCGCTCTCACAGGGTTCTCACACGGTTCAGCATCGTGAAAAACCTGCGGGAGCGGGCTTGCCCGCGAACAGGCCGCAACGCGGCCCCGACGATTACTCGGTCAGGCCAACATAGACATTCTGCACGTCATCGTGCTCGTCGATCGCCTCGAGGAACGCTTCGACCTCGGCCAACGCTTCAGCACTCAGGCTGGCCGCGCTTACCGGGTTTTTAGGGGTGTAACCGATTTTCGCCGCAGTCACGGTGAAACCATGCTCTGGCAGGGCCTTCTGCACCGCGTCCAGGTCGGTGGTGTCGGTAATGAACAGGGTCGAGCCCTCTTCTTCACCTTCCTCGAAGTCCTGGGCACCGGCTTCGATCGCGGCCATTTCCGGATCAGCGTCAGCGCTCGCAGGCGTGGCTTCGATCAGGCCTACATGGTTGAAGTCCCACGCTACCGAACCGCTGGCACCCAGCTGGCCCTTGCGGAACAGCACGCGGATCTGCGCGACGGTGCGGTTGATGTTGTCGGTCAGGCACTCGACGATCAGCGGCACCTGGTGCGGTGCGAAACCTTCGTAGCTCACCGCATGGTATTGCACGGCATCACCGTCCAGGCCAGCGCCCTTGCGGATTGCCCGATCCAGGGTCTCGCGGGTCATCGAAGCCTTCTTGGCTTGCACGATGGCCAGGCGCAGGCGCGGGTTCATGTCGGGATCGGCACCCGACTTGGCCGCGATCTGGATTTCCTTGGACAGCTTGCCCATGATCTTGCCTTTGGCATTGGCCGCTGTTTCTCTATGTTTGGCTTTCCACTGTGCGCCCATGTCGACTCTCTTGTTTCAGCGGCCGGTTCAGGAAGCGACCGGCCAAAAGTGGGTGCATTTTATACGCCCTCGAGCATGGGATCGACAAGAAATCTCATCAGCCTTTATCGGCCTTGCCCGCCGCCGCGGCAAACCGCGCCAACCGCACATCCAGCCTTCGTGGGCGCACACCACGATCTTCGGCCTGCTCCTTGCGGCGGATGGCATTGCGCACCATCAGCGAGCCCAGGTAGCGGATCGGCTCGGGCGGGAACAGCCCCAGCGGCCCTTTGACCAGCGGCGACCGGGTCCACGGGTTGTCCAGCCCCAGCGCCAGCGACGAAAGAATCTGCCCGCCCATGTGGCACGGGCCAACACCGCTGCCGGAGTAACCAAAGCCGTAGAACACGTTGCCCTGCCCATCCAACCGACCAAAGAACGGCAGGCCGGTTACTGATCGATCGGACGGCCCGTTCCAGCTGGCCGCCAGTGGCACCTCGGCCAAGGCCGGGAAAAAGCCGCCAAGGCTTTCGCGCAGCAACCGCCGATACGGCGACGGCTGGTCGAACACCGGCAACATGCGCCCGCCATAGGCAAACGTGTTGCCGCCCTTGCCGAGCATCAGCCGGCCATCGGAGGTGTTGTGGTAGTAGTGCACGAAAATACGCGAGTCGAGCACGCTGATCCCGCTGTCCAGGCCGATCTGGCGCAGCAGCTCGGGGCACGGTTCGGTAATGACCATGTCGCTGGAAACGATCGCCACACTGCGCTCGAACTGCGGGAAGACGCGCGCCATCCAGGCATTGAGGCCCAGCACTACACGGTCGGCGCGCAGTGTGCCGTGGGCCGTGCGTACCTGCACCGGGGCGCCGTGTTCCAGGCCGGTCATGGCGGTGCCTTCGTAGAGCCGCACGCCGCGCTGCAAGGCCACGCGGCGCAGGCCGCGCACCAGTTTGCCAGGCTGCACGGTGGCGGCGGCCGGCGAGAACCAGCCCTCCAGGTGCCGTGCCGAACCGGCCAGGCGCTGCACCTGCTCCAGCGGCAAGCGGCGGAACGAGTTGATGCCCTTGTGCTCCAACGCGGCGATCACCGCGTCGGTGGCACCGACCTGCGCTGCGTTGGTGGCCGTGTACAGCGTGCCGTCCAGGCGGTAGTCGCAGTCGATGCCATTGGCCGCGCAGAACACTCCGATGTCTGCGATGCTGCGCTCCGACTCGCGCACCAGCCGCACCGCCTCCGCCGCCCCGAACAGGCGTTCGAGGGTGAAGTACTTGGCCGACCAGGACAACGCACACCCCCCATTGCGGCCGCTGGCACCGGCACCACAGATGTCGGCCTCGATCAGCACCACATCCAGGGCCGGTACCGCTTCCTTGAGCATCAGTGCCGTCCACAGGCCGGTGTAGCCGCCGCCGACAATGCACACATCGCAACGGGTATCGCCTTGCAGCGGCGGGCATACCGCCTCCTGCGCCGAATCCAGGGCCTGTTGCAGCCAGAAGGGTCTCATTCGCTCGCTTTCCTTTAAGTACGCAGTGGCTTGATTGCCATGCTGGTGTTCGGTGCCACGTCGGTGCCTTGCGCGCTGCTGGCCGGGCGGCTGTTCCAGTGCGGCAGCAACACCAGCGCCGAGAACAGCGCACAGCCCGCGAACACGATGAACACCGTGACGCCGTCGAAGTAACCCGGCAGCAGCCCACCCAGCACCGCGCCCACCGAGCCGCAGCCGTTGACGAAACCTGCTGCGGTGGCGCCGGCCTTGGCGGTGCCGAAGTCGATGGCTGCAGCGCCGCTGATCATCGAGTCCGGCCCGTACAGGGTCAGGCCCATGACGAACAGCAGCGCCACCACCAGCAGCACGCTGCCGGTGTGCATGGCCGCCATGAACGCCGCCAGTGTCACGGTCAGCAGCACCAGGCTGATCACGCAGGCCGGCATGCGCCGGGCGCCAAACAGTTTGTCCGAGGCCAGGCCGATCATGATCGGGCCAAGCAGCCCGGCCAGTTCGAAAGCAGTCGGGATGATTGCCGCGCCCACTTTGCCCACCGAGGGCATCTGCTCGAAGACGATCACAGGGCCCCACAGCAAGATGGCGTAGCGCGCCGGCTTCAGCAGGAAATACGCCAGGCCCAGGGTCAACACCGTGCGATTACGCAAGATTTCCCGCAGGGGTGCCCACACGCTGCACAGGTTGTCGGCCGGGGCCATGCTTTGCGGCTCGGGCTCAACCGCCGGCAAGCCGACGTCCTCGGGTTTGTTGCGCTGCAGGAAGAAGAACAGCACCGCCACCAGCGCCACCACCACCGCGCTGGAGAAGAACGCCGCATGCCAGGTGCCCACCAGGGTGTAGGCCCACCAGCCCGCGAACGGCGAGGCCACCAGGCCGCCGAAGGCATAGCAGGAACTCCACAGGCCCAGCACCCGCCCGCGCTGCGAAGCCGGGAAGAAGCTGCCGATGTTCTTGCACAAGCCGGCCCAGCCGGTGGATTGCGCCAGGCCCTGTACCAGCATGCAGGTGGCGAAGATCGGGAAGGTTGCGTAACTGCCCATCACCACTGCCGCCGCCGCAGAAATCAGCAACCCGCCCAGCACCACCACGCGCGGGCCGAAGCGGTCGGCAAGCATGCCCCAGGTGAATTGGCCCACGGCATAGGCGGCCAGGTAGATGGCATCCAGGTTGGCCATGGCGGCCTTGTCGAGCATGAAACCTGGGTCTTCGGCGATGCCCAGCTTGGCCACCGAGAAGGCTTTGCGGGTGAAGTAGAAGGCGGCGTAAGCCAGCCAGGTGATGGCGAAAATCTGGATGCGCCAGCGTTTGAACGCGGCTAGGGATTGATTCATGTAAGTCTGACCTCTTGCTCAAGTGTGCCGGCAGAATGTGAAGAAACGCCTGTCTTGTTCTTGTGTTACGCACAGCGATGACGAGGCTGTCATCGGGTCAGGTGGCGCCGTGTGAGCGCCATGGCCCTGGCGGCATTCGTGGTGCCAGCGTCGGGCTGAAATCCATGGAAACAGTTGCTGTAGGATAAATAAAATCGATTTATCGTATTACACACATAAGCCCAGCTTGTTACTGAGGTCGTCATGTCGGTATCCCACGCTCAACTCAAGGCTTTCCACGCGGTGGCCGTACACGGCAGCTTTACCCGCGCCGCTGAAAGGCTGTTTCTTACCCAGCCTGCGGTGTCCGATCAGGTGCGCAAACTGGAGGAGCGCTTCGGCGTATTGCTGTTCCACCGCAACAAACGCTCGGTGCAGCTCACCGACCTTGGTGAGCGGCTGCTGGGCATCAGCCAACGCCTGTTCGCCTGCGAGGCCGAGGCACAAGAGCTGCTGCACGACTCGCGTGCGCTGCACACCGGCAGCCTGGTGCTGGCAGTGGATGCGCCGGTGCACGTGCTGCCGCAGATCGCCCGCTTCTGCCAGCGTTATCCGGGTATCCAGGTGAAGATCGAAACGGGCAATACCGACGAATCGCTGGCGCGGCTGTTCAGCTATCAGGCCGACCTGGCCCTGTTGGGGCGGGATGTCGACGATGAGCGCCTGCATTGCCTGCCGCTGCGTCGTGACCCGATGGTGGCGTTCGTTTCCCACCACCACCCATGGGCCAGCCGTGGCTCGATCAGTCTGGCCGACCTGGACGACACGCCCCTGGTGCTGCGCGAGCCCGGCTCGGTAACGCGGCAAACGCTGGAAGAAGAGATGCAACGTGCCGGCCTGCGGATACGCGCAGCGATCCAGGTGGAGGGCCGGGAAGCGGCGCGTGAAGCGGTGGTGGTAGGGATTGGTGTGGGTGTGGTGTCGGCGGCGGAGTTCGGTGCCGATGCGCGGGTGTGTGCGTTGCCGATTGTCGATTGCCAGCGGCATTTGACCGAGACCCTGGTGTGCCTGAGCGAGCAGCGTACACGCCGGGTGGTGGCGACTTTCCTGCAGATGGTCGAGGAAGGGGTGTAGCACTGTGCTGGCCTTTTCGCGGGCTCGCCCGCTCCCACAGGTCCTGCGCGGCATCCGGAACCTGTGGTGATGCTGTGGGAGCGGGCGAGCCCGCGAAGGGGCCAGATCAGGCAACCCGACTATGCTGGGATAACCCCAATCCCCGGGCGCCCACCCCATGCTCTACCGCCTTGCCGCCGACACCCTGGTGCTGCTGCACCTGGCCTTCATCCTGCTGGTGCTGTTCGGCGGGCTGCTGGTGCTGCGCTGGCGCCCTGCCCTGTTGCTGCACTTGCCGGTCCTGGCCTGGGGCCTGGCGCGGTGGAGTGCCTGCACCTGGGCTGCCCGCTCACCACCTGGGAAAACCGCATGCGCAATGCCGCCGGTGACGCAGGTTACCAGGGCAGCTTCGTCGAGCACTACGTCTGGCCACTGATCTACCCCGCCGGCCTGACCCCGCAGATCCAGCTGCTGCTGGGCACCCTCGTGCTGGCGCTGAACCTCGGCATCTACAGCTACGTGGCCTGGCGCTGGCGCCGCCCTAGCGGGTAGCGATCACGAACAACCGCGGGAAGGGCAACAGGACCTTGCCATCAGAGGCTGGCGGATAATCGCGCTGCATGGCCTGCAGGTACATCTGCAGGAAGTCGGCCTGCTCCTGCTCATCAAGCCTGGCCAGATAAGGCCGCAACGCCGAGCCCTTGAACCATTCCACTACCGCTTCGGCGCCCCCCACCAACGGGTGATGATAGGTGGTGCGCCACACGTCCACCCGTGCGCACAGCGGGCTGAGCAAATCGTAGTAGAACGCCGCGTTGTGCCGTGGCGGCAGCTGCAAGTCGGCGAACTTCGCCGCCCAGGGGCCTTGGCTTGCGATCTCGCGCAACTGCCGGTGGGCCGGTTCGTCAAGGTTGTCCGGGGTCTGCACGGCCAGGCTGGCGCCTTCGCTGAGCTGGCGCACCAGGTGCGGATACAGCAAGGCGTGGTCAGGTACCCATTGCAGCGAGGCATTGGCCAGGATCAGGTCCTGCGGCTCGGGGGCAGTCCAGCCGGCAATGTCGGCAATGACCGTGCGCACACGCGGGATGCACAGCCGCTTGCGCTCACGGGCCTTGTCGATCATGTCCGGGTCGCTGTCCAGTGCCGTCACCTGGGCATCGGGGTAACGCTGCAGCAGCACTTCGGTCGAGTTGCCGGGGCCGCACCCCAGGTCGGTGGCGTGGCGCACCGGCCGTGGCGGGATGGCGGCAATCAGGTCGCGTACGGCGCGTGTGCGTTCGTCTTCGAACAGGGAATACTGGTTGGCGGACCAGGCCATGTGCGGCTCCTTTGGGCGGGCAATGTGCCTAGCATATGCCATCTGTCGCCCGGCGGGACGGTTGCGAACGGATTACGCCGGAACTGATCACCTCTGCTTGAAGTCAGTCCTTGCATGCGCACGCCCTTGAAGACCTACATCGCCCTCGCCATCCTGGCCCTGATCGCTGCGGCCGCCCTGCTCGGTTCACCGTGGATGAACCAGCGTTTCCACATGCCCGCAGAAAAAGCCCAGGCCCAACAACGCGAAACGGCCGGGTCCCCAAGGGAGCCGGCCGTTTCCAGACGCGAGTGACGCTTAGTGCTGCTTGCTACCAGAGCGGATCTGGTGCACCACACCCATCGCCACCACGACCGCCGCAGCGATACCGGTGGAAATGACCAGGATCTGGTAGTCAGGCATGAAGGCCATGGTGACCAGGGCTGCCACGATGAACGCGATCACCAGGTAGGTCAGCCACGGGAACAGCCACATCTTCAGGCGTACCTCCTTGCCCTCGGCAATCAGCTTGCGGCGCATGCGCAGCTGCGAGAAGGCGATAACCAGGTACACCAGCAGGGCGATCATGCCGGTGGTGTTCATCAGGGTGTCCAGCACGTCTTTCGGGCGCAGGGTCTCGCTGAAGTTGATCAATGCACACACCACGGCCACGGCGCACGAACCCATGATCGCGTACACCGGTACACCAGTACCGGCGCGGGTGATCTTGAAGAACGACGGCGCGTCGCCACGCTGGGCCAGGGAGAACAGCATGCGCGAAGCGGTGTAGTGGCCGGAGATCAGGCAGCTGCTCACGGAAGTCAGCACCACGAAGTTCATCAACAGCTCGGCATACGGCACGCCCAGCAGCTCCAGGGTACGGCGATAAGCGCCATAGCCAGAAACACCCAGGTGCGGGTCGTTCCACGGTACCAGGCAGACGATCAGGAAGATCGAGCCGACGTAGAACAGGCACACACGCCAGACCACCGAGTTGGTCGCCTTGACGATCTGCGCAGCCGGGTCCTTGGCTTCGGAGGCCGCGATGGTAACGATTTCGGCGCCGAGGAAGGCGAACATCACCCCGAGCAAGGCACCGATCACAGTGGTGATGCCATTGGGCATGAAGCCTTCGGCGGTGAGGTGGCTGATGCCACGCACTTCACCGAACTGCCAGATGTTCATCACGGCAGCCGTACACACGATCAGGAAGCAGACGATCGCAATCACCTTGATCAAGGCGAACCAGAACTCGAACTCACCGTAGTGCTTGACGTTGAAGAAGTTGACGGTGATCAGCAACAGGGTTGTGGCCAGCACGAACACGTTGACGCTGACGTCGGGGAAGAAGCCATGCAGGATCTTGCCCGCCACATAGGCTTCCCAGGCCATGAGGATGACCCAGTACCACCAGTACAGCCAGCCGATGGTAAAACCGGCCCAACGGCCAATGGCGCGGTCGGCGTAGGTCGAGAACGAGCCGGTGTCAGGCGAGGAAGTCGCCATTTCACCCAGCATGCGCATGATCAGTACCACCAGGATGCCGCCTGCCAGGTAGGCCAGGACAGCGGCTGGGCCGGCGCTGTGGATCACGCTGCCGGAACCGACGAACAAGGCGCCGCCGATAACCCCGGCGATCGACATCATCGTCAGGTGGCGCGACTTCAGCGAGGCACTGAGCTTGCTCTCGTGCCCGCTTTTCGCGGTGGTGGTTGTGGATGTTGCGTCCATCAGTTGTGTACCCCGTGCTTCTTTTTATCCAAGGAAAACTGTGAAACCCCGATGGCTGGCGATTTCACCTGTACATCAGTGCTAATGCGGGCAGGATGGTGTGAATTACACACGCAGGCCTTCCATGGCGGCCTGCTGACGCGCCCCAGGGCGACTGCCTGAGGCGAACTGAACATGCTTTATGTGGCGATATCCGACACCTAATGTAAAAATGTCCGACGCAGAGAGCCATGCACAGTGGCATGAATCTCGCACTGCACTGTATAGGTCGCCCATGCAGTACACCCTGCAGACGCCAGGCGATACGCACCCTGAAGGCCCCGAATGTTCGAATTACATCCAGACTCCTCTACCCCGCTGGTCAACCAGATCATCGATGGGCTGCGCGAGCTGATCGACAACCAAACCCTCAAGCCAGGCGCCAAGGTCCCGTCGATTCGCGCCTTTGCCGCAAGCTATTCGGTGAGTACCTTCACCGTGGTAGAGGCCTACGACCGCCTGGTCGCCCAAGGGCTGCTGGTGAGCCGTGGCAATGCGGGGTTCTTCGTCAACCGTGCGGCGGGCGAACTGCTGGAGCAGCACAACACCGAGGCCGACACCAGTCGACCAACGTTCAACTCCGAGTGGTACCTGCAGCAGATTTTCGAAATCCGCCAGTTGCCGTACAAACCGGGGTGCGGCTGGCTGCCCAACGACTGGATGTACGAAGACGGCCTGCGCCGCGGTCTGCGCCAGGTGGCCGGCAGCCCGCTGGAGCTGTCGGGGTACGGCGACCCCATGGGCCTGATGGAGCTGCGTGCACTGACCGCACAGAACCTGCAACAAGAGCTGTCGATCGTCGCCAACCCGGCACAGCTGATGCTCACCCACGGCGCCAGCCAGGCCCTGGACCTGGCCGCACGCACACTGGTGCGCCCAGGCGATGTGGTGCTGGTGGACGACCCCGGCTACCCGAACCTCATGAGCATCCTGCGCACCCAAGGCGCAACCCTGGTAGGCGTGCCACGTACACCGGCCGGCTACGACCTGAACCAGCTGGAGCAACTGCTCAGCCACCACCGCCCGACGGCGTTCTTCACCCAGCCGCACCTGCACAGCCCGACGTGCTCGCGCACCCCGCTGCCGCAGTTGCACCGCCTGCTGCAGCTTGCCAGCCAGCATGGCTTCCGACTGGTGGAGAACAACCTGTACGCCGACATGGTCGCCGAGCCGCAGCCATGCCTGGCCAGCCTCGACCATCTGCAGCAGGTGGTGTACGTGGGCAGCTATTCCAAGAGCATTTCACCCAACGTGCGGGTCGGCTACATGCTGGCCAACCCCGAACTGATGCAAAAACTGCTGCACCTGAAGATGCGCTCAGGCCTGACCACCTCGCAGGTGATGGAGCGCGTGGTGTATGCGGCGATCATCGACGGGCGCTGGCGCAAGCACCTCAAGCGCCTGCGCCAGCGCCTGGCCGAGGCGCATCAGGAAGTTGGCCGGCATCTGCATCGACTGGGCTTTGAATTGTTCACCGAATCGGATGAAGGCATGTACATCTGGACCCGCCATCCGGCGATTCCCGACAGTGCCGCGTTGCTGGACGATGCGCTGGAGAAAGGCATCATGCTAGGCCCAGGGCAGTTGTTCATGGTCGACGCCAAGGCGACCGGGTGGATGCGGTTCAACGTGGCGTTCAGTACGGACCCGGCGATGTGGGAGTTGTTGGAGAAGGTGTTGGTGAAGCATGTGCGGCGGAGTGGGATGTAAAGCCGCTCCACATCTGTTTGGGGCCACACCTTCCTGTAAGGGCGCCGCTGTCCGCCTCGTTTGTTCCCCTTACTTCATATCGAAGGTTCCCCGCCGCACTTCATCATTTCCAGCCATGCACCCCGGAGCGCCCCGCGGGGCGCAATGGCAAGGTGAAATAACACCTGGCTTTTTTACCAGTAGCGCATGACGCTCGAATCAGATAAATAACTCCATCATTAACCAGAAAACAAAGGAATGGAGCGCTGAAATGTTATATCTATATAGCAATGATGAGATCACCACTACCCTGCAAGACAACGGTGCATCTTCGATTCTGCGAGCTAACCTTCACGCTCTATTCTTTGTACATAAACAATCGGGCAACGAACGTACAGAATTGCTAGCCTGTGACGTGAAAGGCTCGACCTTGATGCTATTGACCATCAAAAGCACGGCACGAGTAGTTTTCAGTCCATGGGGATATTTTCAGGCGGCTGGGGGCATGCTTGCGGGGTTCAAGGGAGAGTACTGCGACCCTGTTACCTCATATTACTTATTAGGTAACGGCTATCGCGGCTACAACCCAATGCTGATGAGATTCGCAAACCCTGATTCAGTGAGCCCATTCGGAGCTGGTGGTATCAACTGCTACGCTTACCTGGCGGGGGACCCTGTAAATGCCTCTGATCCGACGGGGCATATGCAAGGCAAGGTTCTGCTGAGGGAGAACAATTTGGGGGTATTTACATCCAGAAAACGATTCTGGCAAAAGAAAACGCTCAATATCTATGCACACGGAGAAAATTCCAAGGTCGCCGGAATGGATGCAGATGCACTTTACGAACACCTATCCACCCGAAAAATCAGCTTTGAGCGCTACGAAAAAATACACATTATCGCTTGTCACTCTGGAGCACCTGGACCAAACGGGCAACTGTCGTTTGGCCAACGTTTTTCAGATATAACCCGAACAATCGTAAAAGCGTATAGCGGAACCGTCAGCACGATACCCAAGCCACAACAAGACAAACAATACACAAAAATCAAAATCTTGCAAAAAAACATCTATAAAACCAAAGACTTCAATTACACCCCTGTCAGGTTTCAACCTATGGCTGAACAGGCCGCAAGCGTTCGGAGTCGCACGTAATACACCTGCAAGGCAGCCCTTTTTGTCCGGGTACGCTGACCGCTTGCACGCTGAGTTCTCTGCGCGACGGCGCAGTCAAAGGGGCTGGGCGATCTCCCACAAAGGCCTCGTCCACGCCTCGAGCCAAGGGCGCGTGCGAGAACTTGGATCCCATTCCGGGAAAAGGTATGCTGAGCAATAGCTAAACGCCACTATCCGGACGGGCTTCGTGCCTGCCCTCAAGGACGAGCCCTTTGCCCAGCCACCCGACCCGCCACACCATCGCCCGCCAGTGGCAACTGCTCAAGTTGCTGCCCGGCCGCCACCCGGGAATGAGCTCCACCCAGTTGCAGGCTGCCCTGACAACCGTGGGCCATACCACCAGCAAACGCACCGTCGAGCGCGACCTGGTCGAGCTCGCCGCACTGTTCCCGCTTCAGTGCAACAGTAAAGGCATGCCTTATGGCTGGTACTGGCAACCGGGCTTGAGCCTGGGCGAAGCGCAGCAGCTGCAACCCGACGCACTTACCCCACCGACACACGTCGTACTTTATGCCTGGGTCGATGACGCGCTGGCCCGCCGCCTGGAGCAATCCCCCCTGTCCGTCGATATGCAACTGACGCCGCAGGCTAGTGGCGGCGCCGCGCTGGTGGCCACCGTCGACGACAACCGCGCGCTGATGGGCTGGCTGCTGTCCCAGGCGGGGTCGATCCGCATCCAGGCGCCGCAAGCGCTGCGCGCGGCCATGATTGAACAATTGCGCCAGAGCCTGGCGCTGCATGAGGGCGAAGGCGGCTGCAAGCAATAGCGCCAACGGCGTCAGTAGGTTCCGGGGTACGCCCCGCCATCGATCAGCAGGTTCTGCCCGGTGATGTACCCGGCATGCGCGCTGCACAGAAATGCGCAATACGCGCCAAACTCTGCGGCATCGCCAAAACGCGACGCCGGAATTGCCTTGCGCCGCGCCTGGGCAGTGACTTCCACATCACCACCCGCAGCCTTCAAGGTCTTTTGCAGGCGCGCCGTGTCGAACGCCCCAGGCAACAGGTTGTTGAGTGTCACATTGCAGCCCGCCAGACGCTGCTGCCGGGCCAGGCCGGCAATGAATCCGGTCAGACCACTGCGGGCACCGTTGGATAAACCCAGCATGTCGATCGGTGCCTTCACCGCGCCGGAGGTGATATTCACCACCCGGCCAAAACCACGCTCGGCCATGCCATCTACCACCGCCTTGATCAGCTCGATGGGCGTGAGCATGTTGGCGTCCAGCGCCTTCAGCCAGTCATCACGCCCCCAATCACGGAAGTCCCCCGGTGGCGGGCCACCGGCGTTGTTGACCAGAATGTCGACCTGCGGGCAGGCCGCCAACAGCGCCTGGCGCACCTTGGGATCGGCAACATCGCCTGCCACGGTATGGACCTCGATTCCCGGGCAGGCCCTGCGCAACTCGCTGGCGGTCTGCTCCAGAGTGGCTTGGGTACGGGCATTGATGACCAGGTTGACGCCTTCTTTGCCCAGCGCTTCGGCGCAGCCTTTGCCAAGGCCTTGGCTGGCCGCGCAGACGATGGCCCAGCGGCCGGTGATGCCTAGATCCATTGGTTTGCTCCTTGATGCAATCAGGGTGACAGGGGTGACTGACAGGCGCTGCCGGGGCAATCTAGAGGACGGGACAGGGCCACCGATAATGAAAAGAACTGATCCACCGATAACCGCCGCTTATCCCTACCAGCGCTTCGGCAACGGACTGGAAATCAATGGGGACCGTCACACTTCACCCGCCGTCAGTTCCTCCACCAGCAATCGTGCCGCAGGCGATAACGGCGCCGCGACCCGGTGCACGATGCCGAACGGCTCGCTCAGCGCCCGGAGCGGCACCGCCAGCGACACCAGCAACCCGCGCTGCTCGGCAAAGGCCGCCACCGCACGGGGAATGACTGCCACCAACGTCGGGTCATCTTCAAGCAGCATGAAGGTGGCGAAGGTGGAAAAGGTCTCCAGTGGATACCGTGACACCTCCACCCCCGCCTCGCTCAACTCGCGTTCCAGCGCTTGGCGCATGGGCATGTTGGCCGGATAAACCACCCAGCGATAATGGCTAAGGTCGCTGATCTTGAGTGCCGCCGCCCCGGCCAGCGGATGCTGCGGATGCGCGACCACCGCCAACGGCTCCTGGGCCAGTTCGACAAAGCCATATTCCGCCGCGTTACGGCCCAGCCCTGGCCGGCAGATGGCCAGGTCCAGGCGCCCTTCGTCCAGCTGGGCGAGCAGGTTGGCGCTGGTATTCTCGGCGATTTCCACTGCCAGCTGCGGCTGTTTGCGGCGCAAGCGCCCGAGGGCGCTGACCAGTGTGGGCATAGCCCCCATGATACTGCCCACCGCCAGCCGCCCGCCCTGGCCTTGGACGATGCCCAACACCTCTTCGCGCAGATGCCCCAGGTCGCTGTGGATCAGCCGCGCGTAGCGCACCACGCAGCGGCCCACGTCGTTGGCAACCAGGCCGCTGGGCATTCGCTGGAACAACGGTACGCCCAGCACCTCCTCGACCTCGCGCAGGGCCTTGGTGGCACCGGGCTGGGAAATGGCCATGGCTTCAGCTGCCTTGTGCAGCGAGCCACAGCGGTCCAGCTCGATCAGCAAACGCAACTGGCGCAGGCGCAGGCGAGAAAAAATGGCGTCCAGAGAAGGAATCATCAGGCAGGCTCGGCAGGGGTTTCGTCATGCCGAGCACTATAGAGGGTCGTCTGCGGGGGCGTGTTGCGTTTTCAGCAAATGACCCTTGATCGCAGAACACATGCACGCATCTTTCTGCAGGCTGTTTTACCGCGGGCCACGACGTGCCAGGCAGGCATAGGCCAAGCCCAGTACGCTGGCCGCCAGTATGCCAAGCAGCATCATCAGCTCACGGCTGTAACGGGCAACCATGGCCGGAAAACCAATGACCTCGCGGTACACCTGCACATTGGCCTCACCATCGGCATGGCTGATACTGACCCCACCATGGCGGATCTGCGAGTAGTCGGCATCGAAATACACCCACACCTTGCAGGTGCCACCTGGCTCGATGGCCGGGATATCAACCTGGGCGGTGGGGGTTTCCAGCAGCGTGTCGTTGCCGGCAGCATCGCGCACCTGCACCAGGCCTTTGGCTGGCAGGCGGATTTTTACCTGCCGGACCTGCGCATTACCGCTGTTGTGCAGTTCGATCAGCAGGCCGGCACGGTGGTCGACCAGCCCGGCCTCGAAAGGCTTGGCGAACAGCTGGGCATAAGGGGCCTGCGCCATTTCGATGAGCCGCTCGACCTGATCATGGCCCAGCTGGCCTTGAACGATACCGTTGATTTGCCCCTGCAACTGCTCGTACTTCAGCTGTTCGCTGGCCTTGCTGATCCGCTCGCTGAACTGGCTGGGGTAAGTGAGGTAGGCATAGGTCAGTGACGCCTCAAGGCGCGGATTGCCCCTGAGCAACGCGTAGGCGGCCAACAGGACCATCAGGCCGATCAGCACGGCGACGAGAAGCTTCCCCACCTTGTCCCAGCTCAATGCATGCTTCCTTCTGTCGTGTTACAGACGATAAAAACCGCCCAAGGGTGCCAAGTTCGCGCCCCCCAGGCAAGCCTGGCTAGGCTTCGCCCCCGCCTTCGCGCGCCTGACGTATCTGCAGCAGCTGGCCGTCGATCAGTGACTTGGCCATCCCGGCCAGGTAGTACGTGGCCTTCATCATCACCTGGCGGTCTTCAGGCCTGTCGATGGCCTTGCGGGTGATCTCGGTGATGCAGCCCATGATGCCCGAAGCTTCCATCAGTGCGGTGCGTATTGGCAGTTGCGGTTTCATTTGCACCAGTTCGGCATCGCTGTTGCCAAAGCGGCTCGCGGCTTGCACGACATAGGGCTTGCTGCTGTTTTTCGGGGTTTCGCTGTCCATGTCCATTCCTCAAGGTTAGGCGCTTGCCGAGGCTAGGCCGCTGCCTACCCCATTACAATGACAAAGGGGTGGAAAGGGTCACTTTAGGAAATGGACTACAAGAACCCTGCACAGGGAGCGCCGAGCCACCGCTCAGCCCCTTGACCCGCCCCCGGGAGTGGCGGACGATCAACCTCCCCCACACAAGGACGAACACCATGCTGCGGATACTGGGAAGAGCCTCTTCCATCAATGTGCGAAAAGTCCTGTGGGCCTGCGCCGAATTCGAGATCGCGTTCGAGCGCGAAGACTGGGGTTCTGGCTTCAAGGCCACTGACAGCACCGAGTTCCTCGCGCTGAACCCCAACGCCATGATTCCGGTGATCCAGGACGGCGACTTCACCTTGTGGGAATCCAATAGCATCATCCGTTACCTGGCCAGCCGCTACGGCGCCACCGCGTTCTATCCCGGCGAGGCCCAGGCGCGGGCGCGGATCGACCAGTGGATCGACTGGCAGGCCTCGGACCTGAACCGCTCTTGGAGCTACGCGTTCATGTCGCTGGTCAGGCATTCGCCCGCTCACCAGGACCCGCAAGCACTGGCTGCCGGTTGTGCCGAGTGGTCACGCTACATGCGCATCCTCGACCGCCAGCTGGCCAGCACCGGTGCCTATGTGGCCGGCAGCCAGTTCACCCTGGCCGACATCCCGATCGGCCTGTCGGTCAACCGCTGGTTCGAAACGCCGTTCGAGCACCCGCACCTGCCCGCGGTGCGCGATTACTACGAGCGCCTGAGCGAGCGCCCTGCCTATCACTTGCATGGCCGAAACGGTACCCCGTAGTACCCGCAAGGTAGTGTATCGAGGGGCGCAAGGCGCCCCAAGGTTCCGACCTGTTACACCGCAACCTGCCGCCCGGCTAGCCCCCCTCGCCCACGCCAGGCAAACAGCAGCACCAGTACCAGCCCCAGCGTCGCCATCGCAGCCCCCGCCAGGGAAATCGCCGGTAGCCCAGCCCCGCGTTGATCACCGCGCCACCCAGCGCCGCACCGATCGCATTGCCCAGGTTGAACGCGCCAATGTTCACCGCCGAGGCCAGGTTGGGCGCATCCTTGGCCGCTTCCATGACCCGCATTTGCAGCGGCGGCACCAAGGCAAAGCTGGCCGCACCCCAGACCAGGATCGCCAGGGCGGTCGGCAGCGGCCAGTCCAGTACCAGCGGAAACACCAGCAGCACGGCAATCAGCCCAGCCAGTGACAGGAGCAGGGTGCGATCAATCGAGCGGTCCGCCGCCTTGCCGCCCCACACGTTGCCCAAGGTCAGGCCGACACCGAACAGCACCAGCATGGCCGTCACGAAGGGGGTGGACGCCGCCGCTTCATGCTGCAGGATCGGCGCAATGTAGGTGAACACCGTGAACATGGCGCTGGAGCCCACCACGGTCAGCAACAGGGCCGCCAGTACCGGCCTGCGGCCCAGCACACGGATCTCGGCCATGGCACCCTCGCCCTTGGGCGACGCAACATTGGGCAGTGCGTACCAGAGTGTGGTCATCGCCACCAGGCCAAGCCCGGCAATACCCCAGAACGCCGTGCGCCAACCCAGCATTTCACCCAACCAGGTCGCCAACGGCACGCCGCCGATGGTGGCCAGGGTCAAACCCATGAACATTGCAGCCACGGCCCCGGCGCGCTTCTCGGGCGGCACCACACTGGCCGCGACGATCGAGCCGATGCCAAAGAAGGCGCCGTGGTTGAGTGAAGTGACCACGCGGGCCACCAGCAGGCTGGCGTAGTCGCTGGCCAGGGCCGACATCAGGTTGCCCAAGGTGAAAATGGCCATCAGCCCGATCAACAGGTAACGGCGCGGGATCTTCACCGTGGCCAGGGTCATCAGCGGCGCGCCGATCAGCACGCCGATGGCATAGGCACTGACCAGCAGCCCCGCAGCAGGAATGGAAACACCGAGGTCGGTAGCGATACTGGGCAACATGCCCATGGGGGCAAACTCTGTAACGCCGATGCCGAAGGCACCGATGGCGAGTGCGACAAGCGGTGGATTGATACGCATGGCAAGCTCCTTATCTATGCCGCAAATGCTACGATCCGTTTAAAACGCGCACTAGACTGCATTTTTGCGAACCACCTTTGCTTGAGAGGCACAAATGGACTTCAGTGGCAGATCCGGCGAGATGGAGATTTTTGCCAAGGTGGCGCAAGCGGGCAGCCTGTCTGCTGCCGCCCGAGCGCTAGGCCTGACGCCCTCGGCGGTCAGCCGCATTCTCGCCCGCACCGAACAGCGCTTGGGTACCCGCCTGCTGCTGCGTACGACCCGGGCGCTCACCCTCACCCCCGAGGGAGAGGCCTACCTGCGCGGCGCACGGCGGGTGCTGGCGGACATGCTCGAAGTGGAAGAAGCCATCACTGACCAAGGCGTGCCACGCGGGCGCTTGCGGGTCAGCGCTGCGCTGGGCCATGCCCGGTTGACCGTAGTGCCGCTGCTGGCGGCCTTCAGTGCACGCTACCCGCAAGTGCTGGTTGACCTGACCCTCAGCGACGAGGTGGCCGATATACTCGGCGGCCAGGCCGACGTGGCGCTGCGCTTCGGTCACCTGCCGGACAGCTCGTTGAGCGCGCGCGCCATTGGCGAGACCGGCCAGGTAGTGGTGGCCTCGCCAGAATACCTGCAACGCTACGGTACCCCGCTTGAACCTGAAGACCTTGCCAGGCACAACTGCCTGCGCTTCAACTTCCGCCGCGCGATGCCTGACTGGCCGTTTCACCGCGACGGGCATACATTCTCACTGAAGGTGAAAGGGAATATCGAATGCAGCAGTGGTGAGGCGCTGGCGCAGCTGGCCAGGCTGGGCGCCGGCGTGGCGCGTATCGGCACCTTTACCGTGGCCGATGACCTGGCCAACGGGCAACTGGTGCCGTTGCTGGAGGCTTACAACCCGGGTGATCGGGAACCGATTCATGCGGTGTTCGTCGGCGGCCCGGCGATGCCGGCACGGGTGCGGGTGTTTGTGGATTTTCTGGTGGAGCAGCTATCTGGTGGCCAGTAGGGGCGGCCTCGTGTCGCGACAGGGCCGCCAACGCATGGCGGTTGCATCACTGGGCGGCAGAGCCGGTGCTGATGTGCAGCGACTGCAGCCTGATCTGACACCGATTCCCCCCGTTAGGTTATCTTCGACGCTTCACTGTACCGCCCGGGCCAGACCACCATGCGCATTGTCATTCCCGACGACTACCAAAATGTAATCCGTACCCTCGATTGCTTCGGCAAGCTGAGCGGGCATGCTGTCAGCGTCCTTCATGAGCTCCCGCCTGCCACGCTGGAACAACTTGCCGCAAGTTTTGCCGATGCCGATGCCCTGGTACTCACCCGCGAACGCACACGCATCGACGCCGCCTTGCTCGACCGCCTGCCCAACCTCAAGCTGATCAGCCAGACCGGCAAGGTGTCCAGCCACCTTGACCTGGCTGCCTGCACCGCGCGCGGCATTGCCGTGACCGAGGGGCGCGGATCGCCGGTAGCGCCTGCCGAACTGGCCTGGGCGCTGATCCTCAATGCCCGCCGGCAATTGGTGCCGGCCATCGATGCCTTCCGCCAAGGCCAATGGCAGGTCAACCTGGGCCAGGCGCTGGCCGGGCAGACGCTGGGCATCTGGGGCTATGGCAAGATCGGCCAGCGCCTGGCGCGTTATGCGCAGGCCTTCGACATGCCCGTGCTGGTGTGGGGCAGCGACAACAGCCGCGCCGCAGCCAAAGCCGATGGGCACGCTGCTGCCGCCTCGCGTGAGGCGTTTTTTGCCGAGGCGGATATTGTCAGCCTGAACCTGCGCCTTTCGGATCAGACACGCCATGGGGTGACCTTCGACGACCTGTCCCACATGAAGCCCGACGCCTTGCTGGTGAACGTCAGCCGCGCGGAACTGATCGCACCAGGCGCATTACTGCAGGCATTGGATGCCGGGCGGCCGGGCTACGCGGCGGTGGATGTTTATGAGGAAGAGCCGTTACTCGACCCGGCCCATCCACTGCTGCGCCACCCACGTGTACTCAGTACGCCCCACCTGGGGTATGTGGAGAAGAGCGGCTACGAGCTGTACTTCGGTGACGCCTTCGACAATGTGCTGGCGTTTTTCGACGGGGTGCCGAAGAACGTCGCCAACCCGCAAGCTTTGGCACTTCAACGCTTGAACCCAGTGCGGCCTTGAGGTTGCACTACCCAAGCAGGTGCAGCCCCAGCGTAAACACAGCCACGGCCAAGGCGACCAACGACACTCCATGACGTTCCAGGTACGCGGGCCAACCGGCTGCTGACTGCGCGACGCATTTACATTGGCGCTCAGCCAGGCCGGTCAAGCGCGCCTCCACACTGTCCACACGGTCTGCCTGGGTGCTTGCTGCCAGCGCGAGCTTCTTCAGCGCCGTTGTCACCGTGATGGACAGCCCCTCCCGAGCCTGATTGCTGGCGGCCAGTTGCTGCTGGCACTGCTCAAGGTGCTTGCGAATCGCCCCTTCCTTCTGCACACGGGCCAGGGTAGTTGCCACGAGCTTTTTGTTCAGCGCCTCGATACTGGCCTGCAGTGCTTCGTGCTCGGTGGCCTGCTGGGCCGACGCGTCTGCCTCAAGGTGGCTTTCGTGCATCGTGTTCCCATTCGCCTCGGCAAGCGGAGTCAGGGTGCCGTGTTCATGTAGCTGGTTCATCAATCACTGTCCGGATACTGCGGTAAGGGGCGAGAAGCTATCAAAATGACACTACCGGATCCACTGATCAGTCGCGCAATTGACGGCTTTCGTCACAACGTGCGCGTACACTTGCCTTCATGCCACTCGCAGGAGCCGCTGCATGCCTTACCCCATTGAAGAAAAGCTGGTCATCGGCGTTGCCTCGAGTGCGCTGTTCGACCTCTCCGTTTCCGATGACATCTACCAGACACAAGGTGTCGAGGCTTACCGCCAGCACCAGGAACAGAACCTGGACGAGCCGTTCCCCAGGGGGGTGGCGCTCCCGTTCATTCGCCGCTTCCTGAGCATCAACAAGGCGTTCCCCGACCAGTTGCCGGTGGAAGTGGTGCTGCTCTCGCGCAACTCACCGGAAACCGGCCTGCGGGTGTTCCGCTCCATCAGCCACTATCAGCTGGACATCACCCGCGCGGCATTCATGTCGGGCCGCTCGCCCTACGAATACATCCCGGCGTTCAATGCCTCGCTGTTTCTCAGCGCCAACGAGGAAGATGTGCAAAAGGCCATCGACGCCAACTACCCTGCCGGGCGTGTACTGCCTACGCGCATCTACGATGATGAAATCGATACTGAGCTGCGGGTGGCCTTCGACTTCGATGGCGTGATTGCCGACGACGAGGCAGAGAGTGTTTACAAGCGCAACGACAACCTGGACGACTTTCAGGAACACGAGCGCATGCACAAGGGCACCCCGCATTCGCCGGGGCCACTGGCAGACCTTTACCGCAAGCTTTCGCGGATACGCATGCTGGAGGACCGCAAGCTGGCCGAGGACCCGACGTACCAGCGGATTCTGCGCATTGCCATCGTCACGGCGCGCAACGCGCCTTCGCACGAGCGAGTAGTGACAACCTTGAAGGATTGGGGCGTATCCCCGGATGAGTGCTTTTTTCTAGGCGGCATGGATAAGCCCAGGGTGTTGTCGATATTGAAGCCGCATGTGTTTTTTGACGACCAGCGCACGCACCTGCAATCGCCAGCGGGGAACCTGCCGATGGTGCATGTACCGTTTGGGGTGGCGAACAGAGTGAGCTCGCCTCAGGAACCCGACGTGAAGCAGGATCAACTGCCGATCAGCGAATTGTCACGCGAACCATGAACCGCCAGAGCGACACCCTTGACCCACGCCCGCTCGCCGCCGCATGCTCGAACGCTTCCACCCACGCTCAAGGAACGATTGCATGAAGCTGGAAACGCTTGCCATCCATGCGGGCTTCAGCCCCGACCCGACCACCAAGGCGGTGGCCGTACCGATCTACCAGACCACCTCCTTCGCCTTCGACGACACCCAGCACGGCGCCGACCTGTTTGACCTGAAGGTTGCCGGCAACATCTATTCGCGCATCATGAACCCCACCAACGACGTGCTCGAGCAGCGCATGGCCGCCCTGGAAGGCGGGGTTGGCGCGCTGGCCGTAGCCTCGGGCATGGCGGCTATCACCTACGCCATCCAGACCGTCGCCGAAGCCGGCGACAATATCGTCTCGGTGGCCAAGCTGTACGGCGGCACCTACAACCTGCTGGCGCACACCCTGCCACGCATGGGTATCCACACCCGCTTCGCGGCCCATGACGATATCGCCGCCCTCGAAGCGCTGATCGATGCGCGTACCAAAGCGGTATTCTGCGAGTCCATCGGCAACCCCGCCGGCAATATCGTTGATATCGCTGCGCTGGCCGAGGCCGCCCACCGCCACGGGGTGCCGCTGATCGTCGACAACACCGTGGCCACCCCGGTGCTGTGCCGGCCGTTCGAGCACGGCGCCGATATCGTCGTGCACTCGCTGACCAAGTACATCGGCGGTCACGGCACCAGCATCGGCGGCATCGTCATCGACTCCGGCAAATTCCCCTGGGCCGAAAACAAGGAACGCTTCGCCCTGCTCAACACCCCCGACCCGTCCTACCACGGCGTCACCTACACCGAAGCTTTCGGGCCTGCCGCCTTCATCGGCCGCTGCCGTGTGGTGCCCTTGCGCAACACCGGCGCCGCGCTGTCGCCGTTCAACGCCTTCCTGATCCTGCAAGGCCTGGAAACCCTGGCCCTGCGCATGGAGCGCCATACCGAGAACGCGCTAAAGGTCGCCCATTACCTGCAAGCCCACGAGCAAGTGGCCTGGGTGAAGTTCGCCGGGCTGCCCGACCACCCCGAACATGCACTGGCCCAGCGCTACACCGGCGGCAAGCCGGCATCGATCCTGTCGTTCGGCATCAAGGGTGGCCAGGCGGCTGGCGCGCGTTTCATCGACGCGTTGCAGTTGGTGGTACGCCTGGTGAACATCGGCGACGCCAAGTCACTGGCCTGTCACCCCGCTTCCACTACCCACCGTCAGCTCAACGACGAGGAACTGGAGAAGGCCGGCGTGCCGCGGGACATGGTGCGCCTGTCGATCGGCATCGAACACAGTGACGACATCATCGCCGACCTGGCCCAGGCCTTGGAGGCCAGCCGCGGCTGATTCACCCGCGCCCTACCCAATGTCGAAGGCGGGCGCACCTTCATCAAGCCTGGATGCACCCGCAATGACCCTGTTTTACCTGAAACTGACCATCACCCCCCTGCTGATGTGGGCCATCTCCCTCGCCTCCCGGCGCTGGGGCGGCCTGTTAGGCGGATTGCTGTCCGGCCTGCCGATCACCTCGGCGCTGGTGATGACCTTCCTGTGCCTGGAACAGGGCACGGCCTTCGCCCTGGGCGCATTGCCCGGCGCACTGGGCGGCCTGGCGGCGGTGCAGGCCACCTACACCGTCTACCTGCTGGCCACACGCACACTCGGCATCGCCGTGGCCGTACTGCTGGCGTTGCTGTTCTATGGCCTGGCCGCCTATGCCTTCACCCACTGGGGCAGCCTGTATCTGTCGATTGCAGTGGCGTTGGTGCTGATTGGCGTGCTGATCCGCGCCAGCGGCCGCGAGCCCAAACCTGATACCTTGGCCCGCCCCCGGCACCGGCACTGGGAAATCCCGTTGCGCATGGTATCTGCCACTTCCCTGCTGATGATCACCACCAGCCTGGCCAGTTGGCTGGGCCCGGCGACCAGCGGGATGCTGGCGCCGATTCCGGTGATTGCCTGGCCGCTGGTAGTGTTCGCCCATGTGCAGGGCGGGCGAGCCGGGATGGCGGCGATGGTACGGGGGAATGCGATCGGCGCGGTGGGGGTGATTGCGTTCTATCTGGTATTGGCAGGGCTGCTGGAAACGTGGGGCGTTGGCGTGACCATCGGGCTGGCCATGCTGTGCGCTGTGGTGCTGACCCTTGGGCTGGCCGCTGTGTTGCGGCGGCACTGAAAGTTCGCTGGGCTGCTGCGCAGCCCAGCCGAAGCACGCCTGCACCTACAGGGACCGAGCGGACTGCTCGCACCTGCGGCCTTAGTCGAACGCCCCGCTCAATACCTCATAGATGATCCCGGTCGCCACGGCGACCAGAATCAGGTCTGCGCCCGCTTGCATCCACTCATACCCGTCGTAGTGAGGCAGCTGCCCCAACAGACGGCCATCCAGTTTCTTGGCGATACCAGGTGGCAGGGGCTTGCCGCGGGCCAGGTTCTTCTGAATACCTGGAGGCAATGACGGGCCCGGGCTCCAGTAGTTGCGGTGGCCACCGAGGATGCCCAGTACATCGCCACGGTCGATGGACGGGCCGCCGTGCCAGTCATTGCCGCCGGCGCTCTGCTTGTGACCGCCCGAATTGCCCTGGCCCTGGGCGTGCGGCACCTGACCCTTGCCGTGCCCCTGACCTTGGCCCTGGCCTTTGCCATTACCCGGGTCGGCGAGCACCGGACCAGAGGCCAAGGCCACCGCCAATGAGGTGACAACGGCTGTCATGATTGTTGATCTGGCCATGTGAGCATCCTTTGCGCGAGAGGTTGCCCCACACTATAGACGGTGCGCACGCCTGCTTCACTTGCAGCAGCCTCAGCAGGGATGGCTGACAAGGCAGGCACGCTTCGGCCACAATCGGTCGCCTGGTCCACGCTGGGAAGCACTGCATGCTCACTACCCTTGCCATCGGCAACTACCGCTCGATCAACCACCTGGTGCTGCCGCTGAGCCAACTCAACCTGGTGACCGGTGCCAACGGCAGCGGCAAATCCAACCTGTACAAGGCGCTGCGCCTGCTGGCCGAAACCGCACAGGGCGGTGTGGTCGAAGCCCTCGCCCGTGAAGGCGGGCTGGATTCGACCTGGTGGGCTGGCCCAGAAACCAGCGCACGAATGCGGCGCGGCGAAGTGCCCATCCAAGGCCAGCATCCGAGCGAAGTCAGGCGCCTGCGCCTGGGCTTTGCCACCGAAGACCTCGGTTTTGCCATCACCCTCGGCCTGCCAATTCCCCTGCCGTATCCGAGCGCGTTCATGCTCGACCCTGAAATAAAGTGCGAGGCCATCTGGGGCGCTGGCGCCTATCGCCCCTCTTCCTTGCTGGTCGAGCGCAAGAATGCCCTGGTGCGGGCCCGCGAGGGCAACCGCTGGGCAGTGCTCGATCAGCATGCTGACAGCGGCGAGAGCTTTTTCAACATCGTCGGCCGGCCACGCCAGGCACCGGAGATCGGTGACCTGCGCGCGTTCATCAACAGCTGGCGGTTTTACGATCACTTCCGGATTGACCGTGACGCGCCTTGCCGTCAACCCCAACTGGGCACTCGCTCGCCGGTGCTGCATCACGACGGGCGCAACCTGGCCTCGGCGTTGCAGACCATTATCGAAATTGGCGATGTGGAGGATCTGGAGGAAGCGCTGAATGACGCGTTTCCCGGCAGCCGTCTGGAGATCAATGCGCCACCTGGCGGGCTGTTCAGTGTACGGCTGCACCAGCACGGTCTTTTGCGCCCGCTCGAGGGTGCTGAATTGTCGGACGGCACCCTGCGTTATCTTCTGCTGATGGCCGCCCTGCTCACACCACGGCCGCCATCGCTGATGGTGTTGAACGAACCGGAAACCAGTCTGCACGCGGACCTGCTCCCGGCCTTGGCGCGGCTGATCATTCGTGCATCACGCCGTAGCCAGGTTTGGGTGGTATCGCACAGTGCGCCATTAATCAACGCGCTGGCAGCCTGTGACGGGTGCAATGTGCTAGAGCTGGAAAAAATACAAGGGCAAACCCAGCTGCGGGGGGTTGGGTTGCTGGATGAGCCGCTGTGGCGTTGGGCTGACTGAGCTCAAGCACGACGGTACAAGCCCGGCATGACTAACCTGCCCCGGTAATCTCGTCCATGAACTGGGTAAGAAAGGTTTCAAGCCGGGTATGACGCTCGGCAGCAAGGCGCGCCCCTTCTTGGGTTTTAAAGCCCGAGGCGAGCTTGAGCAGTTTGGTCTGGAAGTGCTCGATGGCATACGCCCCGTCCTGGTACGCCCTCTGCTGCGCGAAAGGATTCTCGAAGTCATAGAGCGCCGACCCCATTCGCCCGGCGACGTAAAAACACCGGGCAATACCCACCGCGCCTATGGCGTCAAGCCGGTCACTGTCCTGAAGGATGCAGGCCTCACGTGTCAGCGGTTCGAACCCCGCCGAGTAACTGTGTGTTTTGATCGCATGCACTACCTGCTCAACACGCCCACTCGGCCAGCCCATCTCAGCAAGGACTGATGCAGCCTTGTTCGCCGACAACGTCGAGGCCTGCCCACGTAACGGCGAATGCTTTTCCACCGCCACACAGTCGTGCAGCACCGTCGCCGCAAGCAAGATTTCAAGGTCGCCACCCTCCACCCGCTGGATCCGGTGCGCATTGACCCACACACGATGAATATGGGCCAAGTCGTGGGAGCCATCATTCTGGTCAGACGGCAGATACTTCAGCAAGTCAGTGGCAAGGCACTGATAAGGAGCAAACGCTTCGCGGGTCATCTTCGGTAGGTTCCATTTCCGGTGAATGCGCGGGTTCCACGGGCGCCGTCCGGACACTGCCTGGGCAAGTACCGAGAGCCTGCATGTCGGTTTCAAAGCCTGTACAGCACTGGCAGGAGCAGCCTGGTGCTGCGATGAGGATATTACTGTCAAAGTAGATCCTCAGCCCTATCAGCACCTTGCTACTAAGTATTTCCGTCAACAACACGTTTGTTACTGGGAGCACTTGTATTCGATCAGCAAGGAGTCAATGGATGTCCGCTCGCTTTCCCTCCCCCGCCACCCGTATTCGCCAAACCGCGCTAGCGGTCAGCTTCGCGGGCTCGCTGCTGGGCACTGCACATGCCTGGGCCGAACCTGTGGGTTACAGCATCCCGGCAGGGTCATTGGCTCACGCACTCGACCAGTTTGCCGACGCCAGCGGGGCAGTCATCAGTTTCAGCCATGAAGCAGTCGCAGGCTTGCACAGCAAAGGGCTGAACGGCAATTACGCGCTGCATCAGGCGTTGGCAGAACTGCTGCAAGGCAGTGGCTTGCAGGTGCAGGCAGCGGGCGACAAGCACTTCACGCTGGTTAGCGCTGAACAGGATGGCACCATGGAGCTTGCGGCAACCACCGTCTCCAGCATGGCCCTGGGTGCCACCACCGAGGGCACCGGCAGCTACACCACCGGCTCGGTCAATACCGCAACCGGGCTGCGGTTGTCTGCACGCGAGACACCCCAATCGGTCAGCGTGGTCACCCGCCAGCAGATTGAAGACCAGAACCTGAACGATGTTGCCCAAGTGCTTGAACAGACACCAGGCGTGGTCGTTGACAGCATGGGGCCCGCCGGAAGCGACGCCAACCATATCTACGTGCGCGGCTTCGAGGTCGGCAGCATCCAGGTGGACGGCATCAACCGCCCCGATACCTTTGGCTTCAGGGACGACCTCTCCGACATGGTGTCCTATGACCGGGTAGAGGTAGTGCGCGGTGCTACGGGCCTGATGTCCGGCACTGGCGACCCGGGCGCCACCGTCAACCTGATCCGCAAGAAGTTGACCCTGGAAACACAACGCAAGCTGACCTTGAAAGCGGGCTCGTGGGACAACTACCGCACCGAGCTGGACGTTTCTGGCAAGTTGACGCAAAGCGGCAATGTCCGCGGGCGCTTTGTCGCCTCCAATACCGACAGCCAGAGCTACGTCGACCGCCAATCGCTGGAACGGCAGGTGGCCTATGGGGTGCTGGAGTGGGACATCACCGACAGCACGATGCTGACAGCAGGTGCGGAATATCAGGAGATGGACAACGACGGGGCAGGCAACCACGGCTTCCCGATGTTCAATTCGGATGGCAGTCACTTCAGCCCCTCCCGCGCGTTCAATTCGGCTTCGGACTGGAGCTATCACAAGCGTCGCACCAAGACGGTATTCACTGCGCTGGAGCATCAACTGGACAACGGCTGGCAGTTGAAACTGAATGCCGAACACAGCCGTCGCAGCTATGACGACGCCTTTGCCACCGCGGCCAGCGGCACCGTCAATCCCGATGGCAGTGGCATCAGCACCTGGACGGGGCGTTGGGCCGGCGAGCCCCGGCAGACCTCGTTCGACCTGTCGGCGTCGGGCCCGTTCGCGCTGTTGTCACGCGAGCACCAGGCCTACCTCGGGGCCAGTCACTACCGCGCCTACTACCGCAACGACGGTTACCCACTGTGGGCGATCCAGACCATCGACAACATTTACACCTGGGACGGTTCGCTGGCGATACCAGACGCCATCCATGCCAAGTCCTCGGAAGATGCGCTGGATGAAACCCAGGACGGCCTGGTGGCTTCGGTACGCTGGAGCCTGGCCGATGACCTGTCGCTGATTACCGGGGCGCGGCTGATTGACTGGAAACGCGACGAAACCTCTACCACCCTGTCGTCTGGCGCGACAAGCCGCACCTCGCGTAGCGAAACCGGGGTCGTCACGCCCTACCTTGGCCTGGTGTATGACCTCAACGAGCACTGGTCGGCCTATGCCAGTTACACCACCATTTTCAAGCCGCAGAGCAACAAGGATATCAACGGTACCTACCTGGACCCGCTGGAAGGCGTGAACTACGAACTCGGTCTGAAGAGTGAGTTCTGGGACCAGCGCCTGACCACCGCTTTCAGCGTATTCGAGGTGCACCAGGACAACCTGGCGGTAGCCGACGGAAGCAACCTGGCGCCAGACGGCAACCAGGCCTACCGTGCCGAATCGGGTACCAAGACACGTGGTTTCGAGATGGAAATGGCGGGCGAGATTTTGCCTGATTGGCAGGTCTCGGCCAGCTACACCTATGCGGTGAGCAAGGATTCGGATGGCGACCGCCTGAACACTGAAATACCGCGAGACACCTTGAAACTGTTCACCAGCTACCGCCTTTCGACCCTGCCACAGTTGAAGGTAGGGGGTGGTGTGCGCTGGCAGGGTACCGAATATTACAAGAGCGCCGGGCCCAACAACGAAACGTTCACCCAGGACCCCTACAGCGTGGTCGACCTGATGGCTCAATATGCCTTCACGCCGCAGACCAGCGTTTCACTGAACCTCAACAACGTGTTGGACAAAACCTACTACACGGCGATTGGCGCGCGCGGCTGGTATGGCAGCCCACGCAGCGCCACGGCCACGTTGGTGTACGCGTTCTGACCCGCCAAGGCGACGCCTGATGGCCCCTGAGTTCGCAGATCAGAACACCGACCATCCGATCCGCGAACTGAGCAGCTCAAGCGCCGCCATCCCGGCCAGGGAGTTGCCCGCCGCATTCAGCTCTGGCGACCACACGCATACGGTAAATTGCCCCGGTACGATCGCCACGATCCCGCCACCCACGCCACTCTTGCCAGGCAAACCCACCCTGAAGGCGAAATTCCCCGCCTCGTCATACAGCCCGCTGGTGGCCATGATCGAGTTCACTTGTTGGGTCTGGCGCCGCGTCAGGATCTGCTCACCGCTGTGCTTGCAGAACCCATCATTGGCCAGGAAGCAGAATGCCCGCGCCAGGTCCAGGCAGTTCATTTGCAGTGCGCAGTAACTGAAGTAACTGCGCAGCACCGTCTCGACCTCGTTATGGAAGTTGCCAAATGACTGCATCAGGTACGCCATGGCAGCGTTGCGCGCGCGAAACTGATATTCCGAATCAGCGACCCGGGTATTGATCGAGATGTGGGGGTTGCCTGAAAGCCGTCGGACAAAATCGCGCATCGACAACGTGGGGGCAGCGAAGCGCGACTGATTGATATCGCAGATCACCAATGCCCCTGCATTGATGAACGGGTTACGCGGCCGCCCGCGCTCGAACTCCAGCTGCACCAGCGAGTTGAACGGCTGCCCCGAAGGCTCATGCCCCAGCCGCTCCCAAATGGCTTCACCCGAATGGCCAATGGCCTGAACTAGGCTGAACACCTTTGAAATGCTCTGCACCGAGAATGGCACCTGCGCGTCGCCTGCGCAGTGGTAACTGCCATCGTTGCCATAGACAGCGATGCCCAGCTGGTTCGCCGGCACGTCAGCCAGCGCGGGAATGTAGTCAGCGACTTTGCCCTTGCCGATCAAGGGACGTACTTCTTCGAGAATCTCGTTCAACAGCGTTTGCATGGAAGGCCCTGTATCAATCCCCAGACGACGGCGAGGGGCAGTCTTCTTGACGAAGACTGAGCGGGAGAGATCACACATTCAGAAACAAATCACCATAAGCGTCATCATCACCAGGAAGCCTGACAACGCCAGCAGCGCATGAGGTCTTTTACAGGCCAACAGCTTGCTGCCGAGCGGCACAACTTGACGCGACATTAGCGCCGCGAAGTCTGCGATAAAAAAATTGGATATCTCATTAAAGAAATCCCGCAGGCGCTGCCCTGGACCATGGGATTACAGTCCGCCTCACGCCGTCGTCCGGCGGGGTGGTTGCTGCTGGGCCATTACGCGTTCGAAGCCTTACCGGAACCCGGCGCAATTCACACCAATACAAGAACAAAGGTGACCACGCATGCTTAAGCCTCCTGTCGATGCCCCCATCGATGTCAAAGACTGGATCGATAACCGCCCCATTGCTGCCTACCAGTGGCTGATCCTGGTGCTGTGCTTCCTGATCGTGCTGTTCGATGGCTTCGATGTCGCCGTCATGGGTTTCATCGCGCCTTCGCTGATGCAGGACTGGGGCCTGTCGCGCGCCGCCTTTGGCCCGGTGATGAGTGCCGGCATGGTCGGCCTTGCCATCGGCGCGCTGACCGCCGGCCCGTACGCCGACCGGTTGGGCCGCAAGAAAGTGCTGCTGATCGCGGTCAGCGGTTTCAGCCTGCTGAGCCTGGCCTGCGCCTTCGCCCGCAACCCCTATGAGCTGGCTGTGTTACGGCTGCTGACCGGCATTGCCCTGGGTGCGGCCATGCCCAACTGCACCACCCTGCTTGCCGAATACCTGCCCACACGCAACCGCTCGCTGATGATCACCATCATGTTCACCGGCTTCAACATGGGCTCGGGCCTGGGCGGCTTCCTGTCCGCCTGGCTGATACCTCATCACGGCTGGAAGTCGGTACTGCTGGCCGGCGGCCTGCTGCCACTGGCCTTGCTGCCACTGCTGTGGTGGCTGCTGCCAGAGTCCGCTCGCTTCCTCGCCGCACGCCAGGCACCGGCCAGCCAGATTGCGGCAGCCTTGGCCAAGCTTGGCGGCCGCTTCGCTGCCGGCACCCGCTTTACCGTCAGTGAGCCAACCACGCAGCACAAGGCACCGGCCCGGCAGCTGTTCAGCGAGCGCTACCGGTTTGGCACACTGGCCCTGTGGCTGACCTACTTCATGGGCCTGCTGGTGATCTACCTGACCATGGGCTGGTTGCCGACCCTGCTGCGTGATGGCGGGCTGTCCATCGAGCGCGCCGCCACCATCACGGGGCTGTTCCAGATCGGCGGCGCAGTGGGCGCAATCGTGGTCGGCTGGATCATGGACCGACGCAACCCTAACCGGGTCATCGCCATCGCCTACGCCCTCGGCGGCCTGTGCATCGTCTCACTGGGCGCCCTGAGCCTGGAGTCGAGCCTGCTGGTGGTGGGCGTGGCGGCTGCCGGGTTCTGCATGAGCGGTGCGCAGACCGGCCTGAACGCCTTCGCCCCTGGCTATTACCCGACCGAGTTCCGCGCCACAGGCGTAAGCTGGATGCTCGGTATCGGGCGCTTCGGGGCCATTTTCGGCTCCCTCATCGGTGGTGCCGTGCTCAGCCTGGGGCTGGGCCTGCCGCTGCTGTTCACCCTCCTCGGCCTGCCGGCATTCGCCGCTGCCCTGGCGATCCTGGCCAACGGCCACGCCCGGCTGCGCGCGACCCCCGCAGTAACCGCGCCGTAACCTGTAACAGAGGACTTTCGCATGGCTCGTATCATTGGTGGCCTGGCCGTCTCCCACACCCCAACCATCGGCTTCGCAGTCGACCACGACAAACAGGAAGAAGCCGCCTGGGCGCCGATCTTCGAAAGCTTCGAGCCGATCCGCACGTGGCTGCAGCAGCGCCAGCCGGACGTACTCTTCTATATCTTCAACGACCACATCACCTCGTTCTTCTTTGACCATTACAGCGCCTTCACCCTGGGCGTAGACGAGCAATATGGCGTGGCCGATGAAGGGGGCAACCCGCGGGACCTGCCGCCAGTGGGCGGCCACGCAGCGCTGTCGCGACACATCGGCCAGAGCCTGATGGCCGATGAGTTCGACATGAGCTTTTTCCGCGACAAGCCGCTGGACCACGGCTTCTTCTCGCCCATGTCGGCGCTGCTGCCCTGCGATGAAAGCTGGCCCGTACAGATCGTGCCGCTGCAGGTCGGCGTACTGCAGCTGCCGATACCCACGGCGCGGCGCTGCTACAAACTGGGCCAGGCATTGCGCCGCGCCATCGAGAGCTACCCCGAAGACCTCAAGGTGGCGATCGTCGCCACCGGCGGGGTGTCACACCAGGTGCACGGCGAGCGTTGCGGCTTCAACAACCCAGAGTGGGACGCGCAATTCCTTGACCTGCTGGTGAACGACCCGCAGCGCCTTACCGAGATGACACTGGCCGAGTACGCCACGCTCGGCGGCATGGAAGGTGCCGAGGTGATTACCTGGCTGATCATGCGTGGCGCGTTGTCTGCCAACGTTGAGCGCAAGCACCAAAGCTACTACCTGCCGTCGATGACCGGCATCGCCACCCTGCTGCTGGAAAACCGTGACCAGGCACTGCCGGCGCCGGTCAACGAACGTCACCGCCAGCACATGCAGCATCAGCTGGCAGGGGCTGAGCAGCTTGAAGGCACCTACCCCTACACCCTGGAGCGCAGTGCCAAGGGCTACCGCCTGAACAAGTTCTTGCATCGCATGATTGAGCCGCAGTGGCGCCAGCGTTTCCTGAGCGAACCCGAAGCGCTGTACCGCGAGGCGGGCCTGAGCGAAGAGGAAAGCGACCTGCTGCGCCGCCGCGACTGGCGTGGGCTGATCCACTATGGGGTGATCTTCTTTGTACTGGAGAAGCTAGGCGCCGTACTGGGTGTGTCCAACCTGGACATTTACGCCGCCATGCGCGGGCAGAGCATCGAGGACTTCATGAAGACCCGTAACCAGCAGGTTCGCTACTCGGTGGCTGGCAAAGCGCCCAACTGACCGATGCAACCCGCTTGATCGTGTGACGGCGCGTCCCGCGCCGCCACCCCCACCGCCCCCTGATTCAACCTGCCCAGCGCCGATGCGCCGCTGGCGGGCAGCGCTTTGCCCATCCCTGGAGAATAAAAATAATGAAATGCCGCACCCTGTACCCGCTCGTCCCCACATTCGCACTGGCAGCCAGCCTGCCACTGCAAGCCCTGGCCGAAGGCTTCGTCGACGATGCCAAGGCAAGCCTGACGTTGCGTAACTTCTACATGAACCGCGACTACACGGGCACGGCAAGCCAAGGCAAAGCCGAGGAATGGACGCAAAGTTTCATCCTCGACTTCAAGTCCGGCTACACCCCCGGCGTGGTCGGTTTCGGCGTTGACGTGCTGGGCCTTTACAGCATCAAACTCGATGGCGGCAAGGGCACCGCCGGCACGCAATTGCTGCCTGTTCACGACGACGGGCGCCCGGCGGACGACTTTGGCCGCACGGCGCTGGCGGGCAAGATGCGGGTTTCCAGGACCGAACTCAAGGTCGGCGAGTGGTCACCCACCCTGCCCATCCTGCGCGCCGATGACGGCCGCTCGCTGCCACAAACCTTGCAGGGCGCGCAGGTCAACTCCAACGAGCTGGCCGGCCTGAGCCTGTATGGCGGCCAGTTCCGCCAGAACAGCCCGCGCAACGACGCCAGCATGCAGGACATGAGCCTGTTCACGCGCACAGCCTTCACCTCGGACCGTTTCAACTTCGCCGGCGGCGAATACCGCTTCAACCAGGAGCGCACCCTGGTCGGCGCCTGGTATGCCCAGCTGGAAGACATCTACCAGCAGCGCTACTTCCAGGTGCAGCATCAACAGCCGCTGGGCAACTGGGTACTGGGCGCCAACCTGGGCTACTTCTGGGGCAAGGACGACGGTGGCGCCAAGGCAGGCGAACTGAACAACCGCACCGCTTCGGGCCTGTTCTCGGCGAAGCTGGGTGGCAACACGTTCTACGTCGGCTTGCAGAAGGTCATGGGCGATGATGAATGGTTCCGGGTCAACGGCGCCAGCGGCGGCACGCTGGCCAACGACGCCTTCGGCTCCAGCTACGAAAGCGCCCGCGAACGCTCCTGGCAGGTGCGCCACGACTTCAACTTCGTGGTGCTTGGCATACCCGGCCTGACCCTGATGAACCGCTACATCCACGGCTACAACGTGCACAACGCCAGCACCCAGGACGGCACCGAGTGGGGCCGCGAAAGCGAGCTGGCCTATGTGGTCCAGTCCGGGCCGTTCAAGGCCCTGAACCTCAAGTGGCGCAACTCCAGCCAGCGCCGGGACTGGGGCAGCACCAACAGTTTCGATGAGAACAGGCTGATCGTCAGCTACCCGCTGAGCCTGCTTTAAGGCCCCCTCCTGGGCTCACGCCTGCTCGGTGATGACCTGGCGGATACAGGCCATCAGCGCGACTGCCGCCGGTGACTGCAGGCAGCCACTGCGCTGCATGAGGCCGATGGCGCGGGCAGTGCCGGGCAGTGCCAGCGGCAGGCGTTGCAGTTCGCCGCTGGCAATCTCGTAAGCCAACTGGTGCGCAGACACCGCCGCCAGCATGTCCGAACGCACCAGTAGGCCACGGATAACCGCCAGATCAGCGCTTTCCACCACCGGCCACGGCGCTGTCAGGCCCGCGGCGGCGAAGCAGTTGTCGAGCAGCTGACGGGCCGGCGAACCGGCCCGCGGCAACACCCAGCGCGCCTGGTGCACGCCCTTGAGCGTCAGGTGAGTGTGCAACAGCGGGTGCCCTCGACGGGCCAGCACCACCATTTCCTCGTTGATGAGCGGCTCGCCCACCAGGTCGCTGGCATAATCGTGAGGCCGCAAGGCGCCCAAGACGAAATCCACATCCCCTACCCGCAGCTCGGTTGCCAGCAGGTCGAACGGGCTTTCGTTTGTCACCACCCGAACCTGTGGGTGCTGGGCCGTGAAGCGTAAAATGGCGTCCGGTAGAATGCGCGAGCGGCCCAATGGCAACGCGCCGACATGCACCACCCCGCGCAGGGTGCCTTGCATCGCGCTCAGGTCACTGTCCAGCAGGCGCAACTCGTTCAGCGCCCGGCGGATGGGGAACAGAATGTCCCGGCTGGCCACGGTGGGCTGCAGGCCGCGCGACGTGCGCACGAACAAGGGCTGTCCGCACCCGCCTTCGAGCACTTTCAAGGCCGCACTGACCGCCGGCTGGCTAAGGCCGAAGTGCCGCGCCACGGTTTGCATGTGCCGTGTTTCACAGAGTTTCACGAACACCTGCAGGCGCCGCGCCTGAAACAGGTAGAGGGGCTCGCCCTGCGCGGTGCCCAGCAAACTTGACACGCCGTCCAGTTCCGCCAGCACACGCTGTGCGCGCGGCAGCAGGCACTCGCCATAGTCGGTCAGGCGCATGCCATTGGCATGACGCTCGAACAGGGGCACGGCAAAGCGCGCCTCCAGCTCGGCGATGGCGCGGGTGACCACGGACTGAGCACGGAACAACACCTCCGTCGCCCGCGAAACGCTGCCCAGCTCGGCTACCCGGATGAACGCGCGGACTTGCATCAGGTTGGGCAGTTCGACATCGATCATAAGGGCTCCCGGCGCTCGGCTCGTGACTGCGGCGACTATGCCTCTACCCCGCTTGCCCGGCAATAAATAAAACGCATAGCCGCTGCAAATGAACGCATTAGTGCCCTGCACAGGCCAATGACATCCTGCGCCCACCCCCACTGCAGGAGCCAACGAACCATGAATACCCCACAAAAATCCGCCCTGGTGGTCAGCGCACATTCCGCCGACTTTGTCTGGCGTGCCGGTGGCGCCATTGCGCTGCACGCTAAGCAAGGCTATGCCATGCACGTGGTCTGCCTGTCTTTCGGTGAGCGTGGTGAGTCTGCCAAGCTGTGGCGCAAGGGTGAAATGACCGAAGCCAAGGTCAAGGACGCACGCCGTGAAGAGGCCATGGCCGCGGCCGAAATCCTCGGTGCCAGCGTGGAGTTCTTCGACATCGGCGACTATCCGATGCGCGCCAACAAGGACACCCTGTTCCGCCTGGCCGATGTGTATCGCCGGGTACAACCGGAGTTCGTACTCAGCCACTCCCTCAAAGACCCTTACAACTACGACCACCCGCTGGCCATGCACCTGGCCCAGGAAGCCCGAATCATCGCGCAGGCTGAAGGCTACAAGCCGGGCGAGAAGATCGTTGGCGCACCGCCGGTGTACGCCTTTGAGCCGCACCAGCCCGAGCAGTGCGAATGGCGCCCGGACACGTTCCTGGACATTACCCCGGTGTGGGACAAAAAGTATGCCGCCATCCAGTGCATGGCCGGCCAGGAACACCTCTGGGAGTACTACACCCGCGTGGCCCTGCAGCGCGGCGTGCAAGCCAAGCGTAACGTGGGCATCACCAGTGCACGCAACATCGTCTACGCCGAAGGCCTGCAGAGCGTGTTCCCACGCGTGACGGAGAACCTGGCATGAGCGGGCTGATCGGCAAGACCGGCATCGTCGTGCGTAACATCCCACGCGTTGAGCCACACATCATCGATGCCCTGGGCCGGCTGGGTGTCGCCACGGTGCATGAGGCCCAAGGTCGCAAGGGGCTGCTCAATACTGCCGTGCGCCCTATCCAGCAAGGTGTGGCGGTGGCCGGCAGCGCGGTAACCGTGCTGGTGGCCCCTGGCGACAACTGGATGTTCCATGTTGCTGTGGAGCAGTGCCGCCCAGGCGACGTACTGGTGGTGGCGCCCAGTTCGCCGTGCAGCGATGGCTATTTCGGCGACCTGCTGGCGACCTCGCTCCAGGCCCGCGGCGTGCGCGGCCTGGTGATCGATGCGGGCGTGCGCGACAGCCAGACACTGCGCGACATGGGCTTTGCCGTGTGGTCCCGCGCCATCAATGCCCAAGGCACAGTGAAGGAAGTGCTGGGTTCGGTGAACCTGCCGCTGCTGTGTGCCGGGCAGCTCGTCCATGCCGGTGACATCGTGGTGGCCGATGACGACGGCGTAGTGGTGGTGCGCCATGGCGAAGCCCAGGCAGTACTCGAAGCCGCCACCCAGCGCGCCGACCTGGAAGAACGCAAACGCCTGCGCCTGGCCGCCGGCGAGCTTGGCCTGGACATCTACGAGATGCGCCCGCGCCTGGCGGCGAAGGGCCTGCGTTATGTCGACCACCTCACCGACCTGGAAGGCTGAACATGGGCCAGACCCGCATACCCTGCCTGCTGATGCGCGGCGGCACCTCCAAGGGCGCCTATTTTCTGCATGACGACCTGCCCGCCCCTGGCCCGCTACGTGACCGGGTGCTGCTGGCGGTGATGGGCTCGCCCGATGCCCGGCAGATTGACGGCATCGGCGGCGCCGACTTGCTCACCAGCAAAGTCGCCATCATCCGCGCTTCGCAGCGCGATGACGCCGACGTGGACTACCTGTTCGCTCAGGTGGTCGTGGACGAGGCGCGGGTGGACTATGGGCAAAACTGCGGCAACATTCTGGCCGGTGTAGGGCCGTTCGCCCTCGAGCGCGGCCTGGTGGCCGCCAGCGGCGCGAGCACACCGGTGCGCATCTTCATGGAAAACACCGGGCAGATCGCCGTCGCCCAGGTGCCGACCGCCGATGGCCAGGTGGAGTATGCCGGCGATACCCGTATTGATGGGGTGCCGGGCCGAGGGGCGGCGCTGGTGGTCACGTTTGCCGACGTGGCCGGCGCCAGCTGCGGAGCACTGTTGCCCACCGGCAACAGCCGCGACTGTGTCGAGGGTGTGGAAGTCACCTGCATCGACAACGGCATGCCGGTGGTACTGCTGTGTGCCGAGGACCTTGGCGTGACCGGTTACGAGCCGTGCGAAACGCTGGAGGCCGACAGCGCACTGAAAACACGCCTGGAAGCCATCCGCCTGCAACTGGGCCCACGCATGAACCTGGGTGATGTCAGCCAGCGCAATGTGCCGAAGATGTGCCTGCTGTCGGCACCGCGCAACGGCGGCACGGTCAATACGCGCTCGTTCATCCCGCACCGCTGCCATGCGTCCATCGGGGTGTTTGGTGCGGTGAGTGTTGCTACGGCCTGCTTGATTGAAGGGTCGGTTGCACAGGGCCTTGCCAGCACGTCCGGCGGTGATCGTCAGCGTTTGGCGGTGGAGCATCCGAGTGGGGAATTTACGGTGGAAATCAGCCTGGAACATGGCGTGATCAAGGGGTGCGGGTTGGTGAGGACGGCCCGTTTGCTGTTTGACGGGGTTGTGTGCATCGGGCGAGATACTTGGGGTGGGCCGGAGAAGTGACTCATCAATGGTTGCTTGGGGTTTCAAAAATGAATGGACACCGCAAGTGCACTGACCAGCAAACAGAGGCTCGCGACAGCCGTTAAATGCACGCGCATCGGCAGATATCACCCAGGCACGGCTTGCGCCAGCTTGCGATCCTGCCAAAGATGGCCGACAAAACCAGAGGTCAACACCAGACACCCCACCGGCACAGGCAGCAACGTGCCAACCCAACCGATCAGGGCCGGTATAACGCTCCACACCAGTCGCTCTTGACGCTGCTTTGCGGGCAAATCCTGCAACGTCATGGCGAACCCCCAGTGAAGGGCACCGACGAAGCTCAATATCACCGCGCCATAGCCGACCAGCATCATCGAGAAAAACGCTCGATATTCAGCCCAAAAAAGGATGAGCAGCGTCAAACCAATAAACGGCAGCAGGCCGCCGTAACCCAGGACAGTGAAGCGGCTTGGAGATAAAGCAGTAGCAACGGAACTCATCTGGGCGCCCCTTCGCAACGGTTCAAGATCGGATGTCAATTGTGTCGTCCAATGAGGTTAAGGAATTCGTGTCGCGTCGAGGGGGCGTCGCGAAATGCACCTAACATCACGGATGAAATCATCACCGAGTTCTGCTTCTCTACACCGCGCATCATCATGCACATATGCTTGGCTTCGATCACGACCCCCACCCCTGCAGCATCCGTGACTTCCTGCACGGCATACGCAATTTGCCGCGTGAGGTTTTCCTGTATCTGTAAACGACGGGCGAACATATCCACCACGCGTGCAACCTTGGAAAGGCCTAACACACGCCCTGTTGGCAGGTACGCGACATGCGCCTTGCCAATAAACGGCAGCATGTGGTGTTCGCACAATGAGTAGAGCTCAATGTCACGCACCACAATCATTTCATCGTTTTCACTCTCGAACAGAGCACCGTTTACGACCTCGTGAAGATCCTGGGCATACCCGTTGCACAAGTACTGCATCGCTTTTGCCGCACGCCGGGGGGTGTCCAGAAGCCCTTCGCGCTGCGGGTTTTCACCAATACCGACCAGGATTTCATGGTAGTGCTCGGCTAACGAATGTGACATTTGGACTCCTCACCGTTACAACGGTGCCCGCCATCGGGATGTGGTAGCCAGGCCAAGTGTGGCCTCAATCGACAGAACAGCCTGTAAAGAACCGAAAACAGGGGACGTAGCGGACGCCAAGCCAGTGGCGCGACCCACAGGCCCACATCGGCAGCACGCCAACTCCACAAGGTGGCGTCCAAGCCTGTAACCCAGTGCCCGCTCGCGAACCTTCCATGCAGGCATGACCTCAGTTGCTCAACCGTCAAGCCCAACGCCCCTGCATCGAAATCATCAGCACTGATGTCAACCAGGATGAGCTTTCCCCCGGTCGATTGCCTGCGCAGGAAGGCTATCTCCCGAGCGCACAATGGGCAGGCGCCGTCGAAGTACAGGGTGAAGGGCCACTTGCAATACATGTACAACCTCTCATGCTTGTACAAGTTTTTGTATAAGTTAGCTGAAACCAGGAAATTCGCAATGGGGGGCTGGGGGCGCGCCGATGGATTTGTGTTGCCGGTGAGATCGAGCGCCGCACCCGGATTTGCTAAGATCGCGGCCTTTCCGCTGGGTGAACTGCGTATTCACCCGAGCCCTTTGCAGCCTGCTGGAACACCCGATGAACAAACTGATCCTGCCTTTCGCCATCTTCGTTAGCGTCATCATCACAGGGAAGATCGCCGAGCATTACGGCCTGGAGGGCAGCTGGAAAGTCGGCCTACTGTGCATCGTTGCAGCTGCCGTCCAGATCGCGGTTACCCGCTTTCAGCGCCACCAGCGGCAGAAAGCCGAGCTTTGAGGGGGGCGCGGGGCCCTCTGGATGATCACGTTATGGGGACCTTTCTTTCACCCAATTTTCACAGTGGCTTGGGCAGGATGAAGCTATCCCTACGTGATAGTACTTAGCCCGCCTCGGCGGGTTTTCTTTTGCCCGCCTGTTTCCTGTTTAAGTTTTGAGGAACGGGAGCGGGTCGAAAAATCAGAAATAACCCCTTCCTTGTAGGCCATTTCCCAAAGATACTCCTCGCGCCTGATTTTCTTTGCACATGGAAATAGTCAGCCCTAGTCTCGGCCTGTCGCCACCCATTGGCGGCACGGTTTTGACAGACCGTGGTTCACTGAGAGCATGTGCGATGCCAGTTATGGCAGCTGTGCGTGGGTTACCTTCGTGTGTGCAGGGATTCTCAGTGCCCCCGGTCTGTCAACCCACAAACAGCTGCACTGAGAGGGTTTATGCTGAACATGTATTCGATTCATGTACCCCACCTACGGGCAGTTTCTGCCTGAGTGCGTCAGTGAGAACTCGAAATCCACGGGTTCTCGTACTGGAGACCTTATGGTATGGCGGGCTTGTAGAGGGCAGTTGAACGCAGGGCTATTTCAGCACAGGTCAGATCGCCTGTGCTGACTTGATTGGAGAATCCTTGGTTCTTTGCACGCAATGATGGGATTGGGGGACTTGAACGCATTAGAGCAACAAATCAATTAGTTACAAGACTTTATATGGGCAGCAAGTTCAGATAGTATCTTATCATCCGCCCTAACCGAATCATGTGAAGAAATATATCCTTCATATTTCTCAAAATACTTATCTACACTTGAGCTTATCTTTTTAAACGTACTATCAACGCCTGTACCGTGCATGGGGAACAACTTCGCATGTAGATGATCAACACCGTAGCCTTCTAGGATCATACCGGTTCTACCTACGCCCGGTAACGCTCTATCAATCAACAGCGCGGTTTTTTTCGCAGCCAACACTAAGTCCCGAATAACCGAGTCGGACTGCTCAAAGGCATAACTACCATAGTGCAATTTAGGAATAACCACAGTAAAGCCTGGCGTATTAGGAAAAATTGACAAAAATGACATATGACCTTCATCCTCCCATATAATATGGCAAGGTGAAGTACCGCTTACAATCTGGCAAAAAATGCAACTCACTCAATCACCCACTTATCATTCATAATAATATTTCGCTACATATTTACAAGATATACTAGCGGCATCCCATTCTATATAACTTTAGCGATGACTGCCGAAGACGCGAGACGCTATAAAGGCGATGACGCCTGATGACAACAGCGGTAATGTTAAAGTTCAGCGGCCCAAAGCTCGGCACGAGACCGCCTGGGTGAGGACCGATGGAAGCAACAGTCAATGGCTTAAGACTTTTTTCGGCAGGAATCGTCGTCAGCGGCGGGTTGTCAGATGCGGTGGTATTGCTGCCAACACTTGCTTGCGCAACAGCAGAAGCACCAAGTAGCACCGCAGCTAGCCCATGAGACCCATTTTTGCTTCATCTTTCATATAAAATCCTTTTATTTATTGCGAGTGATTATCATGACGCATCCGGACTTTAGTCGTTCGATGCCTACGAGTCAACTGTATGAGCCGAATCTGGCTTTGGAATAAGTAGCGCACAGCCGTTAGCCGGTTATGAGTTACCGCACACCATGGCGCCTGAGCGGGCGGCGGAGATCGTCAAGGCTGGATGCCGGCCCGCTCTGGGTTTTCGCTGGTTCTCCGTAGGTAAAGCAGTCGGCAACGTGCGTAACCAAGGGCCAGAACTGATTAAACCGGTCAGTGAGGAGAGCCGCCAAGGCGACCTAGAGCTCTAAGCTGGTAGTCGGTGATTGCCTGGCACTGCGATTCTGCAATCAGGCGAAGCCGCTCGACCCTCCGAGGGCGAAGGCCATTGGCTGATAGCCACCAGGTAGAGGGCGGCACTCAGCAGTGGCTGATCCACCGGGCGGACCTTGCGTAGGTAGCCGCAGGCCGCGAGCACGACCATCACACGCAGGAACAAGTCTTGGGCAGTCAGCGCTGAAATCAGGATGTTTTTCATATCAGGCACCTCGCGCCGTGACGAACGACCCCCATGGCAGCCTTGATCGCGGGGATGATGTTCATGGCGGTGAGGCCGAGTACGAACACTACCCCGCACAGCAGATCATCGGTGACCGCAAGCTCAAGCTTTGGGGCAAGCCAGGCGGTGACCGGCGGGGTCATGTAGACCGACAATCTACTGATCGACCTGATTCCGCAGCCCAACCTTTCTTTTGCCCGCCTGTTTCCTGTTTAAGTTTTGAGGAACGGGAGCGGGTCGAAAAATCAGAAATTACCCCTTCCTTGTAGGCCATTTCCCAAAGATACTCCTCGCGCCTGATTTTCGTTGCACATGGAAATAGTCAGCCCTAGTCTCGGCCTGTCGCTGCCAATTCAGCGACCGGTTTTGACAGACCGCTGACGTTGTCCTCATGTGCTCGCTTTCATGGCGGCTGTACGTGTGGGCACCCTGTGGTGCGCCGAGTGCCAACGTCTCGGTCTGTCAACCCGCGTACAGCTGCCACCATCTTGTTTGACAGCAAGGTTGAGGTAGCTCCACTTTCCGACGTTGGAGTTACGCCATGCTCAAGATCGTTCCAGACCCACCCCACCGGTCCCTCTGCCTTGAAGACACCCTGATCCAGGCCACGGATTACGCGCTTTGCGCTGCAACTGTCGTGCATCAGGCAATGCTGCTGCAGCCCAAGTCACCCGCGTCGATTCTGATGATGACCTCGATGCATGAACTGGAGACCTTGAGAGCTTTGCTCGAGTCCGCAATAGCCCAGGTGCAGATGCCCACTGAACCTCGCACTACGCACTGACGTCTCGCTGATGTACTGCCTGGGCCGGCCTCTTCGCGGATACCCTCCCCAGCACTCCCTCAGCCTTGAAGACTGCCGTGCTCCCGTAGGAGCGGGTTCACCCGCGAATAGGCCCGTACAGGCTGAAGCAATCTTGGGGAAACTGAACAATGTCCACAGAAGAAACCAAATTCACCGTCGGCAAAACCACCTTCTACCAAGGTGAAAACCAGACCCATCCCCTCTTCCGCATCGAAGCCGGCATCCCCTGCCAAAGCGCCCGTGAACAGGCGTCCGAGCTGATGGGCTATGCACGGGACATGACTCTGGATGGATTGATGGAAGATAAACCTCAGTTGATCTGGGCTTCGCACTACCTTTGCGCGTTAGCCAAGGCACTGATGGATGATGCTGAACTGGGCATGATGCGCTGAATGACTCATCATCGACTGGGTGCCTTCAAGACCTATGCGTCTCCCGATTTTGAAGGCGACCCAACGACCTAGCCCCTTGCCTCTTTTCTCGCTGGACGCGGTCCAAGATTCAGTTCCATCGACTGAGACATCAAAGCCGAACCCTCACGCAAAGGCTCCGGTGCTTTGGCCTCAGAAGCGCTCATCACCGATGGCCGGCAAGATCAGCTCCCGTACGAACGAAGCCCCGGACAAGCGCAACAGCGCGTCGACCATGGTGACCACATCATGCACCGGTACCTGGCGCCGCTCGCCACGTGCTGCGGCTTGTGCCAATGGCGTGTTCAGGGAGTCGTCGGTATTCAGATAACCCAGTTGGAGCACGGTCACGGCCAGGTTGTCATCCCTGAAACCTTCGCGCAGCGCATCAGCCATGCCGTTGAGGGCGAACTTTGAGGCGCCGAACGCTACCTCCGGGCGCCCACTCTGGCGAAGAGCTGAGGTCGAACCAGTGAGGATCAACTGCGGCCGGGGCGCACCAAGCAACTTGGGCACCAGGCGCTTGAGCAGAAGCAGCGTGGCCGTGATGTTCACCTCGACCAGCCTGGTGATCGATTCGTCGCTGTCGTCAAGGAATGCATAGTGCTCGCTGAAGGCGTTTTCTTCCCAGATGCCAACGTTGTAGATCAGGACATCCAAATCGGCAGGTGCCCGATCCGCGATCTGTGCTACAGCCGCCGTTGGCTTGGCAAGGTCGGCATCGACCCACTGCAGGTCGATGCCCGGGGCAAGGGCCAAGTCTGACGGCTGTTTGCGTGATACGCCGATCAGCGTGTCCCCTGGCTTGCCGAGCCCTTCGAGCAAAGCCCGGCCCAACCCTCTGCCGGCGCCTACGATCATCATTTTCATCCGTTGCTCCTTTTAACTGAAATGCTCCAAGCTTCCCTGGGCCGTTCAACTCCAGCGGACATTCAGTACGACGAAGTGCAGCAGGATCCAGACCATCAACAGCAGATGGGTCAGTTGCAACCCTTCCTGGCGGATCCAGTAGCCGAACCATATCCCGCCCAGCAGCATCGCGAACAGGAACCCGAGCGCTGCGCTCAAGGCCAGGTTCAACCAGGGCCGCGCCACCTCCAGGCCAGCGCCAAGCAGCAGTTCATAGCAGCCAACCCAAGCCGCGAGAACGGCAGCTGCCTGTGTCAGCACGATGATCGACAAGGCCAAGCGATGGATGGCGTGAGAGGTCATCGCTCGCACCAGCAGAGGGAGGCTGATTCCGGGAGGTTGGGTCAGCGGCGCCATCGACATGGTCTCCCCGATCGCCCCGGCTGAGCTGGTAAAGGCCTGCAGGTTGTTGATCAGGCTGATACTCAGCCACAAGCTCAAGCCAATGCAGCAGGTGATCTGGAAAATCAGCAGTGAAGTCGGAGTGTCCATTCCTGGTCCTTTGTGAGTTGGTTTCCGAAAGCAGCGAGAGCGTCCGGACGCCACTCTAAAACCTTGACTTAACTCGAGGTCAATACCGGTTTACCAATAAGGCAGCCAGGGGCGACAACCTCAACCGTTTGTTAAAGCCGCCTGTAAGTCTGAGAAGTTTGTCGAGGTCTTGGGCAACCGACCGAGCCGCGCCGATCAACACCACAGGTAATGCCCACTGGAGGATCCGGGATAGAGCCAACCGGTTTGCTATGCTCTCTATTCCGGCTGGCCTGGCCTGAAGGCGCCGAGCGTGTGCGGCATTGATCAAGATGCTTGAGAGTTTTCTATCCGCGTTTGTGGAATAAACGAACCAAGGAGTGGAATAACAGACATGCCAGCTTGTCCCCTACCCGCTGATGAAGCACTTCGTCAGCGCACACTTGATGACATGGACTTAGTCGATACACCGGCCGAGCATTATCTTGATACCTTGGTACGACTCACCCAAGAACTGGCCCAGGTGGAGACCGTTCTGATCAGCCTAATCGATCAGGATCGGCAGTGGTTCAAGGCTCGAATCGGTATCGAGGTAAGCGAGACGAAGCGTAATGTGTCTTTTTGCGGCTACGCGATTCTCGGTGAAGGTACCTTGATGGTTTCCGATGCCAGGTGCGATTCACGCTTCGAGGACAATCCCCTCGTGCTGAACCCACCCTATATCCGGTTCTATGCGGGCCACCCGTTACGTGCCTCAAATGGCAAAGCCATTGGCACCCTGTGCATGTTCGATCCTCGGCCGCGGAAGCTCAGCGAGGCGCAACAGGCTAATTTTCGGGACTTAGCCACGCTCACCGAGGGTTATTTGCAACTGCGGAGCCTAGCGCAGGTCAATCGCGCTCTGCGTGTTGAAATGGATCGCGGGCAGCGCAGGGCTTTACTTGATCCTTTGACACAACTATGGAACCGCGGGGCGTTGGCAGCGTTTCAGAACCGAGAGCTTCGTTTGGCTGAAGAACGAGGTTTACAGCTAGGTGCCGTATACGCAGACCTCGACCGTTTCAAATCCGTCAATGACGAGCATGGCCACGATGCTGGCGATAAAGTGCTCTGCGAGTGTGCCCGCCGACTGCGGGCTACGCTGCGGCCAGATGACCTGCTGGTACGCCAGGGAGGAGAGGAGTTTGTGGCCCTGCTACGGGTTAAAGATAGCCAAGAATTAACGCAGATTGCGGAGCGCTTGCGTCAGTCAATTGGCAGCGCGCCGTTTTTGTTGCCCGGCGGCCCTCGGAAGATGACCATGAGCATCGGATGCGCCCTGCTCACACAGGGTGAGCAGATTGATGATGCAATAAAGCGCGCTGACGGCGGTCTCTATGCGGCCAAACATGGTGGACGTGACCAAGTTGTCTATGTGCCAGCGTTATCCTGAGGAAGTTAAGATCTCCGGATCCGGGAGGGTACGCATCACATTCGGCTGAGTTACCAATTTGCCTGATCAGCTCGCTTTCAACTGATCGCCGCCCCTTATTGCAACCAGGGGCGGGAATGGCGTCCACATCGCTGGACAAACAAACTGCGACCGCCCCGAGTGGCGAGCGCGGCACAGTTGCTTAGCGCCCACCTCGTGCAGGATTCACTGTCGCAGATAGGCGAACATGTGCTGCACGTAATCGGCCTTTCCGAGCGGAACGCCGTTGTGACGCAGAATGTTATAGGCCGTGACTAGATGAAAGTAGAACTGTGGCGTAACCCAATTGACTGCGTACTCACTGCCAGTCATATCGAACGTGATGTTATTGGGTAGCTCGATTGCGAGCTTGAGGTCTGCTGCTGCATCTATCGCTGCGGCATCAGCAGTATCCAGTAGTCGTAACGTTCGCTCAATCAGAGCCTTCGCTGATGCAATGTCCTCTGGCGGCGAGAGCGTCTCAAGCGGCTGATGTGTAAGCCGCTGAACCGCCTCCTGTGCTTGGACGCACGCGTATTGAACCTGCCGAGCAAGATTGTGCATGTCAGGCGCTAGCCGAGACTCAAGCAAGATTATCGGATCGTAGCCCCCTTCAAGCGCGCAGGACTCTCCCTTGGACAACAGTGCCGATAGGGTCCGTAACATTTGGGCGAAACAGGGGATGGTGATTGCATGGATGGACATATCTCTTCCCTAAGTAGTTATTCGACATGGAGACAAGCGATCAACATTCAATACTCTGGCCAGCGTGCTGAATCCTAGCAGACAACTGCATCTCCCCCCGCCAACAGCATATTTTCTGGACCAAGTTCTTTCAGATAGCGATCTAAACCAGCGACCGACGCCAGTGGCCTTGTGCTTGGGTAACATTTTCCAATCCGTCGGACTTCAACACACCAGCATCACCCATACCGCCTTCGTCACGGGCCTGGATGTATTGCTCATGGCGGTCTTCAAGTGGATTCTCCTTCGCAAGCGTGTCGAGCCAAGGCCGCCCTGGAGGCGCTGATTCGCGCCGCCGGGGCAGTTCGGAACTCATCCCTGAGTTTCTTTGCTGCGGTACTCGGTGGTGGTCATGCCGGCGTAGCCCCAGTTATCGGTGTCGACCTCCTCGATCACGATATGGGTGAGTTCAGGTTTCTTTCCGAGCACTCGCTGCAAGGTCTCTGTGATTTCCTTGATGACCTGGGCTTTCTGATCACGGGTGACGCCGTCGCGAGTGATGCGGACGCTGACGAAGGGCATGGTATTACTCCTATGGGGTGGGGAAATGAGGGCAAGGAGGCGGGATGCCTCCCCGTTACGTTCAGCCTATTACCATTTGCCGACACTCATACCGCCGTCGACCGGCAACACCACGCCCGTGGTGAACCCGGCGTTGGCCAGGTAAAGCACGGCGTCGGCAATGTCGCTGACGCGGCCGATGTGTCCGGCCGGTTGCAGACCGTTGAGGAAGTCGAAGCTGGCCGGATCGTGCATCGGCGTCTCGATGATGCCGGGAGCCACCGCGTTAACCTGGATGTTGTGCGACGACAGCTCCAGCGCCAGGGCGCGGGTAACTTGGTTGAGGCCCCCCTTGATCAGCACCGGCAAGGCGGCGGGCACGGCGATGTTAGGTTGCAGCGCCACGGCAGCGGTGATGTTGATGATGTGGCCCTGACGCCGCTCGATCATGTGCGCGGCGGCGGCCTGGGAGGCGTAGACCACGCCCTTGAGGTTGGTCTCCAGCATGCTTTGGATGTCTTCCGGGCTGTAGTCGACGAAGGGTTTGGGCAGGAAGAAGCCCGCGTTGTTGACCAACACGTCGACCTGGCCGAAGGCGTCGATGCTCGCCTGAATCAGGCGGCGGGCGGTTTCAGGCTTGGCGATGTCACCGGCCACGCCGATGAAGGCGGCGCTTTCCAGTTGTGCCTTGGCCTCGGCGAGGCGTCCGGCGGAGCGGGCATTGCCGACCACATTGAAGCCACTGGCGAGGAAAGCCTTGGCCAGGCCGAAGCCGATGCCGCTGGAGGCGCCGGTGATCACTACCGTTTTGCTGTTGCTCATGTCGTTTCTCCCAATCAGGTGACGCAGAAGAGCGCCGTTGGGAGGACTATATTTTTGCTTTAGATAAGGATAAATATGGCAGCAAGAACTTCAGTTGATACATGGTGTAATCAATGCAGCGGCATTTTGACGACGTCCTACTCGGCAGCATCGAGCTGTTCTGCCTGGCGGCGGAGCTGGGCAGCTTCACCGCGGCCGGTCTCGCGGCGGGCGTGACGCCGGCAGCGGTCAGTCGCTCGATCAGCCGCCTGGAAGAGCGCTTGGGCTCCAGACTGTTCGTCCGTACCACCCGCAGCATCCGTCTGACCGAGGGCGGGCGAGGCTACTACGAACAGTGTCGTCAGGCGCTGACCCAGCTGGTGGAGGCCGAACGGGTGGTGACCGGGCAGCAGCAGGAGCCTTCGGGCACGCTGCGCATCAGCCTGCCCACGACCTACGGGCACCACCGCATCCTACCGCTGCTGCCCGAGTTTCGCCGGCGCTACCCGAAGGTGCAGGTCGACATCCACCTGGGCAACCGCAATATCGACTTTGTCGGCGAGGGCTACGACCTGGCCATCCGCGTGCGTGCACAGCCGGATTCGACTCTGATCGCCCGGCCGCTGGAAGACGCCCGGCTGGTGGTGGTGGCCACTCCAGATTACTTGGAACACGCGGGGGAACCGCAGAGCCTTGAAGAACTGGCGCAGCATGACTGCATCCAGTTCGAACTGCCCAGCAGCGGTCGGCGCATCGCCTGGCTGTTCGACGAGGAGGGCCGCGAACGGGAAGTACTCACCGAGGGCGGCTACATCTGCTCGGACGACGTGCTCGGTGGCGTGACCTTGGCCAAGCACGGCGCGGGACTGTTCCAGACCTACCGCTTCATCGTCGAGCGCGAGCTGGCCGAGGGCTCGCTGGTCGAGGTGCTGCGGCCCTTCGCTGGCCGCTCGCGGCCGTTCACACTGCTGTATCCCCAAGGCCGACACATGCCGTTGCGCCTGCGGGCCTTCGTCGACTTCATCATGGACAAGCGGCGCCAGTGGGCTGCTGGCAGCTGAGGGGACGTATCACTCTGTACCAGTGCCATGGTGGATGCGGTGCCGGTGGGCCAGTCTGTAATTGGCCTTGGACCGATCTCCGGTTTAGCACCCGCCGGCCCAGCACCGGGCCGAGCCGGTAGCATGGATGGAGTCACACTCACCTCAGGCGTACGCCACGATCTCGAACGAGGTTAAGCAGCACAACCTCAAATTCGGTGGAGCGCCTGCCTCGGCGGTCAACGAATACAGCATTCCGCTCTACATCCACGCCGATCCTGGCGAGGTTGACGGCATGCGAATTCGCGGTGGTGTTACCCTGAGTAGTCACGCAAAAGTCACGCACATGAAAAAGGCCACTCCTTTCGGAAATGGCCTAAGTCATTGAAATATATGGTCGGGACGGAGTGATTCGAACACTCGACCCCTTGCACCCCATGCAAGTGCGCTACCGGGCTGCGCTACGCCCCGACTGGGCTTTGAAGCATGTTCTCAATCTTGCCGAGAACGTTGAAGAATGTACCCTAACCCTCTGATAAATGAAAGCTTTTTCTTAAAAAATTTTCAATTCATCAGAAACCCGGCTTACTTCTTCAAAACCACCAACACATCCTCCAACTCAACAATCATCTGCCGAATCAGCTGCTTGTACTGGCTGGATTCATCCTTAGCCTCATCACTGGAGAGCCTCAACCGCGCCCCGCCAATGGTGAACCCCTGGTCATACAGCAGCGCACGAATCTGGCGGATCATCAGCACATCCTGGCGCTGGTAATACCGCCGGTTCCCCCGCCGCTTCACAGGATTCAGCTGGTCGAACTCCTGCTCCCAATACCGCAGCACGTGTGGCTTTACGGCACACAACTCGCTCACTTCACCAATGGTGAAGTAGCGTTTGCCCGGTATGGGGGGCAGTTCGTCGTTATGGCTTGGTTCCAGCATAGGCCTCAACCCGGGCCTTCAACTTCTGCCCTGGACGAAAGGTGACGACGCGCCGTGCGGTGATCGGGATCTCTTCCCCTGTCTTGGGGTTACGGCCCGGCCGCTGGCGTTTGTCGCGAAGGTCGAAGTTGCCGAAACCGGACAGCTTGACCTGCTCGTTCTCTTCAAGTGCGTGCCGAATTTCTTCGAAAAACAGCTCGACCAGCTCCTTGGCCTCACGCTTGTTAAGCCCCAGCTCCTCGTACAGCCTTTCGGCCATCTCAGCTTTCGTCAGAGCACCCATGCCGTTATTTCCTTAACGTGGTGTTCAACCTTTGTTCGAGCGAGGTGAGGATGTTTTGCAGGGTAGTGTTCACCTCATCGTCGTTAAGAGTGCGCGATGGATGCTGCCAGGTCAAGCCGACGGCAAGGCTTTTTCTATCAGGATCAATGCCTTTACCTTGGTACACATCAAACAGCCTGAGGTCTGTGAGCCATTCGCCTGCATTGTCACGAATTAATTCAAGCACCGCGCTAGAAGCCACATCACGTCCTGCGATCAAAGCCAGGTCACGACGGGTTTCCGGGAACTTGGACAGTTCGCTGAATTTCGGCAGGCGGCCTTCGACCACGTCGCCCAGCACCAGCTCGAACAGGAACACCGGGCGGTCCAGGCCCAGGGCCTTGGCCAGCTCTGGGTGAATGGCGCCGAGGTAGCCGACCAGTTTACCGTCACGCTCGATGACAGCGGTCTGGCCTGGGTGCAGGGCTGGGTGTTTACCGGCGCTGAAGGTGAAGTCGCTCAGGGCGCCGGAGTAGCCCAGCAGGGCTTCCACGTCGGCTTTGACGTCGAAGAAGTCGACGCCGTCGCGGCCGTTGGCCCAGCCTTCTGGCAGGCGGCTGCCGGTGATGACGCCGGCAATCATTGGCTGCTGCTGCAGGTCACCCAGTTGGCCGACAAAGCGCAGGCCGCTTTCGAACAGGCGCACGCGGTCTTGCTGGCGGTTCAGGTTGTGCTGCAGTGCCTTGACCAGGCCCGGCCACAGCGAGGCGCGCATGGCGGCCATGTCGCTGGAGATGGGGTTGGCCAGCAGCAGCGGCTCTACGCCCGGGCTGAACAGTTCGAACAGTTTCGGGTCGATGAAGCTGTAGGTGATGGCTTCCTGGTAGCCGCGGGCAACCAGCAGGCGGCGCAGGGTCGGCAGGTCACCGCGGGTTTCCGGCTTGCCCTGTGGGGCCAGGCGGGCTTGCGGGTAACGAACCGGCAGGTTGTTGTAGCCGTACAGGCGGGCCAGCTCTTCGATCAGGTCCACTTCCAGGCTGATGTCGAAGCGGTGGCTTGGTACGCTGACGGTCCACTGCCCTTCCCCGCTCTTGGTCGTGGTCAGCTCGAGGGCGTTGAGCAACTGCTCGACCTGGGCTGGGTCCATTTCCATGCCAAGCATCTGGGTGATGCGTTCGGCGCGCAGGGTGACCGGGGCTACTTGTGGCAGGTGCTGTTCGCTGACCGCTTCGACCACAGGGCCGGCTTCACCGCCAACGATGTCCAGCAGCAACTGGGTGGCGCGCTCCATGGCTTCGCGGGCCAATTGCGAGTCGACGCCGCGCTCGTAGCGGTGCGAGGCATCGGTGTGCAGGCCGTAGGAACGGGCTTTACCGGCGACGGAAATCGGCTCGAAGAAGGCGCTTTCCAGGAACAGGTCGCGGGTTTTTTCGGTGTTCACACCGCTGTGCTCGCCCCCCATGACGCCGGCGATGGCCAAGGCGCGGGTGTGGTCGGCGATCACCAGGGTGTCAGCACGCAGGGCCACTTCCTGGCCGTCGAGCAGGACGAGTTTTTCGCCCTCTTCGGCCATGCGCACGCGGATACCGCCGTTGATTTCCGCCAGGTCGAAGGCGTGCATCGGCTGGCCGAGTTCGAGCATCACGTAGTTGGTGATGTCGACGGCGGCGTCGATGCTGCGAACATCGCTGCGGCGCAGGCGCTCGACCATCCACAGTGGGGTTGGCTTGCTCAGGTCGACGTTACGGATAACGCGGCCCAGGTAGCGCGGGCAGGCAGCCGGGGCGCTGACTTCGACCGGGCGCACTTCGTCATGGGCGGCCGCTACGGCTGACACCACCGGGCGGGTGACCGGGGTGTCGTACAGGGCGCTGACGTCGCGTGCCAGGCCGGCGATGGACAGGCAGTCGCCGCGGTTCGGGGTCAGGCCGATTTCGATGCTGGCATCATCCAGGCTCAGGTACGTGCGAATGTCTTCGCCAACCGGAGCGTCGGCAGCCAGTTCCAGCAGGCCGTCGTTTTCTTCGCTGATCTGCAGTTCGGCAGCCGAGCACAGCATGCCGAAGGACTCGACACCGCGCAGCTTGGCCTTCTTGATCTTGAAGTCGCCTGGCAATTCGGCACCGATCATGGCGAACGGGATCTTGATGCCTGGGCGGGCGTTAGGGGCGCCGCACACAACCTGGAAGGTTTCCTGGCCGCTGCTTACCTGGCACACGCGCAGCTTGTCGGCGTCCGGGTGTTGTTCGGTGGCGAGAATTTCGCCCACGACAATGCCGCTGAACTGGCCGGCAGCGGGGGTAACGCTGTCAACTTCGAGGCCGGCCATGGACAGGCGGGCGACCAGTTCGTCACGGGAGACTTGCGGGTTGACCCAACCGCGCAGCCACTGTTCACTGAATTTCATGCTGTTCTCCTGAAAGTTGCGTCGATTGGGCCTAGCGGAATTGGGCTAGGAACCGCAGGTCGTTGTCGAAGAACAGACGCAAATCGTTGACGCCATAGCGCAGCATGGCCAGGCGCTCGGCACCCATGCCGAAGGCGAAGCCCTGGAACTCTTCTGGGTCGATGCCGGACATGCGCAACACATTCGGGTGCACCATGCCGCAGCCCATCACTTCCAGCCAGCCGGTTTGCTTGCACACGCGGCAGCCGTTGCCGGAACACATCACGCACTGGATGTCGACTTCTGCAGACGGCTCGGTGAAGGGGAAGAACGATGGGCGGAAACGGACCGCCAGTTCTTTCTCGAAGAATACGCGCAGGAATTCTTCGATGGTGCCCTTGAGGTCGGCGAAGTTGATATCGCGATCGATCAGCAGGCCTTCGACCTGGTGGAACATCGGCGAGTGGGTGATATCCGAGTCGCAGCGGTATACGCGGCCCGGGCACACAATGCGGATGGGCGGCTGGGTGGACTCCATGGTCCGCACCTGCACCGGCGAGGTGTGGGTACGCAGCAGCATGTTGGCATTGAAGTAGAAGGTGTCGTGCATCGCCCGCGCCGGGTGGTGGCCAGGGATGTTGAGCGCTTCGAAGTTGTGGTAGTCGTCTTCCACCTCTGGGCCTTCGGCAATGCCGTAGCCAATGTGGGTGAAGAACTGCTCGATGCGCTCGAGTGTACGGGTGATCGGGTGCAGGCCACCGGTGGCCTGGCCGCGGCCTGGCAGGGTGACGTCAATGCATTCGGCAGCCAGGCGAGCGCTGAGCTCGGCTTCTTCAAAGGCAGCCTTGCGGGCATTGAGCACAACGGTGACGCGCTCTTTGGCGTCGTTGATCAGCGCGCCGACTTTCGGCCGCTCTTCGGCTGGCAGGTTGCCCAGGGTCTTCATCACCTGGGTCAGCTCGCCCTTCTTGCCGAGATAATTAACCCGGATCTGTTCCAGGGCGTTGATGTCTTCAGCGCGTTCCACGGCCTCTAGGGCTTGGGAGACCAGCGCATCCAGGTTTTCCATGTACAGACTCCAGATACGAAAATAGGGGAAGAGCTTTGAAGGCTCTTCCCCTATCGATGACGTTCAATGCCCGGCAGCGCTAGCACCACCGGGTGATTGTCGCGGGTACTTAAGCCAGAACGGCTTTAGCTTTCTCGACAATCGCAGCAAACGCCGCTTTTTCGTTCACTGCCAGATCAGCCAGAACCTTACGGTCGATTTCGATCGAAGCCTTTTTCAGGCCAGCAATCAGACGGCTGTAGGACAGACCGTTGGTGCGGGCACCGGCGTTGATACGAGCGATCCACAGTGCGCGGAACTGACGCTTCTTCTGGCGACGGTCGCGGTAGGCGTATTGGCCTGCCTTGATGACCGCTTGCTTGGCTACACGGAATACGCGCGAACGTGCACCGTAGTAACCTTTAGCCAGTTTCAGAATTTTTTTGTGACGCTTACGAGCGATAACGCCGCGCTTAACACGAGCCATGAGTAACTTCCTCTATCTTAACCAGAATTAACGAACGCGCAGCATGCGCTCGACTTTTGCGACGTCGGACGGGTGCAGCAAGCTGGCACCGCGCAGTTGACGCTTACGCTTGGTCGACATTTTGGTCAGGATGTGGCTCTTGAAAGCGTGCTTGTGCTTGAAGCCCGAAGCTGTCTTCAGGAAGCGCTTCGCAGCACCGCTCTTGGTTTTCATTTTTGGCATGTTGGAACTCCGCATTCGATAAAATTACACATAATCATCAGGCCTGCCGTGCCCGGGAGATTACTTCTTTTTCTTGGGGGCGATGACCATCATAAGCTGGCGTCCTTCCATCTTCGGATGCTGCTCAACGGTGCCGTATTCGGCGAGGTCGGCTTCGACCCGCTTCAACAGCTCCATGCCCAGCTCCTGGTGGGCCATCTCACGACCACGGAATCTCAGAGAGATCTTGGCCTTGTCCCCATCGGTAAGGAAACGTACCAGGTTGCGTAGTTTTACCTGGTAATCCCCATCCTCCGTCCCTGGACGAAACTTGATTTCTTTGATCTGGATCTGTTTCTGGTTTTTCTTGGCTTCGTTAGCCTGCTTCTTCTTCTCGAAGAGGTGCTTGCCGTAGTCCATGACCTTGCAGACGGGTGGTACCGCGTCTGCAGAAATTTCTACCAGGTCCAGCTTCGCTTCATCAGCGATACGCAGCGCTTCATCAATCGAGACGATGCCAACCTGCTCGCCGTCTGCGCCAATTAACCGAACCTCGCGGGCCGAGATATTCTCGTTGATCGGGGCCTTCGGTACAGCACGCTTATCGTTTCTCATTTCACGCTTAATAGTCATTACTCCGATTCTTGGCGACCACGCCGGGAAACCGCTTGTGTCAGCAACTCAACGAATTGGGCGACGGGCATGGAGCCCAGGTCTGCGCCTTCGCGAGTACGCACAGCGACGGTTTGCGTTTCGACTTCGCGGTCCCCTATAACCAAAAGGTACGGGACCTTGAGCAAAGTATGCTCGCGGATTTTAAAGCCGATCTTCTCATTTCTCAAGTCCGACTTGGCACGGAAACCGCTTCCGTTCAGAGATTTCTCAACCTCGAGGGCGAAATCGGCCTGCTTGTCGGTGATATTCATGATCACCGCCTGGGTTGGGGCCAGCCACGCCGGGAACACGCCCGCGTAGTGCTCGATCAGCATGCCGATGAAGCGCTCGAACGAACCTAGGATGGCGCGGTGCAGCATGACCGGGCGGACTCGGCTGTTATCTTCGGCGATATAGCTGGCATCCAGACGCTCTGGCAGGTTCGGGTCGTACTGCAGGGTACCGCACTGCCAGTTACGGCCGAGGCAGTCGCGCAGGGTAAACTCGATTTTCGGGCCGTAGAAGGCACCCTCGCCCGGCTGGTATTCCCACTCAAGGCCGGATTCGGTCAGGGCGTCGGCCAGCGCTGTTTCAGCACGATCCCACAGCTCTTCGGAACCGACACGCTTGGCCGGACGAGTGGACAGTTTCATGGCGATGTCGCTGAAACCGAAATCCTTGTACACGTCCAGGGTCAGCTTGATGAAGTCGGCGGCCTCTTTCTTCACCTGATCTTCGGTGCAGAAAATGTGCGCATCGTCCTGTACGAAGCCACGCACGCGCATGATGCCGTGCAGGGCGCCGGACGGCTCGTTACGGTGGCAGGCACCGAACTCGGCGAGACGCAGCGGCAGGTCGCGGTAGCTTTTCAGGCCCTGGTTGAACACCTGCACGTGGCACGGGCAGTTCATCGGTTTTACCGCGTAGTCACGGCTTTCCGACGAAGTGGTGAACATGTTTTCGGCATAGTTGGACCAGTGGCCGGAACGCTCCCACAGGATGCGGTCGACAACCTGCGGTGTCTTGATTTCCTGGTAGCCGTTTTCGCGCTGCACGCCACGCATGTACTGCTCGAGTACCTGGTAGACGGTCCAGCCGTTGGCGTGCCAGAACACCATGCCCGGGGCTTCTTCCTGCAGGTGGAACAGGTCGAGCTGCTTGCCGATCTTGCGGTGGTCGCGTTTTTCGGCTTCTTCGATGCGCTGGATGTACGCAGCCAGCTGCTTCTTGTCAGCCCAGGCCGTGCCGTACACGCGCTGAAGCTGCTCGTTCTTGGCATCGCCACGCCAGTAGGCGCCGGACAGCTTGGTCAGCTTGAATGCCTTGAGGAAGCGGGTGTTCGGCACGTGCGGGCCACGGCACATGTCGACGTATTCTTCGTGGTAGTACAGGCCCATGGCCTGTTCATCCGGCATGTCTTCGACCAGACGCAGCTTGTAGTCTTCGCCACGGGCCTTGAACACATCGATGACTTCGGCGCGCGGGGTCATTTTCTTGACCACGTCGTAGTCTTTTTCAATCAGCTCCATCATGCGCTTTTCGATGGCGGCCATGTCTTCTGGGGTGAAGGGGCGCTCGTAGGCGATGTCGTAATAGAAGCCTTCGTCAATGACCGGGCCGATCACCATCTTGGCGGTCGGGTACAGCTGCTTCACGGCGTGGCCAACCAAGTGGGCGCACGAGTGACGAATGATCTCCAGTCCCTCTTCATCTTTAGGGGTGATGATCTGCAGGGTGGCGTCGTTGCTGATCAGGTCACACGCATCGACCAGCTTGCCGTCGACCTTGCCGGCAACGGTGGCCTTGGCCAGGCCAGCGCCGATGGAAGCGGCTACTTCGGCTACGGATACGGCGTGATCGAACGAACGTTGACTGCCATCGGGAAGAGTAATAACGGGCATGGCGCCTCCTCTCCTAGTGGTGACCCCTACCAAAGGTCACGTGGGTTGGGATGAGCCAGTACAAGATCCGACCTGCCTTCCGGTAAAAGGAAGCCTGCCCCACAGTGGCAGAAGCCTTTCGGCTTGTCAGGGACGAACCAGAGTGACTGGAAAGAAAAAAGATAGCTGCAGCCGGCAACAGCGCGACTGCAAGCCGAGCATGCTAGCACGCGGGTTGCACCCCAGGCAGAAATATTTGGAAATTGCACCGCAGCGGTGAACTAACGCGGAAAAATACCGCTCAGACTTTGGGAAGCAACCTACTCTTGATGAGACCTTAACCCAAGGAGTAACTGGTGATGCGAGTTCCGTCTCTTCTGGCCCTGGCGGCCGCTGGCGCCCTGCTGCTGCCCGTGGCTGCGAACGCCGGCAACTTCCCAGCCGGGAAGGAGGCCGCCTACATGACCCAGTGCACGCAAGTGGCCAGCGGCCAGGGCGTTGACGCTGCCACCGCGAAAAAACACTGCGACTGCGGCGCGCAAGCCATCAAAAAGAATTTCACCGACGCCGAGATTGCCGACCTCGACAGCAAGGACGGCGTTGACGCCAAACTGATGCAGAAGGCGCAGTCGGTGGTGAAACAGGCCTGCGCACCGAAGGGCTGAAACCTTAAAGCCGGTGATGGCCAGCCATTCTTTGAGCTGGATCAATATCCTGCGAAGGTAAAAGGCGCTAGATGCGCAGAATTAGACTATGATGTATCCCGTGCTCCGTAGCCTCGGCCGCATTGCACCACTGAAAAAACTAAATGTTCTGGAGATTCACCCATGTCCAATCGCCAACAAGGCACCGTCAAATGGTTCAATGATGAGAAAGGCTACGGCTTCATCACCCCAGCAGGCGGCGGCGACGACCTGTTCGTACACTTCAAAGCCATCGAATCTGACGGCTTCAAGAGCCTGAAAGAAGGCCAGACTGTTTCCTTCGTCGCCGAGCGCGGCCAGAAGGGCATGCAGGCTGCACAGGTTCGTCCGGAGTAATTCGGATAGCTGTAAAAAAACCCGCCCTTGTGGCGGGTTTTTTTATGGGTGATGCATCATCTGAAGGGGCGGGATTGCCTGCGAAACCGACTGTAGGGTGAATGGCACGGGCTTTGCCCGTGTTCGCGGGTGAACCC
>NZ_JBICLK010000057.1:0-106204 GCF_043105275.1 Pseudomonas sp. TYF_14
GCGACGCCCCCTGGGAGCCTGCCCCCAGCGCCGGCAATCTGGATGAGATCCTTCGCGGTTTCGGCTGGACCATCACCCTCTACGACCTGGATGACATCCAGGAGCTGCGCCCATTGTTCAGCCCTTCCCCGCTAACCCCGCGCATGCTCGACAACTACCGCCTGCTCGACGACGAATACCGCAGCAGCCTGCCCACGATCGATATCGCCCGCTTCATCCAGCCCTCCGACGCCCCGCCGCAGCCCCATGTGCTCAAGCACGACCAACTGAACTGGGTAGCCGACTTCAAGGCCCAGGACGATGCCGACCTGCAGGCGCTACTGGACCTGCAGCCGTTCAACAACGACCAGATCGTCTCGCCCCACGCCTCACGCCTGGCCCTGGCGCCGCCGGTGAACCAGACCAAACCCCGTGGCGCCGCCATCGTCATCGAAGACGCCATCGGCATTACCCAGGAGCTCAACGCCTGGCGCAATGCCGCCGTCGATGATGTGAAAACGAAATGGCTGGAACGCACCGTTGAACCCGGCGTGGACAACGAGCGCAAGCTTCTGGTCGCGCAGTCGTTCCTGGAAATCGAAAAACTCTACCCGCAGATGGTGGCCGAGCAGATCGTCAAGCGCGAAGTCATGGCCGAAAAAGTCCGCAACCAGCTCCACCTGCATCCCGAGATCTACTTGTTCTCCGAACGGGCCAGTCAACAGGCCGATGCCCATGATGAACGCATGAAGCCCCACCTGGCACAGTTCGAGCGCGAGGTCCGCAGCAAAGTCCAGGCCCGCCAGGATGCCGGCGAGTTCCGCAAGCGGTTCGATCAGAAATACGGCCACCTGGTCGACCGCCAGGCCATGCACGATCAGCTCGACGGTTTCGAGCAGGCCATGCAACACGCCCAGCAAGCCGCCGAAGACCGCGCCAAGGACCATACCCGCTGGGTGGTCAGCGAACGCTTGTTGCAAGCGCTGGACCGCTACGACAACGCCGACCTCATCAACGGCCTGGCCTTTGCCGAACAGACCGGCCAGTGCGTGATCGGCATCGAGTTGAGTGAAGGGGGCACGAAGGTGCTGGACCACTGGTGGCGCAGCGACGTGGCAGACCGGGGCAACCTGGCAATACGCGGCATCACCTACAACCAGGAGGACCTGCGGGAAGAACTGGCGGCGCTGCTGGAAGCCGCCAAGGCCGAACCGCCGTCAGCGTCATCCTTCGCCCTGCCGGAAGCGCTTGCCAGGCAAGCCCATGCCGCTGCCAATGCCTTTGGGCGCATCAACACACTGTACGAACAGATGCAGGCACAGAGCAGCACGGCCAGCATCGGCCTGTATGCCTGGTACGTAGCCCTGGGGCGGCAAGTGCTGCGCACCGCGACACCCAACAGCATGGACCGCGCGCTGCACCAGGGTTTGCGGCTGACCTTGTTCGCTTCGGTGCATGAAACGGCTGTCGATATTCGCCTGAGTGAAGCTGCACGTAGCGGGCAGCCCATCAACCCACAACGCAGCGCAGGCCAGGTATCAAGGTACCTCGACCAGGCCTGGGCTGAAGGGTTGATGCAGGCTCGGAACAGTGACTTCTACAAAGTGCGTGTTTCCGGGCTAGTGTGCCTGCTGGAGGGGATGCTGATGGCCTTCAAAGCGCGCGAACTGCCTGACAGTGATGCGCGGGTGAAGACCGAACTCCTGGCGGCCGCGATGACTACGGCTGCGGCGGGCTTCGAAGTTGGAGCCAGTTATGTGGACCAGGTGGTCGCGCGGTACGGCGCGAACAGTGTGACCGGACGAGGAGCAGCGGCCGCTCTAGGGCGTTTGAAACTATGGGGCGCCAGTTTAGCTGGCACCGGGGGGTTGGTACTCGCGTGGTGGGATTTCACTGACTCGATTGAGCATTACAAAAGCAGCCAGAGTGGCGCTACCAAGCAGGTTCAAAAAAACTCCAGACTCTTGGCGGCTACTTATTTTGTAAGAGGAGTCGCTACAGTGACTCTCTCACTTGCTGAGTTAGGAACGGCCGTTGCGACTGCAAAACCTTTTTTCGACTACCTTTCTCAAAATGCCAAGACCAAGCTCGTCAGGATGCTATCCACCTCATTGGGAGCACTTGCAAAAAAGCTCGGAACGCAGGCTGCTCGGTTATTACTTACCCGCCTCGTTCTTGGGGCGTTCTGGATTGGCTTGGTCCTCACATTGATTATTTACATATTTGAAGACGACGCTTTGGAAAAGTGGTGCAAACGCAGCAGCTTTCGCTTTGCAAAAAACTCAAGACCGTTTGAAGAACAAGAAGAGCTGAAGACCCTGCACTCCGCATTCAGCGAGGTATTGTGATGTATCTGATCGAATGGGGTTTTTGGAAAATGGCTACTGAATCCGAAGCCGCGAGAAAATCATATGAAGCAGAACTGACACCGAGCGAAAAGCGTAAAGATTTGTATGAGGGTGACCTGAGTGAAGAAATCCACTTCCAATCCGTTAGTAAACAACCCTATGCAAGAGGACCTATTTTCGCATTCAGCGAAACTGTTTTAGAAATGCGCTGCGGAGGCTCAGAAGAGAAGCGTGGGCTTATTACGCTCGCAACGCTCGGCGCTGTCGCCCCGGCCATTGCTGTGGGACTAATGATCAGCACTGGATTTTTATGGATGGACATCACCGATCCTGAGGGGCGCTCCGTAATCACTATTCTTTCAACAATTATAATGCTCTCAGTCAGCTCGGCCTTAGTGTATCTTTATTCAAAGTATGGAATCCACTTAACCCGACTAGAAATGCTGACTAGCCGTCACTTGCTCATTCGATTCAATCGAGTAACCCAACAAGTTCACCTACATCGACCGAAATACTGCGGCGGCATCGTCACTTTCCCGTGGAAAACAACCGGAAGCACAGCCATCGACCCAGAAGATGACTCACTCAGCGTGGGCACGCGGCTCGGCCTGGTCTGGCACCCCAGCCGCACCGGCCTGCCTCACATGGAAATGGCCCTGCTGGGCAAACAAGGCCAAGGCGGCAGCGAACTGCGTGATGAGTGGGAATTCATCCGCCGTTACATGGAAGAAGGCCCACACGCCGTCCCCCGCCCCCGCCTGAGCACCCAGCTACCCTCACCCATACAGGCATTCAGCGCCCAGTTCGAAGGCCTTGAGCGTTTCTTCCGCAAAAGCAGCTGGCTGTTCAAAGTTGCACTGCTGTTTGTCTGGCCCGCTTTCGTCATCATCGGCACCGCCCACTGGCTCAGCCTGCTGCTGTGCTGGCGACCGCGCTGGCCGAAGGTCATCCGCGAGGCCGGCCTGCCCGGCAAGCCAGTCCCACCCGTGACTACCCTGAGCGACTACCCACCCGCAATCCAGGCACGCCTGCTCGCTAACGCCGACCGCTGGCAGCTCAAGCCCGGCAAGCGGCCGGCGAAAAAACCACGCAAGCGCTCTACACCTCAACAGGCCAACGAAAGTGACTGATCCAACTGCACCCGGCGCACTTCATCGGCAGCCAGTTGCAGCACGATGCAAATCCATCATCCCATGACCGCTTCCCGTAGTCCGCCCATGTAGTGCTCCAGGCGACTGCGCAGCCAACGCTCGGCTGGGTCGCTGTCGGTGGTGCTCAACCAGACCATGGCCAGCTCCAGTGCAGCAGTCTCGAACGGCAGCGTCTCGGCCTGCAGGTTGCCCCAGCGTTCCATACCCTGTGCGGCATAGTCCGGGCAACAGGCCAGCAGGTCGGTACCGGCCAGAATCGCCGGCAGCGAACTGAACTGCGGCACCGACAACACCACCTTGCGTTCACGGCCGATGTCTTTCAACCAGTCATCGACCACACCCTGGGTGTTGGCGGTTGGCGAAACCTGGACATGCGGACGTTGGCAAAACTCATCCAGTGAAAGCGGCGTGCTGGACTTGTCGGCCCGCACTACCCTGGCTTGCAGGGTGCGTAGCACCTTGCGTTTGGCATTGGCGGGCAGGCCCTTGGTCTGGCTGATACCCACCGTCACGTCGCCCGCCGCCAGCAGGTCCGGAATGCGCCAGTAGTCCACATGCTGCACGACCACCACCACGTTTGGCGCCTCCACCCGCAGCGCCCGCAACAGCGGCGGCAGCAGGCCCGACTCGACATCATCGGACAAGCCGATGCGGAAGGTCATCTTGCTGGTCAGCGGGTCGAAATCATGGGTCATGCTGAGGGCGACAGACATCGCATCCAAGGCTGGCGTGAGGTACTTGATCACCTCTTCGGCCCTGGCCGAGGGCTCCATGCGGTTGCCCACTCGAACCAGCAATGGGTCGTTGAACATCGCACGCAACCTGGCCAGCGCGGCGCTGACCGTGGGCTGGGCGACGAACAGCTTCTCCGCGGCACGGGTGAGGTTGCGTTCCTGCATCAGCGCTTCGAACACCACCATCAGGTTGATATCGGCTTTGCGCAGTTCGTTGCGGTTCATGGGCGCTCCCGGGCCGTGCTTGTTGTTAGGGTTCAATACCAGCATCGACATGCATCCTAGCCGAGTCGAAACCTGCACTGCACTCTATGCAATCGCCATTGCCCCCTACTGCGCGACCGGGGTAATCTTCCGCTCTCTTCCCTTCCGGCCTCCCCTGCCGTGCACCGCCCAGGCGTTGACTCGCGAAGCGGGCATTCATGATGCCGACACTTGCATGGCCGCCGCTCACTGGCGCGCCCATCCGCCATCAATACACTCAGGATGACACCATGATCATTCGCCAAGGCATCGCTGCAGACTACCCGCAGCTGCTCGACATCTGGCTGCGCGCTGTTCGCGCGACGCACCACTTCCTGCAACCCTCCGACATCGACGCACTGTTGCCACAGCTGCGCGACGTGTACTTCCCGGCCATCGAGCTGTGGGTTGCGGTAGACACCGATAACCAGCCACTGGGCTTTGTCGGCTTCAATGAAAACCATGTGGAAATGCTCTTCGTCGACCCAGCGCGCCACCGCCAGGGCATTGGCCGTGCATTGCTGGATTTCGGCCGCCAGTCACGCAGTGCGATGAGTGTCGATGTCAACGAGCAGAACCCACAGGCAACAGCGTTCTACCAGCACTATGGCTTCGTCCAGACTGGCCGTTCACCACTGGATGGCGAAGGTCGCCCGTTCCCCTTGCTGCACATGAGCCTGCCCACCCGGGCGTGAGCAGGAGGCACTGACCGCGATGGCCCGCAAAGCGAAGCCCCTACCGCCGTCCGACTGGGTCATCCGTAGTGCCCAACCGGGCGGTATCGAGCGTATCGAAGCCTGGTTCGGTAGCCACGGCTACGACCCGCATCGCCACGATACCTATTCGATCGGCCGCACGCTGGCCGGCGTGCAAAGCTTCCACTACAAGGGTTCGCTGCGCCACGGCATACCGGGCAACACGCTGGTGCTGCACCCGGACGAACTGCATGACGGCATGGCCGGCACCGACGCAGGCTTTCGCTACCGCATGGCCTACGTCGACCCGGCACTGATCCAGAACGTGCTGGGTGGTCAGCCTTTGCCCTTCATCGCTGGCGGGCTGTCCAGCGACCCGCGTCTGTACCACGCCAGCGAAGCGTTCGTACAGGCAGTGGACCACGCGCTGGAACCATTGGAAGAACAGGACGCCCTGTATGACCTGGCGATCGCCTTGCGGGCCGTCGGCGGCAAGCCGCGCGGGCGCAAGCGCCTGGATTACCAGGCAGCCGAACGCGCCCGAGCCTTCATCATGGAACACCTGCATGTGGGCATAACACTGGACATGCTGGAACAGGCCAGTGGCCGCGAACGCTGGAGCCTGTCGCGGGACTTTCGCACGCTGTACGGCACCAGCCCCTATCGCTTTGTCACCCTGCGCCGCCTCGACTGCTTGCGCCGAATGATCCTGGACGGCTTCACCTTGGTCGACGCCGCCCTTGCCGCAGGCTTTCATGACCAGAGCCACATGACTCGGCACTTCACCCGCTGCTATGGCGTACCGCCGTTACGCTGGCTGGAGCGTTTGCGAGCGTCACGCTGAGTTATCGCAGGCGCCCGCGTATCTCGTGGGAGCAGGCTTGCAGGATCGTACAAGAACCGGACTCGCCCGGAGCGATAGGCTGACCACTCCACTTTCCGAGGAACTGTCATGCCTGAATCCCGTCATCCACATCCCTCCCTGCCAGTGAACCTGGTCCACAAGGCAGCGCTAATCGAACAGCAATGGAGCCCCAGGGTCGTTGCCGAGATGAACGATTACCAGTTCAAGGTCGTGCGCATCGAAGGCGAATTCATCTGGCACGCGCACCCGGAGACCGACGAAGCATTCCTGGTGCTGGAAGGCACCCTGCGTATCGACCTGCCGGATGGCTGCGTGCATGTGAACCCCGGGGAACTCTATGTGGTGCCCCGCGGCGTCGAGCACCGGACCGCTGCGCAAGGCGAAGCGAAACTGATGATGATCGAACCGCGGGGCATTCTGAATACCGGTCATGAAGGGGGGAATCGCACAGCAGAGAGCGATGTCTGGATTTAACAACACTCACCACTTTCAAGCTGTAGTCGCTGACTTCACAGCAATAATTAACCATAAAAAATCGCTTTACAGCCATTTCTAATCATGGCAATTCGCTCGTAGCCCACACTTCGCAACCCGGCACAAGGTCGCCTCGATATAATTGGATCCAATAACGAGGATGGCCTGCATGCAAGCACTGGAAAGGGACTACGGACACGGCGATGAAGTGGCCAGCCACTGCCACGCCGAAGACCAGCTGATTTACGCCGCCAGCGGCGTGATGCGGGTCAGCAGCGAGGGCGGCAGCTGGGTGATCCCCGGCGGGCATGCCTTGTGGATGCCCGCCGGGGTCAGCCATGCCATCCGCATGGAAGGCGTGGTCTGCATGCGCACCTTGCTGCTCGATGCCCACATCGAACGCTGCCAGGTCATCGTCGTGTCCGGCCTGCTGCGCGAACTGATCCTGGCGGCGTCACGGGTGCTGAACCTGCGCGACGGCGCGCATGCTCGGGCGCTGATCCTGTACGAACTCGCCGCCGCCCGGCGCATCGATGCCTTCGTCCCGACGCCGCAGCACGCACGCCTGCGTGCCTGGTGCGAGCGCTTCCTGCAGGACCCGGCCCAGGACCTGACCCTGGAGCAATGCGGCGCACAACTGAACATGAGTGCCCGCAGTGTGGCCAGGCTGTTCCAGCGCGAGGTGGGCATGTCGTATGGCCAATGGCGCGCCCGTGCCCGGGTGATGCTCAGCCAGCAATGCCTGGCCGATGGCAAGCCGATCCTGAACGTTGCGCTGGAGCACGGCTACCAGAGCGCCAGCGCCTTTACTGCCATGTTCAAGCGCATCCTCGGCCATGCGCCGAGTGATTGGCAAAACGGTACCGCGCGCGAGTACTGAGCCTCAGGTTGTCCCGCTTGCGCGCAGGGTTGTCCCGCTTGCGACAGCGACGCCCATGCAACCCTCGTTAACCTCGCATCACGACCTTTGAGCGACAATCGTGATGCCCTTACTGCACTCATTTCCCGGCCCTGCCCGGCTTGCCACAGCCCTCGGCATGCTTGCTGCACTCGCGGCCTGCGGCCACCAACCCACACCTGCCGAACCCGCTGTAGCGCTGCAGGCAGACCCGCTGGCGAACATGCCGGCCGGCGTCAGCAAACAGCCCCTGCCCGAACGCTGGTGGGCTCTGTATCAAGACCCCCAACTCAACCGCTGGGTACAGCAAGCCCTGGCGCACAACCAAGGCCTGGCACAGGCCGAGGCCAACGTGCAGGCCATGCTGGCCGGCATCGGCGAGTTCGACGCCAGGCGCTGGCCGTCTACCGCGATGGGCGTTGCCGCTACCTATGGCAGAAGCGCCGATGACCAGACGCTGGCCGAGGCGACCGACAGCAACGCGCCGTCGCAATGGCAATTCAACCCGGGCATCGAGCTGGCCTATCAGGTGGATATCTGGGGCCAGGTACGCGCCGCCATCCAACGTGCCAGGGTGCAAGCCGAAGCCAGCGCTGCGGCGCTAGACCTGGTACGCCTGCAGGTGGTCGCCCAGACCACCCGCGCCTACATCGACCAGTGCACCTACGCGGCGCGCCTGGAGGCAGCGAAGCAGGCCTTGCAAACCCTCGACCACAGCGTGCAACTCAGCCAGCGTCAGCGCCAGGCCGGTGTGGCCACTGCCTTCGACAGCGAGCGCCTGTTGGGCTTGCGGGAACAGGTGCGTGCGCAACTGCCGATGCTCTCAGCCCGGCGGCAGATGGCGCTTTACGAACTGAGCATGCTCAGTGGCCAGGCCTCGGTGGCCGAAGACACGACCTGCGTAGCCATCCCCACGCTGTCGGCGCCGCTGCCGGCTGGCGATGGCTGGCATTTGCTCGAACGCCGGCCAGATGTGCGCCAGGCCGAACGGGAACTGCAGGCGGCCACCCTGGAGACCGACATCGTGCGGGCCGACCTTTACCCAAAGGTCAGCTTCGGCGCTTCGTTGACGTCTTCGGACCATCACCTTGCCAACCTCGGCGACAGCCGCGCGGTGATGTTCGGCATTGGCCCGCTGATCCGCTGGGAGTTTCCCAACCTGAAAGCCAACCGCGCACGGGTGAGCAAGGCCGAGGCATTGCAGCGGGCGCAGGTCGCCCGTTACCGCGGCGTAGCGCTGAGCGCGCTGAAAGACGTGCGCCAGGCACTGGCCCGCTACGACGGCGAGCGACAACGGTTGCAGGCGCTGGACGCAGCCCTGGCGCACAGCCAGCACAGCTTTGCCCTGGCCCAGGGTAACTACCGTGCCGGCACCGTGGACGGGCTGGCCCTGCTCGACAGCGAGCGCGAAATGATCAGCCTGCGGGCCAGGCACACAGAAGCCCGAGGGCGCCTGGCGCAAGCGCAGGTAAACCTGTTCCGCGCGCTGGGCGGGCGGTGGTAGCGAGAGGCAAGACCAGCAGCGAGCACCGCCCACTGTACCCGCGAAGAATACACCGCGGTGGATGGCACGGGCTTCGCCCGTGTTCGCGGGCAAGCCCGCTCCCACACGCGCCAGCTTTTAGAAATTGAGCAAGACAGTGGCTCCCACAACCGACAGCCAGCAGGCCCAATTCGAAATTGGAAACCAACCATGAATGTTGCCGTAGACAAACCCTCACCCGCCGAAACTGAACAGCGGCCGAGCGCTAAAACCCGTCGCCGCCTGGCAGTCATCGCCAGCGGCAGCCTGGCCACAATCACCCTGCTGGCCTTCACCAGCTACTGGTTCAGCACCGGCCGCTATCTGGAAACCACCGACGATGCCTATGTCCGCGCCGACTGGGTGGCGCTGAGCCCACGCGTGCCGGGCTACGTAGCCGAGGTCGAGGTGGCTGACGACCAGCCGGTGAAAGCCGGCGATGTGCTGGTGCGCCTGCAAAACCGCGACTACCGCGTCCGCCTCGACCAGGCCCGGGCTGGTGTGACCGAGGCACAGGCGGCACTGGCCGCCGCCCAGGCCAGCCAACAGGTAGCGACCGAGCGCATCGACCAGCAACAGCAAGCCATCCTGCAGGCCGAGGCCGTCGTGCGCAGCGCCACCGCCGAACAGCGTCGCAGTGAACTGGATGTCCAACGCTACCGTGGCCTGGTGCGTGACGACGCAGCGACCGTGCAGCGCCTGGAAACCGCCAGTGCCCATGCCAGCCAGGCACAAGCCGCACTGCAAGGTGCCCAGGCCGCGCTGCGCCAGCAACGCTCACAACTGGCCATGGCCAAGGCCCGGTCAGCCCAGGCCGAGGCCGAACTGCAACAACGGGCAGCGGCCCTGGCACGCGCCCAGGCCCACCAACAACTCGCCGAGCAGGACGAACAGGACACCGTGATCCGCGCGCCGATCACCGGCGTGGTCGGCCAACGTCGCGTGCGCACCGGCCAGTACGTGGTGCCGGGCCAGCCGCTGCTGGCTGTGGTGCCCCTGCAACAAGCCTATGTGGTGGCCAACTACAAGGAAACCCAACTGGCCCGCATGCGCCCCGGGCAACCGGTAGAAATACGTGTCGACAGCTTCGCCAGCCAGCCACTGCATGGCCATGTGGCCAGTTTTTCGCCAGCCTCGGGCAATGTCTTCGCCTTGCTGCCGTCGGACAACGCCACCGGCAACTTCACCAAGATCGTCCAGCGTTTCCCGGTGCGCATTCTGCTCGACAAACCGCTGGATGGCCCGCAGGTACTGCCCGGCATGTCGGTGGTCAGTACAGTCGACACACGCCCCGCAGAGGTCGCCGATGCGCACTGAGCAAACGGTCTCGCTGCGTGCCTGGGTAGCGGTGCTTGGCGGCCTGTTCGGCTGCTTCATGGCGGGCATGAACGTGCATGTCACCAGCGCCGCACTGCCGGAAATCCGCGGCTCGCTGGGTGCCAGCTTCGAGGAAGGCTCATGGATTTCCACCGCCTACCTGGTGGCGGAAATCGTGATGATTCCGCTGACGGCCTGGTTGGTGGACGTGTTCTCGCTGCGCCGGGTGATGTGGACCGGCTCGCTCATCTTTCTGATCGCCTCGGTGGCCTGCTCATGGGCGCCCAACCTGGAGGCGATGATCGTAATCCGGGTGATCCAGGGGGCTGCGGGCGCGGTGCTGATTCCCCTGTCGTTCCAGCTGATCATCACCGAACTGCCGGCCAGCAAGATGGCCATGGGCATGGCGCTGTTCAGCCTGGCCAACAGCGTGGCGCAGGCCGCCGGGCCGTCGATTGGCGGCTGGCTGACCGATGCCTATTCGTGGCGCTGGATCTTCTATCTGCAACTTTTCCCCGGCATTGCGCTGCTGCTGGCCATCGCCTGGTCGATCGAAGCCAAGCCGATGAAGCTCGAACTGTTACGCAAAGGTGATTGGCTGGGTATCGCGGCCATGGTGATCGGCCTGGGCGGCTTGCAGATCGTGCTGGAAGAAGGCGGTCGGCTGGACTGGTTCGGCTCGCCACTCATTGTCGGCATGAGCGTGGTCGCTGCCATTGCGTTGGTGGTGTTCGTGGTGACGCAGCTGTTCGGCCAGCGCGCGTTCATCAACCTGCGCTTGCTGGGGCACTACAACTTCGGTGTCGCCAGCGTGGCGATGTTCATCTTTGGCGCTGCCACGTTCGGCCTGGTGTTCCTGGTGCCCAACTACCTCTCGCAGTTGCAGGGGTTCAGCGCGCACGACGTGGGCGTGGCGCTGATCGCCTATGGCGTGGTGCAGTTGCTGCTGGCGCCGTTGATGCCCCGGCTGATGGGCTGGACCAGTGCCAAGTTCATGGTCGCCAGCGGCTTTTTGATCATGGCGCTGGGCTGCTGGCTGGGGGCTAGCCTGAGCGCCGACAGTGCCGACAACGTGATCATCCCGTCCACGGTGGTGCGTGGTATTGGCCAGCCTTTCATCATGGTTGCGTTATCGGTGCTGGCGGTGGCCGGGCTGGACAAGCGTGAAGCCGGCTCAGCCTCGGCGGTGTTCTCGATGTTGCGCAACCTGGGTGGCGCCATCGGTACGGCCGGGTTGACGCAACTGGTGGCGACCCGTGAACGCTTTCACAGTGAGCGCATTCACGAGCAGGTGACGCTGTTCGAGCCAAGCGTGCAGGCGCGTATCAACCAGACGGTGCAAAGCTGGCTGCCGCCTCAGCAGCAAATGCTGGAAGCGTTGGCGGCAACCATTCGACGAGAGGCTTACCTGATGGCCTACAGTGATGCGTTCTACCTGGCGTGCCTGGCATTGGTCGGGTGTGCCCTGGCAGCGCTGCTGCTGCGGGCCAGGCAGCAGCATTGACCTCTGCGGGCGGCCGGAGCGTTCGGCATTCGGCCGCTGTTACACTGTCAACCGATGAAACTGGCGAGCCCGAGCAAAGGTATGAACCCAACGCGCTACTCCACCGTGGCAAAGGACTTGATGCAAGCGATTGCCAGCGGCCGCTACCCGGTGGGCAGCCTGCTGCCGACCGAGTTCGAGCTGTGCGACCTTTACAATGTGAGCCGGCACACGGTGCGTGCCGCTATCGACCAGTTGCTCACCCAAGGGCTGGTGTCGCGCCGCAAGCGCGTGGGCACCCGGGTGGAGGCCAGCAGCCCGCGCGGCGGCTATTCGCAGTCGTTGGCCAGTGTGGCTGACCTGGCGCACCTGGCAGACACCCAGCAGCGGGAAATCCAGGGCGTGCGCCACTTTGTCGCCGACCTGAGCGAGGCGGCGAGGCTGGGGCTGGTGCCAGGGGAGCATTACTTCTGCGTGTCGAGCATCCGCGTCGACCGGCAGCACGATGGCGCGCCGCTGTGCTGGACCGACGTGTATGCACAGCGCGACTACACCGCGGTCATCGAGCTGGCCCGCGAGCACCCTGACCAGCTGATTGCCGGCTTGATCGAACAGCACTATGGCCGGGCAATCGCAGTGGTCGACCAGCAGGTGCGCGCGGTGTTGTTGACAGCGGAAATGGCCCGGGCGCTGAAGGCCGAGGCGGGCTCGCCGGGACTGAAGATCATCCGCCACTACCGCGAGGAAAATGGTGATTTGATGGCGGTTTCCGAGACCGTGCACCCGGATGACCGCTTTACCTTGGTCACCCAGATGCGCCGCGACCGCTCCCCCGCCTGAACCCGCTCGTACAGGGATGGTGCAACTTTCAGCCAATGAACAGACCGTTGCCCCTAAAGCGCCCCCAGTTGCCTTTCAGCTTCGACCAACTGCCTCGCCCGCGCCGTGCTCACCCGGTGATCGCGTGCCAGCCAGGCGTAGATCGTCGGTAGCACGAACAAGGTGAACAAGGTCCCCACCAGCATCCCGCACACAATCACCACCCCCAACCCGAAACGGCTGTTGGCGCCGGCGCCGCTGGCGAACAGCAGTGGCAGCACGCCAAAAGTCATCGCCGCCGTGGTCATCAGCACTGGCCGCAAGCGTATTTGCGCCGCACGAACAATGGCGGCAGCACGATCGAGGTTGTCGCGCACCTGAATCTCGTTGGCGAACGCCACCATCAGGATACCGTGCTTGCTGATCAGGCCGATCAGCGTCACCAGGCCAATCTGTGTGTAGATGTTCAGCGTGGCCCAGCCCAGCGCCAGCGGCAGCAGCGCACCGCAGATCGACAGCGGCACAGTCACCAGAATGATCAGGGGGTCGACCAGGCTTTCGTACTGCGCCGCCAGCACCAGGTAGATCGCCACCAGGGCGGCGAGAAATGCCCACATCAAGGCAAAGCCCTCCTGCACATACTGGCGCGATTCCGATTGCCAGTCGTGGCTGAAGCCCGGTGGCAGCTCGGCGGTGAGCTGTTCCAGAAATGCCACGGCGTTGCCCATCGATACACCCGGGGCCGGGATCGCCTGCAGGGTACTGGCGTTCTGCTGATCGAACTGCAACAGGCGGTTGGGTGCCACTTCGATATCCAGGCGCACCAACGTGGCCAGCGGCACCAGGCTGCCATCCTCGGCGCGCACATACTGGCGGCTCAGCGCCGCAGGCGTCAGGCGTTGGTCCTGGATACTCTGCGGGATCACGTCATAAGAACGCCCGAACAGGGCAAAGCGGTTGAGGTACTGCTCGCCCACCAGCACCCCCAGCGACTCACCAATGGCCTGCATGCTGATGCCCAGGCTCGCCGCCTTGGCCCGGTCCACGCGCACCTTGACCACTGGGTTGTTGTAGTCGAGGTCGCTGTCCACCACGGCGAACAGGCCACTGTCGCGGGCGCGTTGCTTGAGCACTTCCATGGTCTGGAACAGCTCGGGGTAATCCTGGGCGCTGCGCAGCACCATCTGCACCGGCAGGCCACCGCTGGAGCCCGGCAGCGACGCGACCTGGAAGGCGAAGATGCTGCTGCCCTCGATATCCGCAACGGCCTGCTGCAACTGCGCCTGCACCTGTGCGGCGGAACGCTCGCGCGCCTGCCAGGCGCTGAGGTTGATGCCACCGAAACTGGCGGCCGGGCCGTCGGTACCGTTGATGATCCAGGTGTCGGTGGTTTCGGCAATGGACTTCATCACCTGGTCGAGCTTCAGCGCAAAGCGTTCTGCGTATTCGAGGCTGGCATGCTGCGGCGACTTGATGGCGGTCAGCACCGCCGCCTGGTCCTCGGGCGGCGCCAGCTCGCGCTGTGGCAGCAGGTACAGCCAGGGCAGGCTCAGGCACACCAGCAACGCCACGCCGCCACTGATCCAGCGGTGTGCCAGTGTGTAGGCCAGCACCCGTCCATAGGCCCCGCTCAGCGTACCAAACAACCGATCGGCGATAGCGGCCATTGCCCCATGCTGCTGACCGGGTTGCAGCAACAGCGAGCTCATCACCGGCGACAAGGTCAGCGCCACAATGCCGGACACGATCACCGCCCCCGCCAGGGTCAAGGCAAACTCACGGAACAGCGTGCCGGTCAGCCCGCCCATCAAGCCAATGGGCGCATACACCGCCGCCAGGGTCAGGGTCATGGCGATCACCGGCCCGGCGATTTCCCGCGCCCCGGCCAATGCTGCCGCGACCGGCGACTTGCCCTCCTCGATATGCCGATGCACGTTTTCCACCACCACAATGGCATCGTCCACCACCAGGCCGATGGCCAGCACCATCGCCAGCAAGGTCAGCAGGTTGAGGCTGAAACCGAGCATCAACATCAGGCCCGCGGCCCCCAGCATCGACAGCGGAATGGCCACCACCGCAATCAGCACGCTGCGCAGCGAACCCAGGCACAGCCAGATCACCAACACCACGATCAGCATCGCCTCCACCAAGGTGCGCAGCACTTCATGGATCGACGCATCGATGAAGCGTGCGGTTTCATAGGCCAGCGCCACGTTCACGCCAGGCGGCAAGGTCTGCTGGATCTGTGGCAGCAGTTGGCGAATACCCTCGACAATCACCAGAGGGTTGCCGCTGGGCGTAGGGAACAGCCCCAAGTGCACGGCAGGTTTGCCGTCCATGGTGGCACTGGTCTGCGTGGCCGCCGCACTCAGCTCGACGGTGCCGATATCGCGCAGGCGCACCAGGTCGGTGCCATCGTTGCGGATGATCAGCTCCCGGAAGTCTTCGACCCGGGTCAGGTCGGTGTCCACCTGGATATCGGCCAGCACGTACTGCCCGCGCACCTGGCCCGGCGTTGCCTGGTAGTTGTTGGCACGTACCGCCTGCGCCACGTCCGCCGCCGTCACCCCGCGCCCAGCCATCTGCTCACTGTCCAGCCACAGGCGCATGGCCAGGCGCTGCCCACCGAACGACTGCACCTTGGCCACGCCGTCGATACCGGAGAACTGCGGTTCCACCACCCGCGACAGGTAATCGCTCAGTTCCGGTATCGACAGGCTGTCGCTGGCAAACCCCACATAGGCCACGGCAGTGGCGTCACCTGCCGACAGTTCCACCACTGGGTCGTAGGCTTTTTCCGGCAGGCGATAGCGCACCTGGTTGACCTTGGCCATGGTTTCGGCCAGCGCCTGGGTCGAATCGCGGTTGAGCACCATGCGCAAGGTGATCAGGCTGCGCCCCTGCTGCGACGACGAGGACAGGTAGTCGATGCCTTCGACCGACGACACTGCCTGGGTGATCGGCTGCGTCACGAAACCCTGCATCAACTCGGCGGAGGCACCGGGGTACTCGGTGCTGATGGTAATGGTCGAGCTTTCCAGCAACGGGTACTGGCGGATCGGCAACTTGCCCATGGCAAACAGCCCCATCAGGATGATCAGGCTGCTGACCACCAGCGCCAGCACCGGGCGGCGCACGAAGACGTCGGTAAACCTCACGACTGCCGCCCTCCCTGGCTGGCCTGCAGGCTGTCCTGCGCCACGGGCTCGACCGGCATGCCATCACTCAGTTTCAGCTGGCCGGAAACCACCACACGGTCACCGGGCGTCAGGCCGGAGGTGATTTCCACCCGCCCCTGCCAGCGCTCACCGGTGGTTACCTGCACCCGGCTCACCCGGGTGCCATGCTGCGGGTCCTGGGTCGCGACAAACACCGTCTGCCCATAGGCGGTGTAGGTGATCGCGGTTTCCGGCACGGCCAGCACGGTCGACGGCTGCGCAGCATCCAGCCGCACGCCGGCATACATACCCGGCTGCAACTGCCCTTGCGGGTTCGGCAAGGCCGCCTGTACCTGCACAAGGCGTGCTGTGCTGACCACCGGATCGACCGCCACCACCCGCGCCTGGAAGTCTTGCCCACGCACCGCGTCCACCGTCAGTGCCAGCACTTGCCCGGCGTGCACTTCGGGGGCGGCCTGCTCGCCCAAGGCGAAGTTCACATGCAACTGGCTGATGTCGGCCAGGCTGACGATGGTCTCGCCAGCGGCCAGGTACTGGCCCTGATGCACACGGCGGATGCCGAGCTTGCCGGCGAACGGAGCACGAATGGCCTTCTGCGCAATCAGCGCCTCGACATGCTGCAGCTCACCACGGGCCACGTCCACGGCCGTGGCGGCGTTGTCCAGCAGCTCTTGCGACACGGCATTCATCGCGCGCAGTTTGCGGCTGCGCTGCAACACCACGTCAGCGTTACGCAACCTGGCCTGCAACTGCACGCGCAGGGCCTGCTCGGGTGCGTCGTTGAGCTGCACCAGCAACTGCCCGGCCGCGACTGTCTGCCCCGACTCGAAGGCGATGCGGGTAATACGCCCTGGCATCTCGGCCGCCACCTGCACCTGGTTGACCGCCTCCAACTCCCCCGAAGCAAAGCGCTGCCGCGCCAGTTGCACCTGCTCGGCCGTGGCCAGCGCCACCTTGGTCGCCGGCCACACCGCCGCAGCGGGCGGCGCCGAGCCGCTTCCCACCAGCGCATAGGCAGCGGCCAGCGCACCGGCAACAGCGCCAGCCCAGGCCAGTAACGTCCGTTTGTTCATGCACAGCTCCGATCACAGGGAAAGCGGTTGCAGGGAAGATCGGGCAGGACTATAAAAGCTCAACTTTACTTTAGGTCAACAGGCATGGCAGCGGAATGTTGATGGCACCCCCTGGCTGCTGATAGACGTTGAAGTGGTAGTGCGAGGCAATCACGACATCATTGAACTGGAATCACCTGACAATTTTATCAGTATCGAACCTTTGGCATGTGAGGCACACTCATACCTCCTTCAGCTTGGGTTCTTCAAGACCATGTCTACAGGCACTTACTCCACGCATACATCAAGACGCGTGCCAAGCAACTACATGCCCTATGGCTATCGAAACGCCGAAAAGCAGCCGATCGGAATCTTAGGCTACAATGGCGAGCCTCTATTTACCCTAAGGGAATGCTACGCCCTCGGTAATGGACATCGAGTCTATAGCCCCCGTTTGAGCCCCCGTTTGATGCGATTCATAAGCGCAGACACACTGAGCCCTTTCGATCGTGGCGGTCTAAATTGCTATGCCTACTGCCTGAACGACCCAATCAACGCAACCGACCCTAGCGGAAAATCCCGATTCAAGACGGCAGGCACTGTAGCCTTGGCAGCGGTCAAATTTAAGAAAAATCTTTCATCGAGGACAGAAAATACCAATCACTGGAAAGCACTTGGCAACTGGTATGCCGATGAGTTGAGTGAGGACGTAAAGCTCGCAATCCAATCAATAAAAAATCAAACAACCCACATCACCCTGGTCAAAAATCCCGCCAGCTTATTCAGACTTAACGATTCTCAATTCAAACATAAATTTGTCTTTACACGCGATAGAAATTTCTTCATAGGCAGTTACAGCGCAGATGAACCCAGCCATCCAAGCATCGCCCATCTTGGTCAAGGGATAACCGGAACCAAGAGTGAAGTTGTCAGTGCAGGGGGCATCATAAAAGACGGCAACGGTTATACGTTAGACACCCATTCCGGACACTATAAACCTTCGGTTGAGCAGTTGAAACCCGCGAAAGCCCATCTTGAGTCGCTCGGTATAGCAGTAACGAGCTTGAGGGAGAATACGCCTTCTAAAGGCTATGCAGCACGTCTCTAACGTATTCGTGCCCGGCAGCAAACCTAATATCGGAGGCAGCGTATCCCGCGAACGATTAAGTCTCACCAATCTGCTCTTGTGCGTACGTTGCGCCTTCGCGCACTAAAAATTCGCTTGCGCCTTGGGGACTTCATCGGAATGTCCGCCTTGATCCCTGGCAGTGAAAGATCGGGCAGGACTACAGGAACTCACCTTCCTTTGAAGCCTGCAGGCCTGGCAGCGAAAAGACGTCGAAACAGCACGAATGGCTAATGGGTAATCACTGATGCCAAGTGCCAGATCTGACGGAGTCAGATATATGTCAACGCATAAAACTTCGACACCCCGTAAAAAACACGATCCGACCATTGCACCCCGTTTGGAAAGCCAGGCCCGTGACCAACATGGCGCCGCACGAACATCCACGGCCCCAACAACAGGCCAGCCAGCAAACTACACACCCTATGGGTTTCGAAACGCCAACGCGGAGCCGACCGGAGCAGTGGGGTTCAATGGTGAATTTTACATTTCTGCGCTGAACGGTTACGCACTCGGAAACGGGTACCGAATATTCATCCCATGCTTGATGCGATTCATCAGCCCAGACCACCAGAGCCCTTTCCTCAAAGGCGGCATCAACGCCTATGCCTACTGCCTGAACGACCCAGTCAACGCACAAGACCCTAGCGGAAAAAACGCAATCAATACATTTGTTCAGACCGCCATCAAGATAGGCAAGACTTATAGCAAACGATTCAAACCCTCCCATACGGGACACCTACTTTCTAACAACCAAGCCAAACACCTTAAAACCGAACTCAAGGATGCCAAAAGCTTTATAAGCAAGGGCATCGTAGACATCAATATTATCAACGACAACAATAGCGCAAAAAAAATCAGCCCATCACTGATTTACAAATACACACTCATAAATGAAGGCGACGAAACGACCCTGGTCGTCTTCGGCGCCTCTACTGACGCCCTCTTGAATACTCACGCCAGCGGCGCTGAAATGTGGAATTTCAATGCCAGCAATAACGTTAGCGCTGCGGGTTATATCGCCTATGAGAACGGGGTATTTATTGTCGACGACTGGTCCGGACACTATCAGCCTGAGCCCTGGCGCACAGCGCTCGTAAAGGCCTACCTGGAAGGGTTGGGCTATGAAGTGAGAACCGTGCGTCGTGGCTTTGGGTAACGTGCCAACAACTGGAAAGTGATGGGCAAAGGCGAATGCCGTCATGCCATACCCCAATGACCCGGAAAAACCGTTGCACCGCCGACCGGGCCGGCTTATAAAAGCTCAACTTAACTTTAGGTCGAACATATATGGCAGCGGACAACACACGGATGCTCACAGTGGGTGAAGTGGCCAAGCGCAGCGGCGTGGCGGTGTCTGCGCTGCACTTCTACGAAACCAAGGGGCTGATCGCCAGCGTCCGCACGGCTGGCAACCAGCGCCGCTATCCCTCGCTGGTGCTGCGTACCCTGGCGATCATCAAGGTAGCCCAGCGCACGGGAATTCCGCTTGAGGAAATCAAACAAGCCTTCAGCCGTTATGCCCCCAACAGCAAGCTCACGGCCGCACAATGGAGCGAGATGTCCACGGCCTGGCGCGAAGACCTGAATGCCCGCATTCGCACACTGGAAGCACTGCGCGACAGCCTCGACAACTGCATTGGCTGCGGTTGCCTGTCGCTGGAGGACTGCCCGCTGCGCAACCCCGAGGGTGTGCTGGGCAAGGAAGGGACCGGGGCGCGGATCCTCGAAAAGAAGGCACGCTAACCTCGCACGCTCATGCTAGGTGCGACTCTATGCCGGCGCGCATGACCTGCAGGTGACAAACAGTCGCTTTGAACCATTGCGACGATTCACCGCCCTAACCCTGTGCTGTTAACCCAAAGCCGCTCACAGGAAGGAACTAAGCCATCATGAAACGCGAACAGATCGAAGGTGTAGCAGAAGACCTGGCTGGCAAGGCGCAAAGCGCCGTAGGTCGCCTGGTCGAAGACCCGGCGCTGGAAGCCGAAGGCGATGCGCGTCAGGCCGCAGGCCAGGTGACCAAGACCTACGGCGACACCCTGGACACGGTGTCCTCGTTCGTCAAGGAAAAGCCCTTCGCCGCACTGGCCATCACCGCCGCCGTCACACTGGTGGTCTCTCGCCTGCTGCGCCGCTGAACCACGGCGCCTCAGGCGGTTCAGGGCCGGATATCTTGTCCGGCCTGCGCCATCACCAGATGGCGATATCGTAGGTCAGGTAAAGGCGATTGCTGTCTCGGCCGCGGGCGAAATCTGATCGATACACATAGTTTCGCAGCTTTACGCCCAGCCCTTTCAGCGGCCCGCCCTGCACCACGTAGGCAATTTCGGCGTCACGCTCCCATTCTTTGATGCCCTCGCCACCTGAACGGCCATTGTCGCCACTCAGGTAGCGCGTCATGAAGGTCAGCCCCGGCACCCCGGCGGCAGCGAAATTGTAGGCATAGCTGGCCATCCAGGTCTTCTCTTCTTCCTCGATGAACTTGCCGATGCCGACGTTGCTGAACGAATAGACCGTGGCCCCACTGATATACGGCAGCCCCGCTTCACCATCGAGCACCTGGTAACCTGCGCCGACGGTATGCCCGGAATGGGCGTACGACAGTTGGCCGCTGAACATGTCGTTGTCGATGCCACCGCCATACGCCGTACCGCTGTCGCGGCTTTTGAAGTAACGCAGGTCGGTGGTCAGCACGCCGCCGCCCAGCGGCAGGTCGTGCACCAGCCCGGCGAAGTCCTGGCGGTAGAAATGCTCGAGCTCGCCATGGAAATAACTCAGGCGCAGTTGCTTGCTGACGGCATAGTCAGCACCGGCGAAGCTGAAATCGCCAGACGCTGGGCCGCCATACCCGTCCAGGTACAGCCCGGTGCTATCGGATGAATCGCGTTGTTTGAAGCGATCCAGGTGGCCGGCGGTAAGGGTGAGGTTGTCGATGTCGGTGCTGGTCAGCTGAGTGCCCTGATAGGTCTGCGGCAGCAGGCGCGCATCGTTGTACACCAGTACCGGCGTCTTGGGCAGCAAGGTGCCATGCTTGACCACGGTGCTGCCCAGGCGGGCTTTGGCCGTGATACCGGCGCTGGCGAATTCGTCGGCCGCGCGACCATCGTCATGCACCGGCAACAGTCCGGTGCCGCTGCGCCCACGGCCGGAGTCAAGGCGTACGCCCAGCAGGCCCATGGCGTCGACGCCCAAGCCCAGGGTGCCTTGGGTAAAACCCGACTGGTAGTCGAGCAGAAAGCCTTGAGCCCATTCCACCCGTTCGCTTTTGGCAGTGGCGGCGGCGCGGGCGCTCATACCCTGCTCGTCACGGAAATTCTCGTTGAAATACACGTTGCGCAACTGCAGCTTGAGCTTGCTGTCTTCGATGAAACCGGCGGCACCGGCCACAGGCAGCCAGCCGCACAGCAGGCCACAAGTGGCCCCACGGAAAAGAAATCGGGACATGATGGTTACTCTGTTGTTGTTCTTGGGTGAGTCAGCGGGGCGCCGAGCGGCGCCATGGGTGCTTCAAACCATGAAGGACAAGGCGCCCGTCAGCAGTGCCAGCGCAGTGATCACCAGAGAGGTGAGCACGGCCCATTTCACGGTGGCTTTCTGGAAATCACCGATATCGCGGTCGACCATGCCCACCAGCAGCAGGGTCGAGGCCACCAGCGGGCTCATCAGGTGAACCGGCTGGCCAAGCACCGAGGCGCGGGCAATTTCCACCGGGTCGATGCCGTACGCGGCCGCGGCATTGGCCAGGATCGGCACAACGCCGAAGTAGTAAGCGTCGTTGGACAGCACGAAGGTCAGCGGCATGCTGGTCAGCGCCACCACCAGCGGGAACCAGTGGCTCCACGCTTCCGGAATCCAGTCCACCAGCGTCTGGGCCAATGCATCGACCATCTTGGTACCCGAGAAAATACCGGCAAAGATGCCCGCGGCGAACACCAGCAGCACCACGGTCATGGCGTTGCCCGAGTGGGCGAGAATGCGCTCTTTCTGCAGGTCCAGCTGCGGGTAGTTGATCATCAGTGCGGCGACGAAACCAATCATGAACAGGATGGCCGCGTGCATCAGCCCCAGCACCAGCGCGGTCATCACGGCGATCACCAGCACCAGGTTCACATAGGCAAGGCGCGGGCGCTTGTGCGGGTTGTCGCCGAGGATTTCCTTGATGTAGCAGTTGCCGCCACCGGACTCCAGGGCAATATTGCCGATACGCCGGCGCTCGGCACGGCCCAGCAGGTAGGCGGTGAACACGACCCACGCCGCCCCACCGATGACGGTGGGCAACATCGGAATGAAGTATTCGGTCGCATCCAGGCCGAGCGCGGCAATGGCACGGGTGGCGGGACCACCCCACGGGCTCATGCCGCTCATGATGCTCAATGACAGCATCGATACGGTCGCCAGGATCATCGGGTTCATGCCGATGCGCTTGTACAGCGGCAGCATGGCAGCGCAGGTAATCATGTAAGTCGTGGTGCCGTCACCGTCCAGCGCCACCAGCAGCGACAGCAAGGCGGTGCCGATGGCGATCTTGATCGGGTCGCCATTCACCCGCTTGAGGATCTTGCGGATCAGCGGGTCGAACAGGCCGGCGTCGATCATCAGGCCGAAGAACAGGATGGCGAACAGCAGCAGCGCGGCAGACGGTGCGACCATTTTCAGCCCATCGAGCATCATCTTGCCCAGGTCTGGCGCGAAACCGCCAACAAGGGCGAAAACAATCGGCACGATGGTCAGCGCGACGATCGGTGACAGGCGTTTACTCATGATCAGGTAGGTGAAGGTCACCACCATGATCAGGCCCAGAAGTGCGAGCATGGTTTGTTCTCTTGTTTTTATTGTCTATGTGGCCACCTGCAGCGCAGACGGCCCCCTGACCCCCACCCGGCAACGCCTGGTGGGGGCCTGCAAAAAGCTTGAGGGTGTCGGGGCTCAGCCGTGGCGGTGTGGTTCGGCGACCCAGTCGGCTGTTTCAGCGACGGGGGTGACCACCGGCTCGCCGTTCAGACGGCTGTGCAGCGTCTGGCGGTCACAGGCGTTCTCCGACAACGAAACCACCACCGTCGCCACTGCGTTGCTGGCAAGACTCGTCAGCGCACGGGCTTCCGACATGAAGCGGTCGACCCCGATCAACAGGGCCAGGCCGGCCAGGGGTATGTCGTGGATCACGGTAAGGGTCGAGGCCAAGGCCACGAAACCGCTGCCGGTGACACCTGCCGCGCCCTTGGAGGACAGCAGCATGATCGCCAGCATGGTGACCACCTGGCCCAGGCTCAGGTCGATGTTGCAGGCCTGCGCGATGAACACGGCTGCCAACGACAGATAGATGGCAGTACCGTCCAGGTTGAACGAGTAGCCAGTGGGCAGCACCAGGCCAACCACGCCTTTCTTGCACCCAAGCTTCTCGAGTTTCTCGAGCATGCGCGGCAGCACCGGCTCGGTGGAGGAAGTACCCAGCACCACGAGGAACTCTTCGCGGAAATAGCGCAGCAACTTCCACAGGCTGAAGCCATGGGCGCGGCAGATGCCACCGAGCACCACCAGCACGAAGAAGGCGCAGGCGATGTACAACGTCCCCACCAGCTTGGCCAGCGCACCAAGGGACGTAATCCCGTACTGGCCCACGGTGAATGCCAGTGCGCCGAAAGCGCCGACCGGGGCAAAGCGCATCAGGTAGCCGAAGATGCGGAACACCATGGTCGAGGCCGACTCCAGCACATCCAGTACCGGCTTGCCCTTTTCGCCCATCGACGAGAGGGCGAAACCGCTGAGTACGGCGATGAACAGCACCGGCAAGACCTCACCCTTGTTGAAGGCACCGATGAAGGTGTCCGGGATGATGTGCATGAAGAAGTCCACCACGCTCAGCTTGGCGGCCGACGCGGTGTACTGGCTCAGGCCCGCTGTGCTCAAGGTAGCAGGATCGATGTTCATGCCGGCACCTGGCTTGAACAGGTAAACCGCCGCCAGTCCGATCACCAGGCTGACCACCGTCAGGCCCAGGAACAGCAGCAGGGTCTTGCTCATCAAGCGCCCCAGGGAACGCTTGTCGGTCATGCCGGCGATGCCGGTGACGATGGTGCAGAACACCACCGGCGCGATCATCATCTTGATCAGCTTGATGAACGCATCACCCAGCGGCTTGAGGGCCACGGCCTGTTGCGCCCAGAAGTGTCCGACCACCACGCCCAGCAGGACGGCGCAGAGAATCTGGAAATACAGCGATTTGGCGAGTCTCATGGCATCACCCATTGTTGAAATTGTGCGGATGCGCTTGTTACGAATGTGCAGGTCTGGATTGGTGCCTGGAACTACCCGGCCAACCTGCGGAATGTAGGGGCGTAGACGAACCCTGAGAAGAGCCGCCGGGCGGTTCGCACCACCGAAGCCTGGATCGTCTGGCCCTCGGCACCGCTGCGCGTCAGCGCAACATCGATGCCGCCACTTGGGTGCTCCAGGCGGACCTGGGCCAGTTGCTGCGCGCCTTCGCCCAACAGGTCGGCAATCACGGTGCCAGGGCTGACGCAGGCAGTCGCCAGCCCCACCGCTCCAGTGATCGCCAAGGCACGATGGCAGTTGTGCGGCATGAAATAGCGAACCTGCAGCGTGCCGTCGTAGCGCGGCTTGGACACCAGCACTGGCTTGGGGATGACCATGCCACTGACATCGCCCAGGCCCATGGCCTTTCCGGCCTTCAGCCGCAACGCTTCCAGGCGTTCGAGCAGCGCGCTGTTGGCGTCCAGCTGAGCCGGGGTTTCCGAGCCGCTGACACCCAACTGGCTGGCCTCCACCACCATCATCGGCATGGCCATGTCGATGCAAGTCACCGGCACGCCATCAATCACGTCCTGGGCCTTGCCCGTGGGGAACAGCTTGCCGGTCTTGCTGCCGACCGCGTCGAGGAAGGTCAGGTGCACCGGGGCGGCAGTGCCCGGCACCCCATCGATCGCCGTACGGCCTTCGTAGCGCACGATACCGCCGGGCGTTTCGACCAACGAATTGACGAAGGTGCCAGTGTTGAGGTTACGGATGCGCACCAAGGTCTTGCCTTCCTGGCCTTTTACCAACCCCTGTTCGATGGCGAATGGCCCAACCGCACACAGCATGTTGCCGCAGTTGGGGGCCGTATCGACCCGGCGCTGTGCGACCATCACCTGCACGAACAGGTAGTCGACGTCGGCGTCGGCGTGCAATGACGGGCTGATGATCGCCACCTTGCTGGTCTGCGGGCTGCCGCCACCGATGCCGTCGATTTCCAGCTCATGGCCAGAGCCCATGAGGTTGATCAGCAACTCGTCGCGCTCGACCACATTGGCAGGCAGGTCCCAGGCGTGGAAGAACGGCCCTTTGGAGGTACCGCCGCGCATGAGTACGCAAGGAATTCGTTGCATGATTTCGCACTCTTGTTGATCAATGGACATCATTGATGCTGTGAGCAAAAGAGTGACAGGGATGGATAAATCAATCCAATGCAAATATCGTAGCTATTATTGCGATTCAAACATAAATAACGCGCCAGGCCAGTCGAAGGTTTTCTTATGGAATATGAGCTGCAAGACATCAGATCTTTCGTGAAAATCGCCGAACTTGGCAGTTTCCATGAGGCCGCAGAAGCGCTTCACCTGTCCCAGCCGGCCCTGAGCCGGCGGATCAAGAAACTGGAGGAAGGTCTGGGCACCTCGCTGCTGGAACGCACCACTCGCCGGGTCAGCCTGACCAGCGTGGGCCGCGACTTCCTGCCCAAGGCCAGGCGCCTGCTGGATGATTTTGAAGACTCGATCCTCAGCATCCGCGAGCTGGCCGAGCGCCAGACCGGTCAGGTTACCCTCGCCTGCATTCCTACCGCGGCGTTCTACTTCCTGCCGTCGGTGATCCGCGATTACAACGAGCAATACCCGAAAATCCGCATTCGCCTGCTGGACCTTAGCGCCAACGACGGGCTCGAAGCCGTGCTGCGCGGCGAGGCCGACTTCGGCATCAACATGATGAGTGGCCAGCACCCGGACATCGAGTTTGTCTCGCTGGTGCAGGAGCACTTTGTACTGGCCTGCCGGCGTGACCACCCACTGGCGAATCGCGCCTCCGTTACCTGGACAGAGCTGGCTGATTACCGCCTGATCGGCGTCGGCCGCCTAAGTGGCAACCGCATGCTGCTGGACCATGCGTTGTCCGGGCTCAACCTGCGGCCCAAGTGGTTCTACGAAGTGCAACACCTGTCCACGTCGCTGGGCATGGTCGAGGCCGGGCTGGGCGTGTCGGCCATGCCCAGCCTGGCCATGCCCAATGCCGACCACCCCACGCTGGTGAGCGTGCCGTTGATCGAGCCGCAAGTCACCCGCACGCTAGGGCTGGTGTACCGGCGCGGCGCATCGCTGTCGCCGGCTGCGGAAAAATTCGTTTCGATCCTGCTGCAGAAATGGCCAAATCGCTGAAGACATCGGCGCGCACAAAACCTAGTAAAACTGCCAGTTGCTAATAAAGGCGGTCTGCAGCAGGTTATGTGCAGGCGCACTGTTTGGAAGCATTCTGACATGAAACACGCAGGTGAACACTTCAATTACCGAATATTTGTCGACGAGAGGCGAATGAAGAAACAGCCGCTGTCGTATACAGCTTACGGGGAACTGTGGGCCCGGCCAGACGCGTGCCTAGGGTACAATGGCGAGTGGAAAGACGAGATTTTACAATCGTATAGTCTTGGCCAGGGACATCGCTACTATAGTCCTGCCTTGATGCGATTCCTCAGTCCAGACGCGTTGAGCCCGTTTGGGCAGGGTGGAGTAAATACATACTGTTATTGCCTGGGCGATCCGGTAAACAGGTTTGACCCATCAGGTCGGACAAGCATCATTAAGTTACTGATGCCTTGGCGTAGAACAGGTCTTACTCAATTTCTGAAACAACATGGGATACCTAAGGAGCCACTCAAACCATTTTTAAAAACCTGGGGAAAAAGCTTATCAGTGTACAAGAAGCAGGAAGATGGGACCTACAATCACTTCTTGATAAAGGAAAAAGGCAAAAACGGGACATACGACGCTCTTCCCCACCCTGTCCTGCGCGATGATCTTGCGGGCAAGACTGTTTTCAAGAAAGATGATTTAAGAATCGACCTATGGCTGGATGACGGTCGCAACAGAAACCATGACCGTACTGATGCCCACTTTAAAAAGTATGGTTTTGAAAGGGTTACCTACCGTCGTAAATGGTTCATAAGCGCCGCCCCTGCGCAGCCACAACAGAGCGAATCCGCTGAATCATTGGTTCCCGCTCTACGTGGAGCTCCATAAGGCACAAAGCAAAAGTAACGCATCAAATTGGCATCATGCGGCGATAATTTACGCGGTTCATTGGATGAAACTTTCGAGATCTTGCACAGAACCTAGTCGTTCTTACCCAGCATGTACCGGTCAAAATGCTCGATATGCTCATCGAGGTTGTCCTCGAGCATCATCCGGTACTGATCGCAGAAGTACTTCAGAATCTCTTCCCGTGCCGCACCCAGCTCCGCGCCGCTCTTGAAGCTGCGGGCGCTCATCCAGGCGCTGAAGCGCGCGGCACCGAAGGTCAGCGAGGCGCTTACCTTGCCCAGGTCCTCGAACTTTTCGATCTGCTGGTTCGCCAGTTCGATGTGCGCATCGGCACGATCGTAAAAGGCCTGGTCGGTAGCTTGGGTCATTGGGGTTCACCTTGTTGCGTAATGCGAGCGGGAGGCCAAGCCTTGCATGTCGCGGCGCATACGTGCAAGGCTGAAAAAGGATCACCCATGACGAAAAGGAAGCAAAGCACCTCATGCTTGGAATCACACGTATCCATCGCTATTTGCGCCCACTGCCTGCGAAACCGACTGCAGCCAGTGGGCGTGACCTCAAGGCCAAACGCGCCACCCGCCTCGCCTCAACGGTTGCCAACCTCCTCTGCACGCCCCGCTCCGCCCCGCCTTACCTCTGCGTCACTCCTGAGCGTCCCCCTGTCGAACGTGTGCCCCCGACCTGACTGCCCCCACTGCAGCTCACACACCGTTCTCGCCTGTTGCAGGCGAGATGCCTGACGCAACGACAAGGGGCAACAGCCAATGCTTTTCTTTCACGGTAAACAGATTTTCAGCGCCATCTTCGATATGGATGGCACCCTCTTCGACACCGAGCGCCTGCGCTTCAGGACACTCAAGCAAGCTTCTCTGGAAATCTTCGGCAAAGCGCTGAGCGAGCAGACCCTGATTGGCTCGCTGGGCCTGAGCGCAAAAAAGGCCGAAGCCCTCGCCAAGGCGCATAACGGCGAAGACTTCCCTTACGCACAAATCCGCCAACGCGCGGATGAACTTGAACTGGAGTATGTGCGCAATCACGGCGTACCGATCAAGGCCGGCCTGCTGGAGGTGCTGGAGCGCCTGCGCAAATCAGGCCTGACCATGGCGGTGGCCACGTCCAGCCGCCGTGCCATCGCCGAGGAATACCTGATCAACGCCAACGTGCTGAAGTACTTCGACATCACCGTTTGTGGCGATGAAGTGGGCCAAGGCAAACCCCACCCCGAGATTTTCCTGAAAGCCGCCCGCGCGCTCAATTGCGAGCCAGGCCAGTGCTTCATGGTCGAGGACTCGGAAAACGGCATGCTGTCAGCGATGCGCGCCGAAGGGCAGGCGATCCTGATCGAGGACATCAAGCCGCCTGCGCCGGAAATCAAGGCAGGCGCGCTCAAAGCCTACCGCAGCATGCATGAATTTCTCGCCGACCTGAGCGAGTGCGTACCCGACCTGGGCATGCCTGCATTGAGCGAGCCGTTCCCGGCCTCGATGAACCAGTTCAGCGTGGGCATTCATGGTTTCGGCGCCATCGGCGGCGGTTACCTGACGCAGGTATTTTCCCATTGGGACGGCTACACCCGACCGCGTGAAATCATTGCCGCAACCCGCTCGCGCATGCTGCGCGAAAGCGTCAGCGCCTTCGGCCGCTACAGCGTGCGCTACGGTGCCACATCGTTCGACCAGACCATCGACAACGTGCGCATGATCGACATGGACGATGACGACGCCGTGATCGGCATGTACACCACTGCCGAAATCATCGGCCTGAGCCTGCCCGAGCAGGCCATCAGAAGCCAGGCCAGGGTGATCGCCCAAGGCCTGCTGCAACGCTTCGAGCGCCGAGGCCGCGAGCTGACCCTGCTGATCGTGCTGAACAAGGTTGGCGGTGCAGCGTTCGTGCGGCGTCATGTGCAAGCCGAGTTGTCGCTACTGTGCCCGCCTGCGATCAGCGAGCAGGTTTTGCAGAAGACCCATTTCGCCGAAACGGTGGTCAGCCGCATCGTGTCCAAACTGGGCAATGACGCGCTGGTACGGCAGCTGCGCATCAAGTCGCAGATGTTCCAGAACAGCCTGGAAGACGAGCCCGCAAGCACGCGCAAACCTTCAGCGCCGCTACCGGAGTACGAACGGCTGATCGGCCACTTCAGGCCTTTTGCACAGCCCAGCAGCGCCATGAGCCAGCTGCATCTGGTGCTGTTCAACAGTGAAGCCGACATGCCGCTTTACGCGGAGCGCGGCAGCGATCTGCTCGAACGCCTGCGCCAGGTGAAGACAGTGCCAGACATTGCCCAGATCCAGATCATCAAGAACCGACTGTGGAACGGCCCGCATGCCATCGTGGCCTGGTACGCCAGCCTGCTGGGCCATGCCTGGGTCGGCCAGGGCATGGGCGATGCGCGGGTGAGTGAACTGGCCGAGCGCCTGATTCGCCAGGAGGTCGCGCCCGCACTGGTGGCCGAATACCCACAGATGGCCGAGGTGGTCAGCCGCTTTGCCGAGGCATTTCTCGAGCGCTGCAAAACCTCGTTCAAAGACCCCTGCGCCCGGGTAGGCCGCGACCCCTTGCGCAAGCTGCAACGCAACGAACGCATCCTCAGCAGCATCGACCTTGCCCGCAAGCACGGTATTGCAACCCCGGCCCTGGCGTTTGGCGCCGGGCTCGCCATTCACCACGCCCTGAACTGCAGCAACAGCAAGGACCTGGAAAGCCAGGCAATCAGGCAGGTTTACCTGGATAACCAGGAAAGCGTCGAAGCCGTGCTCACCCATGCCAACAAACCTTTCCCCGGGTTGTGCCCCGTCAAGGACGCGGAACTGATCGCTGCCATCCGTGAAGGCTTCCGCCAATTGCCACAGCCGGCTCCGCGTCACGCGGTTGCTGTAGGCTCATAACCAGCCCTGGCCGGGACACTGTGGGCGCGAGTTGCGCCTGCGTCCCGGTCAGCGCCATGGGCTGGCCTTGGGTACCGGCCTAAAGCACTTCGAACAGGCCCGCTGCGCCCATGCCGCCGCCCACGCACATCGTCACGACCACGTACTTCACCTTACGTCGCTTGCCCTCCAGCAAGGCATGGCCGACCATCCGCGCGCCGCTCATGCCATAGGGGTGGCCGATAGCAATGGCGCCGCCGTTGACGTTCAGTTTCGCCGGGTCGATCTGCAACTGCTGGGCGCAATACAGCACCTGGCAGGCAAACGCCTCATTCAGCTCCCATAGCCCGATATCGTCTACCGTCAGGCCCTGCTGGCGCAGTAGCTTGGGCACCGCCAACACCGGGCCGATGCCCATTTCCTCGGGGGCCAGGCCAGCCACGGCGATACCGCGGTAAAGCCCCAGGGCCGCGATGCCCGAGCGCGCCGCCAGCGCACCTTCCATCAGCACGCAGGCACTGGCGCCATCGGACAGCTGACTGGCATTGCCGGCCGTGACACAACCGCCTTCGACCACGGGCTTGAGCCCCTGCAGATCGGCCAGGGTCGTCGCCGGCCGGTTCCCTTCGTCCTGGGTCAGGCGCACCTCTTCATGGCTGACGACACCTGTCAGCTTGTCCACCACCTTCTTGCGTGCGATCACCGGCACGATTTCAGCGGCGAACAACCCCGCCGCCTGCGCCGCCGCCGTGCGCTGCTGAGACTGCAGGGCGTAGACATCCTGTGCTTCGCGGCTTATGCCATAACGCCGGGCCACCCGTTCGGCCGTTTGCAGCATCGGCATGTAGGCATGCTCGCTCATGCGCAATACCGCGGGGTCATAAGCCTCACTGGCCAGCTGGTTGTGCACCTGCTGCACCAGGCTGATCTGCTCCTGACCTGCGCCAATGGTCACCTGCATGCCATCAACCATGATCTGCTTCGCCGCCGTGGCAATGGCCATCAGGCCTGAAGCACACTGGCGGTCGACGGTCTGACCGCTGACCGATTGGGGCAGGCCGGCGGCCAGCGCCGACAGCCGACCCGGGTTGATCGCGGCAGTGCCGCTCTGCATGGCAGTCCCCAGCACCAGGTCATCGACCTGCGCCGGTTCGATGCCAGCACGTTCTACTGCGGCGCGGATAGCGACAGCCGTCATGCTGGGGGTTTTCAGGTCGTTGAAGGCGCCACGCATGGCTTTGCCGATAGGGGTGCGAGCAGTGGCGACGATCACGGCATCTTTCATGATGGCTGTTCCTCAGAGGATAGGGGCTGCAGTTCGCTCAACACATGCCGTAGGCAGTCAGGCACCGGCACCGGACGCCGCCCTTCGCGGTCGACGAATACATGGACGAAGCGGCCGGTGGCACAGGCCAGTGGCTGGCCGGAGAGGAACACCGCCAACTGATAGTGCACCGAGGTGTTGCCCAACCGGCTCACCGCAAGGCCCACTTCGATGTCATGCGGGAAGGCCACCGGCGCCTGGTAGTCGCAGGCGGAGCTGACCACCAGCGCGATCACCCTCCCCTGGTCGATATCCAACCCGCCCTCCCGCACCAGCAGGCGGTTCACGGCGCTGTCGAAAAAGCTGTAATAGACCACGTTGTTCACGTGGCCATAGACATCGTTGTCGTGCCACCGAGTGGTTATGGGCGTGTAGTGCCGATAGTGTTCACGTCGCCGGAGGTGGTTCATCAGTAGGCTGCCTCATAGATGGCCAACGCATCGGCCTGGGTGACTTCACGCGGGTTATTGACCAAAAGGCGCTGCTGTTGCATCGCGTCTTCGGCCAGCTGGCCAAGCCGATGACGCGGTACATCGGCGTCGCGCAGGCGGTCAGGTAACCCGCAGCGGCTGCTCAGCGCGGCCAGCTCGGCCACGAATTGTTCTGCCTGCTGGCGCTGATCACCGGGCTGCAAACGGGCCCCCAACAGCGGCACGGCCAATTCGGCGTAGTCCACTGCCGCCACCGGCAGGTTGAAGCGCAGCACATGCGGCAACACCAGCGCGTTGGCCAGGCCATGGGGAACATGAAAGTGCCCACCCAGCGGATAGGCCAGGGCATGCACCGCCGCCACCGGTGCATTGGCAAAGGCCTGGCCGGCCAGGCAAGCCCCCAGCAGCATGGCCTGGCGGGCCTGCAGGTTGCCGCCGTTGTGCACAGCCTGGTCAAGGTTATCCGCCAGCAGCCGCAGCGCCTCACGGGCCAGCAGGCTGGACAGCGGGTTACGTTTGAGGCGGCTGGTATAGGCTTCGATGGCATGCACCATGGCATCGATACCGGTAGCAGCAGTCACCGCCGATGGCAGGCCGAGGGTGCAGACGGCGTCGAGCACTGCCAGGTCTGGCAACAGCAGCGGCGAAACAATGCCCATCTTGGTGGTGGCGCCGGTGGTGACGATGGCGATCGGCGTCACCTCCGAACCGGTACCTGCCGTGGTGGGCACCTGGATCAACGGCAGCCGGCGGCCCTTGGCCCTGTCGATGCCGTACAGCTCGGCGATGGGCTGCGAACAATCGCGGTGGGCCAGCAGCGCAACCAGCTTGGCCACATCCATCGAGCTGCCGCCGCCGAACCCCACCACCAGGTCGGCGCCGATATGCCGGGCGCGCTGGGCGGCCGCCAGCACGCATGCCTCGCTGGGGTCGGCCCTAACCTCACTGAAGATCGCCACACCGACCTTGGCTGCCGTGAACCCCGGCAGCAGGTCATCGAGCATGCCAAGGCGGGCGATACCCGGGTCACTGATAATCAAAACACGCTTGGCACCGCGCTCGCGGCACAGACCTGCAAGGCGCTGCACCGCGCCGGGTTCGCAGAGGATCTGCGCAGTGGTGGCAAAGCTGAAAGGCTGCATCGCACTCTCCTTGTTCGTGTGGTTTGCCGTGCGCTAGAACGCGAAATCGCTCGCCGGTAGCGCCATCAGGCAATCTGCGCCACCCAGCAGGGCCTCGCGGTGAGCAGTGGCGCGGGGCAGGAGCCGCCGCCAGTAGAACGTTGCGGCGTCAAGCTTGGCCCTGTAGAAGGCTGTTTCCGCGCTGCCGGCGACAAGCGTTGCTTGAGCGCACACAGCCGCTTGCAACCACATCGCCGCCAACAGCACGTAGGCCGAGTAGGCAAGAAAATCAACCGACACTGCCCCTGACTCCTGAGGGTCACGTTCACAGGCCTCGACCACGTGGGCGGACAAGGCGCGCCACTCCTCCAAACGTTGACCCACAGCCGTCGCCATGGACTGCAGGCCGTCGAGCGCATTGGCAGCCCTGACGTGCAACGCCATTTCGTCGATCAGCAGATTGAGCTCGGCCCCGCCGTCCCCGAGGACCTTGCGTCGTATCAGGTCGAGGGCCTGTATGCCGTTGGTGCCTTCATAAAGCTGGGTGATGCGGCTATCGCGCATCAACTGCTCCATGCCCCACTCGCGGATGTAGCCGTGACCGCCGTACACCTGCACCCCAAGACTTGCGACTTCCTGACCGACGTCGGTGAAGAACGCCTTGACGATAGGGATCAGCAACGCCGCCCGCCGAGCTGCGGCCTGGCGCGCCGGTGCACTTTTCGCAGCATGCTCCAGGTCCAGTTGCCGAGCGGTGTAGATGCCCAGCATGCGACAGCCCTCGGTAAGGGACTTCTGGGTCAGCAGCATACGCCGCACGTCTGGATGGACGATGATCGGATCGGCAGGCTTTTCCGCTGCCACCGGCCCGGCAAGCGAGCGCGACTGCAGACGCTCCCGGGCGTAGGCCAGCCCTCCCTGAAAAGCGGCCTCGGCAATACCAAGCCCCTGCAGGCCGACCTGGAAGCGGGCATCGTTCATCATGGTGAACATGCAGGCCAGGCCCTGGTTGGCCTCCCCCACCAGCCAGCCCTGGGCACCGTCGAAGTTCATCACGCAGGTCGAGGCCCCCTTGATGCCCATCTTGTGCTCCAGCGCCCCGCAGCACAGCGCATTGCGCTCGCCACCGGGCAGCAGCTTGGGCACCAGGAACAGGCTGATGCCCCTGACACCGGCCGGCGCATCAGGCAGGCGCGCGAGTACCAGATGAACAATGTTGTCGGTCAGGTCCTGCTCGCCACCACTGATGAATATCTTGCTGCCGGTAATGCGGTAGCTGCCGTCCGCTTCCGGATGGGCGCGGGTACGCAGCAACGCCAGGTCGGTGCCGGCCTGCGGCTCGGTCAGGCACATGGTGCCGGCCCACTCGCCACTGACCATACGGCTCAGGTAGGCCTGCTTGAGTGGCTCGCTGCCATGGCGATGCAACGCCAGGACCGCGCCCTCGGTCAGGCCGGAGTAGATGCGGAACGACAACGACGCCGCCATCAGCATTTCATGGAAGCTGGCCGATGCCATCTGCGGCAGACCCTGCCCACCATAGGCCTGCGGCCCGGTCATGCTGGCCCAGCCATGTTCGACGTATTGCCGATAGGCGTCCCGCATGCCGTCCGGGGTGGTGACCTCACCGCCCACCCACTGACAGCCCTGTTCGTCACTGTTGCGATTGAGCGGTGCGATGATTTGGCCAGTGAAGCGTGCGGCCTCCTCAAGGATGCCGTCGAGGGTGTCGCGATCCAGTTCGATACCGAGTTGCTGGCAATGTCCGCTCAGGTCGAACAGTTCATGCAGCACGAAACGCATGTCGCGAAGGGGCGCCTGGTAGTTCATGCCTGAACCTCCCCACGCGGCTCGAAACGCTTGCCACCGGCCACGAGTGAGTAGAGCAGCCCTGCCGGGCGCCAATGCTCGCCAAGCACGCCCTGTAGGTATTCCAGCCGGGCCAGGATAAACGGCGCCCCCTGCTCGTCAGCCCAGCGCATGGGCCCGCCAGTGGCAGCCGGGAAGCCATAGCCGTGGAGCCAGACCCGGTCGATGTCGCTGCTGCTGGCGGCGATACCTTCCTGGAGAACCTTCGCCCCTTCGTTGACCAGTGCCAGCAGGCAACGTTCGAGGATTTCCTCGGCACTGATGCCCCGACGTCGGTAGCCAAGGTTCTGGGACACCTGCAGCACCAACGCGTCGACCTGCGGGTCATGCTCGGCCTGCCGGCTGCCGGGGGCATAGCGGTAATAGCCCTGCCCGGTCTTCTGCCCAAGGCGGCCGAGCTCGCACAGCGCATTATCGACCTGCACCAGCGGGTCGTGCATGCCTTGCCCGGCCAACTGCCGGGCGCGCCACTCCAGGTCGATGCCCACCACGTCGTACATGCGGAACGGCCCCATGGCGAAGCCGAACTGCTGCAGTACCGCATCCACCTGGTGAGGCAACGCCCCTTCAAGCAGCAACTTGCGCGCTTCGCCCACATAGCTGCGCAACATGCGATTGCCAATGAAACCAGGGCAGTTGCCTGCCACGATCGCCACCTTGCCCATGCGCTCGCCCAGCGCTTTGGCGGCATCGAGCACCTTCTGATCGGTGTGCGTCCCACGCACGATTTCGAGCAGCTTCATGACATGCGCAGGGCTGAAGAAATGCAGCCCCAGGACCTGGGACGGCCGCTGGGTGACGGCGGCAATCGCGTCGATGTCCAGCGCCGAGGTGTTGCTGGCCAGGATCGCCCGTGGCTTGAGGTGTGCATCCAGTGCACGGAAGATTTCCTGCTTGAGCGCCAGGTTTTCATACACCGCTTCAATCACCAGGTCGGCCTCCGCCAACGCCGGATAGCCGTCCACTGCCTGCACACGCGCCAGGCAGGCGTCGGCCTGGGCCTGGGTGATGCGCTGCTTGTCCACCTGCTGGGCCCAGGCCTGGCTGACCATGCCCAGCCCGGCTTCGAGCGCTGCCGCGTTGCAGTCCAGCCACAGCACCGACAGCCCGGCGTTGGCCAGGCTGATGACGATGCCGCGGCCCATGGTGCCTGCACCTATCACAGCCACCTGATTGATCGGGAAGGGAGTATTCACGCGCAACGCTCCTGCTTTCTTGTAGGTATGAGGACTGTGATCACCCTAAGCAGGCCGAAGGTATTTTTGAAATTTCCATTTCGTATGCCATATATTTTCAGCATGAATATTTCGAACTTCGACCTGAACCTGCTGCGCGTCTTCGACATGTTGCTGCGTGAACAGAATGTATCCCGGGCAGCCGAGCGTCTGGCCCTGACCCAGCCGACCGTGAGCAATGCCCTGGCGCGCCTGCGTGACCAGCTGGGTGACCCGCTGCTGGTCCGCGTGGGCCGGCGCATGCGCCCGACGCCACGGGCCTTGGCACTGGAGGGGCCGATACGTGCGGCGTTACAGCAGATCGAGCAGACGCTGGGCACCGGCGATGGTTTCGAGCCTCAGCGCAGCCATCGCCAGCTGCGCATCGCCCTCACCGATTTCGTCGAACAGCTGTGCATGCCGCCACTCCTGGCGCGGCTGGAGCTACTGGCACCCAACGTGCGCATCGACGTGGTGCACCTGGCCCCCAACCTGCCGGCCGAGGCGCTGGACCGGGGCGACCTCGACCTGGTACTGGGCCGTTTCGACGAGGTGCCGGCGCGCTTCACCCGCCACCCCTGGCGCCGTGAAACCCTGCAGATCGCGCTGCGCCAGCAGCACCCGCACCTGGCGCCGGGCCAGGCACTGGACCTCGACGCATTCCTGGGCTTGCGGCACATCTGGGTGCACGGCGGCCAGACCCGGGGCATGGTCGACCAGTGGCTGGCCGAGCAAGGCCTGACCCGGCAAATCGCCTATACCACGCCCAACTACCTGCAGGCCGCCCATCTGGCCGCAGCCACCGACATGTGTGTGGTGCTGCCGCGGCAACTGGCGCAGCAGTTTGCGCACCTGCTGCCATTGGCGGTGCACGAACTGCCATTTGCCCTGGAGCCTTTCGAATTGGAAGTGGTGCACCTGAGCCACCGTCAGCACGACCCCGCCCTGGCCTGGCTGGTCGAACAGATCCTCACGCTCCCCCCCGCCTGAAGCCATCAGGAAACGCGATAGCGGCCATGCCGCTCTGGTATTGGCTGGTGCGCAAGCCCCTCCCCTAGAGTGTTCTGCCCCAATAACAACAAGGACATCCCATGCGCTTTTCACTGTCGATGCTGGCGCTTGCCCTGCTGGCCCCCCTTCCGAGCCTGGCCGCAACAGCGGCCAAGGATGCCACCCCGGCCACTCAGGCCAGCAACCAGCAGTGGCTGCAACGGTTGCCCTTCGAGGATCGCGTCGATTACGAAACAGCCCGGCGTGGGCTGGTCGAGCGGTTCGACGGGCCAGTCGCGACGGCCGATGGCAAGACCGTGTGGAACCTGGCCCAGTATGCTTTTCTGGAACCGGCGCAATTCCCTGCCACGGTAAACCCGAGCTTGTGGCGCATCGCTCAGTTGAACAACATCGCCGGGCTGTTCAAGGTCACCGAGGGCATCTACCAGCTTCGCGGTCTGGACCTGGCCAACATGACCATCGTCGAAGGGAAGGACGGGCTGATTGTGCTTGACCCGCTGCTTGCCGTGGAGACCGCCAAGGCGGGCCTCGAACTTTACTTCAAGCACCGTCCGCGCAAGCCGGTCACCACGGTGATCTACACCCACCCGCACGTCGACCATTTCGGCGGCGTGCGCGGGGTGATCAACGAGGCGGACGTCAAGGCTGGCAAAGTCCAGGTCATCGCGCCCGAGGGGTTCTTCGAACATGCCATCGGCGAAAACGTGCTGGCCGGACCGGCCATGAAACGCCGCGCCCAGTACATGTACGGCGCCCCCCTGCCCCGTGGGTCGCGAGGCCAGGTGGATGCCGGACTGGGCAAGGGCGTGCCGGCCAATGCCACTGTCAGCCTCATCGCGCCGACGCTCGAAATCAGCCAACCGCTGCAACGCATGACCCTGAGCGGCGTGGAGGTGGAGTTCCAGCTGACCCCGGGCACCGAGGCGCCGGCGGAAATGAACATTTATTTCCCGGCGCTCAGGGCACTGTGCATGGCCGAGAACGCCACCCATGTGCAGCACAACGTACTGACGCTGCGCGGGGCCCTGGTGCGCGATCCGAAAGTGTGGGCCCATTACCTGGACCAATCGCTGGTGCGCTACGGCGAGCAGGCCGAGGTGGTGTTCGCCCAGCATCACTGGCCCACTTGGGGTGGTGCGGCCATCCGCGACTACCTGGCCGACCAGCGCGATATGTATGCCTTCATCGACAGCCAGACCTTGCGCCTGATCAATCAGGGCCAGACCCCCATGGAAATTGCCCAGACCCTGGCCAGCCTGCCGCCGCGCCTGGCAAGCAAATGGTACAGCCGCGACTACTACGGCTCGCTCAGCCATAACGTCAGGGCCGTCTATCAACGCTACATGGGGTTCTACGACGGCAACCCGGCCAACCTCGACCCATTGCCACCGCAAGCGGCCGGCAAGCGTTACGTGGCGGCGATGGGGGGTGCCGATCAGGTGCTGACCCAGGCCCGCCAGGCCTTCGCCGAGGGCGACTATCGCTGGGTGGCGCAATTGGTCAACCACCTGGTATTCGCCGAGCCAGACAACACCGAGGCCCGCGAACTGCAGGCCGACGCGCTGGAGCAACTGGGTTACCAGAGTGAGAACGCCACCTGGCGCAATGCCTACCTCAGTGGCGCGCAGGAATTGCGCTCAGGCGTTGCCGCCGGTGCGGGTAGCGGCGGCAACGCCGATGACATGGTGCGGGCCCTGACACCCAGCCTGTTTTTCGACTACCTGGGCGTGCGGGTGAATGCCTACAAGGCTGCCGATAGCAACCTGACCATCAACTGGCGGTTTTCCGACCTGGACGAAGACTACGCCCTCACCCTGCGCAACGGCGTCCTCACCCACCGCGACCTGGCGCGCCACGCCAAGGCCGATGTAGAGGTCATCATGCGCAAACAGACACTGGACAGCATTGCCTTGAAGCAGACAGGCTTTCTCAAGGAAGCCACAGCAGGGGCAATCGAAATCAAAGGCGAGCGGGTGAAGTTCCTGCAATTCATGGGGGGGCTGGAAGAGGCTGATTCGCGCTTCAGTATCGTCACGCCCTGAGCGGCAGCGGGCGGCGCCGGCACTGTGCTCAGCCGCCCTTCGCCAACCGGCACAAGCCTGCCAATGCCATGAGCCACACCACGCTACCCAGTGCCAGCACTCCCCACGGCGCAGGCTGGCCGCGTTCGGCCTGCAACATCGCCAGGCCCCGTTCGTAACGCCGCCCTTGGCGGGCCTGCAGCGCCAGCGCGGCCACGCCCGCCAATGCCAGCACGTACGCATCGCCCTGACGACAGGCCAACCCCGCCACCACCACCAGCGCCAGCACAGTGCGCCGCCAGGCCAACTCGGTGCGTTCTGCCTGCAGGCCCGGATCACCCATGCCAGCGTGGCCACAGGACGAGACCTGCCAGCAGTACAGCGACCAGGCAGCCCAGCGCCAACAAGGGCACCAGTGCCGGCAACGGCAACGGACGTCGCTGACGCAATGCCCGCTCTACCCGCAGCCAGCGCAGGCAGGCGCCAGCGCTCAGCAATGCACTCAGCAGCATCAGGCCAGCGACCAGCCACAGCCGCAGGGGTGTCTCGAGGACGTGGCCGGCGAAAGTTTCGATGGCGATTGCGCCACCCAGCAGCGCCAGCGCGGTCCGGACCCAGGCCAGGAAGGTACGTTCGTTGGCCAGCGTGAAGCGCGGATCAGGCGCCTCACCCTGCCCCAACAGCCGCCGCGACCAGTCAGGCCGTGGTTCAGGCACGCCCATCAGCGCACACCAAAGCTGCGCAGGGCGCCGGGCGAGAAGTACGAAAGGCTGGTGCGCACATTGAAGGCAAAGGGCCGACGCTGCTCGTTGATCAAGCCCGATGCATGGTAGCGGCCGCTCTTGAGGTCGTAGGTGATCTCCATGGCGTTGACCGCCACCTGGCCGCTGGGGTGAAAGAAACCATGGGCCTGTGAGGTGCGCCACAGCTCGCCACGCGCGTCGTAGCTGTCTGTTTCGAGAATGGCCCAGGTGTCTTCATCCAGGTAGAACCGGCGCTTGGCATAGATATGCTGCGCCCCGGGCTTCAACGTCGCCTCCACGACCCATACCCGGTGCAGTTCGTAGCGGGTTGGTGCCGGGTCGATGTGGCCTGGCTTGATCAGGTCCGCATAGCGCAGCTCAGGCGATGCCAAGCGGTAGCTGTTGTAGGGCACGTGCAGCGTCTGCTTGCCCAGCAGCTTCCAGTCATACCGGTCAGGCGCGCCATTGAACATGTCGCGACTGTCGGCGGTCCGCAGGCCGGCGGTGCCAGGGCCAGTGGTGTCATAGGCGATGTTCGGCGCCCGTCGTACCCGCCGCTGGCTGGCGCTGTACACCCAGGACAAACGCGGTTCGGCGACCTGGTCCAGTGTCTCATGCACCACCATCGCATCGCCGGCAAGCCGCGAGGGCGCCGTCATGCGGTAGGTGAAGTAATAAAGTACATTGCCCGCCCCCAGGTTGGCCAAACCTTCGGGCCGGGCCACTTCCTGACGCGCGCTCATCAGCACGAAGCGGCCATTCTTCAGCGGCGTGACGCTGTCGGAGCTCAGGCTGTAACTCACGTTGCGATGCCGGGTCAGGTGGTTCCAGATCACCTCCAGGCCGTTGGTTGGCTGCGCAAAGGCGATAACGCCAGTGAAACCGCGCACACCGTTGCCCTGGTCATCCAGCTGCGCCTGCTCGGCGTTGCGGGCGGCCGATGCCGCGACCGCGTCGGGTACCGCAACACTGCGGTGGGTGGGATACACCGGCAAGCTCAGGCTGGCTGGGAAGCGTTTGAGCAAGGCCACCTGGCCGTCGGTAAGCTGACCTCGGTACTGCCGGTAGTTGGCGGCCGTGATCCGGTACAGAGGCTGCTCATCGGCAAACGGGTCCAGCGGCGTGCCGTTGTCGCCCAGGCGTTGCTGGGCTGTACTCAACCCACCTTGCCAGGCCGGTATGCGCCCGTCGGGGCTGGCAGCACGCTCGGCTCCCACCGGGGTCAGGTTGTCGGGCAGGCCGGCTGCTGCCAGCGTGCCACTCGCCCAGAACAGGCCAATCATCACCATGCGCATTTTCATTGTCATGCCCTCAGAAAGTGACGCCCAGGCTCAGCGAGATGAAGTCCCGGTCGCCGCGGGTGCCATAGTCGCCGTCGATAAAGTCGGTGTACGACACACTCAGGCTGTAGGTGCTGGCGAGCGTCGCATCCAACCCGACACTGATGGCCCTGGAGCCTTCGCTGAACGCCGACCCCTCCACCGGGCCGGTGCCGTGCACGTCATGTGCCCAGGACAGGTTCGGCCGCAGGTCGAAACCGGCAATCACGTTGGGGTAGGCCCAGGTGGCACGCAGCCGGTAGCCCCAGGAAAACGGGGTCATGAAGCCTTCGTCGTTGCAATGCTCAGGGGTTTTGGAAATGGCCACGCACACGCTGTTGTCCGCCAGTTCGCCGCTGTTGAACGTGCCCGAGCGCCCGTAACGGGGGCCATAGGCGCCCTCCAGACCGCCGACATAGGTGGCGCCCGCCTCGCCTATCAACAGCAACTGGTTGGCCCCCATCACCTGGCTGAAAGCGTGAACAGCGGTTACCTGCAACTGGGTCATCTCTTTACGGCGGTAGCCGTCGAACAACGTACTGGCGCTGTCTGGCCGCAGGCCGTCACCCAGCAAGGGCGAGCGGCCATCGACGTTCAACAGCGACTGGATGATGTCGGTACCGTTGAGCTGCATGGGCATGTTCGGCCGGTAGCTCAGCTCCCCCTGCAGCGCCGTGCCGGTGCGCAGGGTGGTGGAGAACGAAAGGCCGTAGAGGCGAATGTCCTCGGGGTATTGCACCCGGTACTGCGAGGTGCCCAGGCGTAGCGCGCCGACCAGCGACTGGCCTGCGCTGGAGCCCAGGAAAGCGGCACAGTCTGCAAGCCCGATAGCGAGGTTGGCGCACAACTGCGGGGCGAAACGGCGGTTGTCGAAATACGGGCTGCTGACCGTACCCAGGTAAGGCGTGCGGCTGTGGTAGTTCGCCGCGTAAGCGCCAAACTCGGTGTCCAGCGCCGCCACGTACCAGCGCAGCGAAACGCCCCACTGCCCGCTGTTGCGGGCATCCTGGTCGCTGCCGCGAGGTATGCGCACGCCTTCGCGGGTAAGGTTCACACCGAACGGCGCAAGCCCCGCCACGGCTGTGGGGTTGCCGAGCAATTTGGCGCCCACGTCGAGGCCATCGCACCCATCGGGCAAAAAGTCGTTGTTCGAAAAGAACGTGCCACAGTTGTCGAGCTGGGTCTGTTCCCAGTCCAGCTGATAGAAACCGTCGACCGACAGCGCTTCGGTGAGGTTCTGGGTGAAGTAGAACAGGTTCACCGGCACCAGCGCGTCCTTCACTTCCGAGCCGGGGCGGCGCAAGGCCGCCAGGTTGAAGGGGTTGATGACGTTCAGTCCGCCCTGGATGAAGGTGCTCTCACCCCAGTTGACCACCTGCTTGCCCAGCCTGAGCGAACCCGGTTGGCCGTCGATGTCGTACAGGTAGTAACCGAAGGCATCGAGCAGCTGGCTACCTGCGGTCTTGGCCGAGCGCTTGCGGTTGTTGTCCTCGACCTGCTTGAAGCGCTGATCGTGATCACGCAGGGCCGTGTCGTACCAGTAGGTACCGCGCAGGAACACCCCCAGGTTGTCGTGCTTGAGCTCCAGGTCATGGGTGCCTTTGAACACCGCTGAAAACACATCGCCAGAGGCAAAGTTCAGGCGGCCGTCATCGCTGTTGGCGCTGTTGTGCAGGGCCGGGTCAGGGTTGGCAGTCGCAATGCTGGTACCAAAGGAAAGCGCCGAGTCGAATTGCCCCTCAAGTTCACCCCAGTGAAACTGAGCGGCACCGGCAGACGCAGAAAAAAGTACTGATGAGGCAAGTACCGACAACGGTCCCGAGCGACCGAAAATACGAGATGCCATCACTCTTAACCTCTTATTGTGTTTATTAGAGAGTGAATTGCGAGTTAATGCTTAAGTACGGCGCAAAGGCCTGCAGGCAAGGGCTTGGGTAATTATTCGAACGTTTCTGTTATCCTCGTTTTGCTGCTTACCGATACTAAGTAGGCCACCGGGGCTGAACAAATAGCGTCTCCCGATGGTTGCCATATCACTTCGGCATAGCCTGAGAACCACAATGACTTTGAAACAGCTGCGTTATTTGATCGCCATTGTCGAAGCCGGCAGTTTTTCCAATGCCGCACGCCAGGCGTTCATCGCCCAACCGGCCTTGAGCCGACAGATAGGCCTGCTGGAGAGCGAACTGGAAATGCAACTGCTGGCGCGCCAGCATGACGGTATCGAACTGACCGATGCCGGGCGGCAGTTGTACGAAGTGGCCCGATCGGTCGTGCAGCAGCTCGATTCGGTGAAAGACGAGCTGAAATCCAGCCGCGGCAACCCCAAGGGGCACGTGGCCATCTCGATTCCCGCCACTGCCTCGGCACTGTTGTTGCCGGCCATCATTACCCAGGCCCAGGCACGCTTCCCGGGGATCAAGCTCACCGTTTGGGATGGCCTGAGCCGCGAAGGTGGCCAGGCGATTGAGCTGGGCAAGGTGGATTTCGGCGTGGTGCCCAACGCCGAAGAGCTTGTCCATGTGGTCGCCGAGCCCGTGTTTTCCGAAGACCTGTACTGGGTCGGCCTGCCTGGGCACGGGCCTGACGAGTCGCCCATCACCTTGGCTGAGGCCGCGGCGAGCCGCCTGGTTATGCCACCCCGTAGCCTGCACTTGCGCAGGCGCATCGAGCAGGCTGCCATGGAAACCGGTGTGACACTGGACTCCAGCTACGAACAGCAGTCGGCCCCCGGTATCACCAGCCTGGTCCGTGCTGGCCTGGCGGCCACCATCAGCAACTGGCCGCCGCTGCTGGATCTGGCCGCGCCTGCCAGCGCGCGGCTGATAGTGGAACCGCGCATCACCCGCACCATCGCCTTGGCCCACTCGCAGCACAAGCCGCTGTCGTTCGCCGCCGCCTGCATGCGCGATCTGGTGCGCGCACTGCTGGTGGATGCAGTGCGCAGCGAGCGCTGGAAAGGCACCTTGATCGAGCGCGAGGCCCTGGCGGAGCAGAGCCTCTGAGCGCTGTGAACATCACGCTTGGGCTGGCGCAGCCGTGCCCACCTGCACCAGACGTTGCCGGGTTTTCTGCGGGTCCATCCAGGCCAGCCCGATCAGCCCGGCAATCACCAGCACCGCGCCGCACACCAGAAAACCCTGGCCAAACCCTGCCGTGTGCCCGGCCCCGGCGCCCTGCACCAGCAAACCGGTGACCACCGGTGCCGACAGCCCGGCCAACGAGGCGATACCGTTGCCGATCGCCAGAATGCCGCCGCGCTGCCCGCTGGGCGTGAACTCCGCCAGCATGGCAGGCCCCACGGAGTACATCACCAGCGCCAGCCCGCCGCTGAACGTGAGGCTGACGATCCGCTCGACGTTGCTCAGACCGGGCAGAAACAATGCCGCCGACAGCAGCCCGCTGGCGATCAGGCACACGGAAACGAACGCACCGCGCGACCAGCGTGTGGCCAACCCGGCACGCATCATTCGCTGGGACAGCCAGGCCATGAACAGGCTCAGCGGCGTGGTAACCACCACGAACAGGACGAACACCTGGCCGGTCATGATCGGGTCGATACCCAGCCCGGTTTCCAGGTAGCTCGGTACCCAGGTCAGGGTCAATGCCAGGGACCAATTGGCGGCGAAGTGGCACAAGTAGTTGCCCAATACCGTGCGGTCACCGAGCAGTCGACGATAGGGAACAGGGGCCTGCCCTTCTTCAAGCTGGCCCGGGCGAATGCGGTCGAGGTTGCCCTCGCTGCCAAGCCGCCACCACAGCACGCACCACACCGCGCCGATCACCGCCAGCACGATGAAGTTCATGCGCCAGCCGTAGTGCACACTGATCCATGGGATCATGGCACCCGCTACCAGCAGCCCCAGCGCACTGCCGGTATGCAACAGCGCCACGGGAAGGTTGCGACGGTCATTGGGGAACCACTTGTACAAGGCATGTGTAGCCACCGGTGAGGCCGGTCCCTCGCCAATACCCAGCAGCACCCGGCAGGCGACGATCGCCCACAGCGAGCTGACGAACAACATGGGCAACTGGATAAGCGCCCAGAACGCGCCCATGCCCAGCAGCAGGGTGCGGGTTGGCCGGCGATTGGCCATGAAGCCGCCTATCACCGCCGAGATGGCGAAGAACCAGTGCAGTGCGCCCCCTACCAGGCCGAACTCGGCGGGGGACAAGCCCAGTTCCCTGGACATCGGCACCGCCACCAGGCCGATGACCACCTTGTCCAGGAAGTTCACCAGCATCAACAGCGCCAGCAGTACCGCAATCATCCAGGCCGTGCCTGCACGTGCGGGGGTGTCATTATGAGTCATGATGATCTCTCGTTATTGTTCTTGTCTGGAGAACCCGGCCACCACGGGCCGGGCATACCGCGTCATTGCTCAGGCATGAGCACGCCCTTGGCGATGGTGTTGCGCTGGATCTCGCTGGTTCCCGTGAGAATGCGCATCATACGTGTCGCACGGAATATCCACTCCACCGGGTTGCCACGCAGCAGCCCGGCACCGCCGTGTATCTGCACGGCGCGATCGGCGATGCGGAAGGCCGTCTCCGAAACGAACAGCTTGCACATCGGGGCCTGGGTGCGGATATTGCCGCCGGCGTCATTCACCGCTGCCGTGGCGTAGACCATGCTGCGTGCAGCATGCAGCTCGGTGGCCATGTCGGCGATCATATGGTTGATCGACTGGAACATGGCGATAGGCTGGCCGAACTGCTTGCGCGTGCGGGCATAGTCGATCGAGAGGTTCAGTGCCAGGCCGGCCAGCCCCAGCAAGGTGGGGCAATGCAGCAGGCGGTTGAGGGTGATACGCCCCATCGCCAGCTTGAAACCCTGCCCCTGCTCACCAATGCGATTGGCCGCCGGCACCCGAACGTCATCAAGCATGATGTCGCCATGCGCACCACCGCCGGACATGACCGAATAATCACTTTCAACCCTTACCCCCGGCGCGCTCAGGTCGACGAAGAATGCCGAAATCCCTTGGGCACCGCGTCCAGGATCCGTCACTGCAAGCAGCACCGCAATGTCGGCATAGGGCGCACCCGAAATGTAACGCTTGGCGCCGTTCAGCACATAGTGTTCACCTTCCCGCCGTGCGGAGGTCTTGATCGCCGTTGCATCAGAGCCGGCTTCGCTTTCAGTCAGGGCGAAGCACACGGCCTTTTCGGCACGGCACACCGGCTGCAGGAACGCCTCGATCTGGGTCGGGCTCGCCACCTTGAACAGATGGCCGATACGGGGCGGCCCGGAAAGCTCGCCGAGAATATGCGGCGCCAGCATCGAGCCGGTGAGCACCGTGGCTTCCTTGACCGCACACAGGTCTGACACGCTCAACCCGGCGCCACCTATCGCCTCGGGCAGCATGATGTTGTAGAAGCCCTGCTCGCACGAGCGCTGCCATACCTGCTGCAGCACCGCCCGCGGGTGCGGCTCTGCCCAACTGAGACCGGCTTGCTGTTCCAGGGGCAGGATTTCGTTGCGAACGAAGCCACTGATGGCCTCGATGATCTGCTGGGCCTTTTCGCTTGGCTGATACATGGTCGTTCCTCGTGTCAGATACGGCGTTCGCTGTTTTGCCAGTAGGCGTCACGGATCAACCGGCGCACCACCTTGCCGTTGGGGTTTTTCGGCAGCTCGCTGACGAAGTCCACGGCACGTGGTTTCTTGAAACCGGCCAGGGCCTGGGCGCAATGTTCGATGACGTCCTGCTCCTGCAGCGCCATGCCCGGCTTGAGCACGATCACCGCCCGCACCGCTTCGCCCCACTGCTCGTCAGGCACCCCCACCACCGCCGCCTCGAACACCTGCGGCATGCTGTAGAGCACCTGCTCGACCTCGCTGGGGTAAATGTTGAAACCACCGGAAATGATCATTTCTTTCTTGCGGTCGACGATGAACACATACCCCTGCTCATCCACCGTGGCCAGGTCGCCAGTCAGGTAGTAGCCGTCGCGCATCACCTCGGCGGTGAGGTGGGGTGCGCGCCAGTAGCCCTGCATGATGTCCGGGCCCTTGACTACGATTTCGCCCACCTCTCCCGGCTGGACGTCCTGGAAGTGGTCGTTCACCACGCGCAGGTCGGTTTCGAAGTAGCAACGCCCGCATGAGGCCAGGCGCCGGTAGTCGCCGCCCTCGCACAAATGGTCCTGTTCGGTCAGGACGGTTACCAGCGAGCAGGTCTCGCCAGCACCGTAACCCTGGGCCAGGATCGGCCCGAAGACCTCGATGGCCCGCTTCACCAGCGCTGGTGCCATCGGCGCGGCACCGTACATCACCAGGCGCAAGCTGCTCAGGTCGTAGCGCTCGACATCGGGGAAGTTGACCAGGCGATTGATCATGGCAGGCACCAGGAACAAGCGGGTTACGCCTTCGCGCTGGATGGTCTCGAGCAACAGCTGGTCGTCGTAGCGCTCCAGCAGCAGGTTGCAGGCACCGACCGCCAGCAGTGGCATCAGCTGCATGCCGCTGGCATGGGTGATAGGCCCGACGTGAGCCATGACATCGCCCGGGGCGGCGCGACGGGTAGGGCTGGCGAGGCTCTTGCGGATAAGCGCCTTGCGGTTGCCCACGCTGAGCATCGCAGCCTTGAGCACACCAGAGCTGCCAGAGGTGTAATGCAAAACGGCGAGGGCGTCGTCAGGCAGGTCGCAGCTGATTGGCTGGCTACTGCCTTGGGCCAGCAGTGCGGCATAGGTGATGTCACCGCCCCGCTCACCCAAGGTCACGATCAAGCGTAACGCAGGTACCTCCTGCCTGCGGGCCAGCAACGCCTGGGCGAGTTGCGCATCGGCGATCAGCGCGACACTGCAGGCGTCGTTGAGCACCTGAATCACTTCATCCGGTGCCAGGCGCGCATTGACCGGTACCTTGACCAGGCCGGCCTTGTAGAAAGCCACCTCTGCTTCCACCAGTTCGGCGCGGTTGGGCGCCAGGATGGCGACATGCTCGCCCGTGGCGATGCCCTGTGCCAGCAAGGCCGAGGCCAGCTGGTTGGCCCGTTGTTCGAGCTGAGCGAAGGTCAGCCGGGTGTGGCGGTCGATCACCGCCAGACGTTCAGGCCAGTATCTGGCACTTCGACTGGATAGGGTTCCAAGATTCACGTTGTTGTTCTCGTCGACGGTTAAGACCCGATCGATGCTAAACAGCGTGAAGCCGGGGCAAGTAATACCAGTTGCGTATGCACGCCATAACAGATTGCGCTGGCACTGATGGGTTGACGCCCTGAGGCAAGGATGACACATCGCTTGCATATGACACTTTGTGTCATTATGATCAACGCCGTGTCCTGGCGTCGCCTCCACGCCGATCAGCCATTCCTAGTCTCAACCCCCTGCAGGTACCGCCTATGACGACCACCATGCACACCCCCAAGGACCAGCTTGTCAAACTCGCCCAGCAACAGATGCTGACGGCGCTGACCGACAACACCTACACCGTGCGACAAAAACTCGCCCTCACCTGCCGTATCCTGTTCGACGGCGGCCACGACTCTGGCCTGGCCGGGCAGATCACTGCGCGTGCGCAGGAGCCTGGCACCTACTACACCCAACAACTGGGGCTTGGCTTCGACGAAATCGCCGCTTCCAACCTGCTGGTGGTGGACGAAGACCTGACGGTGCTGCAAGGCCATGGCATGGCCAACCCGGCCAACCGCTTCCACAGCTGGCTGTACCGCGCCCGCCCCGACGTCAACTGCATCATCCACACCCACCCGCTGCACAGCGCCGCCTTGTCGATGCTGGAAGTTCCGCTGGCCATCTCGCACATGGACCTGTGCCCCCTGTTCGACGACTGTGCATTCCTCAAGGAATGGCCCGGTGTACCGGTGGGCAACGAAGAAGGCGAAATCATCGCGAACGCGATTGGCGACAAGCGCGCAATCCTGCTTTCCCATCATGGCCTGCTGATCGCTGGGCGTTCGATCGAGGAAGCCTGCGTGCTCGCTCTGCTGTTCGAGCGCGCAGCAAAGATGCAACTGCTGGCCATGGGCGCCGGTGACATCCGCCCCATCCCCGAAGCACTGGGCAAAGAGGCCCACGACTGGATTTCCACCCCCAAACGTCACGGTGCTGCCTTCAGCTACTACGCGCGCCGTGCCTTGCGTGCCCATGGCGACTGCCTGGGCTGATCGAAGCTGTACTCTTTCCTCAACAACGGCAAAGGTGCCTGGTCATGTCTACACCTGTAATTCGCGGCGTTATCGGCTACACCATCACTCCCTTCACGGCAGACGGCACACTCGACCTGGATGCCTTGGGCACGTCCATCGATAGCCTGATTGCAGGCGGCGTGCACGCCATCGCGCCGCTGGGCAGCACCGGCGAAGGGGCTTACCTGTCCGACAGCGAATGGGAAACCGTGGTGCGCTTCAGCCAGGCACGCATTGCCGGGCGCGTACCCAGCGTGGTCAGCGTCTCCGACCTGACCACCGCCCGCACCGTGCAGCGTGCCCGCCTGGCACAGGCCTGCGGTGCTACGGCAGTAATGGTGCTGCCCATCTCTTACTGGAAGCTCACCGAAGCCGAAGTGGTCGCCCACTACAAGGCGGTCGGCGCCGCCATCGACATTCCGATCATGCTCTACAACAACCCGGGCACCAGCGGCACCGACCTGTCGGTGGAGCTGATCCTGCGTATCCTCGGCGAGGTGCCCAATGTGACCATGGTCAAGGAAAGCACCGGTGACATCCAGCGCATGCACCGCCTGTTCACGGCTACAGATGGGCAGGTGGCGTTCTACAACGGTTGCAACCCGCTGACCCTGGAAGCCTTGGTGGCCGGCGCCACGGGCTGGTGTACCGCCGCGCCCAACCTGATCCCGGCACTCAACCTGGCGCTGTGGGACGCCGTACAACAAGGCGATCTGGCCGAAGCCCGTGCGTTGTTCTACCGCCAGTACGAGCTGCTGGAGTACATCACCCGCCGTGGCCTGCCGACCACCATCAAGGCCGGCCTGAAAATGCTCGGCCAGGATGTCGGCGCCCCACGCCTGCCCCTGCAGCCGCTGGATGCGCAAGGCAGCAACCACCTGAAAAACCTGCTGGTGGCGCTGACCAACTGATGCACAAACCTGCCCGGCAGCCTGTCGCTGTCGGGCAGTCTTTTTCTTCAGGAACAGCCTTGGGCTGCGAAAGGGCCAATGACGCTGCAGTCGGATTACCCCTTCGCCGCACAAAACTGCTCCTCATCTGACCATTACCAGAGGCAACCATGGACGCGCCTGCTCAAAGCTCTGCAACCCCGCTCAGGCTGACAGACATCCTTCACCCGGTGATTGCCGGACTCGTTTCGGTGATCGTCAACTACGGCGGCACGTTCATCCTGGTGTTCCAGGCGGCCAAAGTGGCCGGGCTGAGCCCGGAGCTGACGTCATCGTGGGTCTGGGCGGTGTCGATCGGCGTCGGCCTCAGCGGCCTGGCATTGTCCTGGTACAGCCGCGAGCCGGTCATCACAGCCTGGTCCACGCCAGCCGCCGCGTTCCTGGTCACCGCCCTGGCCAGCGTGCCCTACAGCGAGGCCATAGGTGCCTACCTGCTGTCGGCCGCCGGCTTCGTGGTGCTGGGGCTGAGCGGGTGCTTCGAGCGGCTGGTGCGCGTCGTGCCCGGCGGCATTGCCGCCGGCCTGCTGGCCGGCATCCTGCTGCAGTTCGGCATCGGTGCCTTTGCCAGCCTGTCGGTCGACCCCACCCTCGCCGGGTTGCTGATTGCAGCGTATGTGGCCTTCAAACGCTTCACCGCCCGTTACGCCGTGGTCGCCATACTGCTGCTGGGCCTGGGGTACCTGTTGCTGCAGGGGCAAGTGGGCCTGACCACGTTGCGGCTGGAATTTGCCTCACCGGTTTTCACCGCGCCCACCTTCTCCCTCAACGCGGCCCTCAGCGTGGCCCTGCCCTTGTTCCTGATCACCCTCACCGGCCAGTACATGCCCGGCATGCTGGTGCTGCGCAACGATGGATTCAAGACCAGCGCCAACCCGATTGTCGCCGTCACCGGCATGGGTTCGTTGCTGATGGCGCCCTTCGGTTCACACGCGTTCAACATCGCGGCCATCACCGCGGCCATCTGCACCGGCAAGGAAGCCCATGAAAACCCGGACAAGCGCTGGGTGGCGGGTATCGCCGCCGGTGTCTGTTACATCCTCGTCGGGGTGTTCGGGGTCACGCTGGCGAGTGTCTTCATGGCCCTGCCGGGCACCTTTATCACCACCCTGGCGGGCCTTGCCCTGCTGGGCACCATCGGCGCCAGCCTGGCCAGCGCCCTGGCCGATGCCCGTTCACGCGAGTCAGCACTGATCACCTTCCTGGCGGCGGCGGCCAACATCAGCCTGTTGGGTATTGGCGGGGCTTTCTGGGGCCTGGTCATTGGTCTGCTGGCCCACGTTGTCCTGAACGGTCGCCTGCCCGGTTTGCGCGGCGCCTCCCGCTAAGCGAGCTTTCCACCACCTTGCCGTGCGCCAGGGGCGCACGCTGCTCAACAGGTATCGACATGCCCCACGCTGGCCCCAAGCTGCTGACCCAAATTGCTGCCGTGCACTTCGTCAGCCATGTGCACATCATGCTGATCCCGGCGCTACTGCCCGTGCTGCCCGGCCTGCTGGGCGTAGGCTTCGTAGAGCTGGGCGTAGCCCTGGCGGTGTTCAACATCGTCTCCGCGCTGGTACAGGCCCCGCTGGGTTATGCCGTCGACCACTATGGCGCACGTAAAGTGCTCAAGGCCGGGCTGTTGCTGGGCAGCCTCAGCTTCGTGCTGCTGGCGGCCAGCCCCGGGTATGCGGTATTGCTGGTGGCGATGGCCATGGCTGGCCTGGCCAATGGTGTGTACCACCCGGCCGACTATGCGCTGCTGGCCAACGGCATCGAGCCCGCACGCCTGGGGCGGTCGTTCTCTATACATACCTTTGCCGGTTTCCTCGGTTCGGCCGTTACCCCAGCCGTATTTCTCGGCATCGCCGCAGCGTTCGGCACGCGGGCAGCCCTGGCGGCGGGCGCGGTATTCGGGGTGGCCGCGCTACTGCTGATATCGATACCCGGCAGTGGCGTGTACCGGGTCGCCAGGCCTGCCAACCCACAAGGCGCAGGCCCGGCCGCAGCAACAGGCCGGGCACGCTTGTTCACCCCCATGATCGGCGTGCTGACAGTGCTGTTCATCCTGCTCAACCTGAGCACCAGCGCCATCGAGAAGTTCTCCGTAGCCGCCCTGGTCCAGGGCCAAGGCCTGACACTGGCCTGGGCCAACGCCGCGCTCACCGCTTTCCTGCTGAGCAGCGCAGCCGGCGTGCTGTGCGGAGGCGCTTTGGCCGACCGTACCCGGCGCCATGGCCTGGTGGCGGCACTGGCCTTCGCGCTGGCGGCTGCGCTGACTGCACTGGTGGCGCTGGGGCTGCTGCAGGGCTGGGCATTGGTGGTCGTACTGGGTGCCATCGGCTTGCTCACCGGGGTCATCGCCCCATCACGGGACATGCTGGTCAAGGCGGCAGCGCCACCCGGGGCCGAGGGCAAAACCTTCGGCCTGGTGTCGACCGGGTTCAACGTCGGCGGTGCCATCGGGCCGGTGGCGTTCGGCTGGATGCTCGATCAGCGCCTGCCCAACGGGATTTTCGTCGCATCGGTGGTGTTCATGCTGCTGACGGTGCTGCTGACCCTGGCACAGGAGATGTATTCAGCCAGAAGGCGCGCGACTGAACAGCTGGCGCGCGCCCTGTAGGCCCGGTGCAACATTGCCAGGCCAGGATCAGTCATTCATTGCGCCGGGTTGGCATGCACCACGCGCCCGCCTGCCCCCGGCCGATTGACGAACAGCACATCAAGCACACTGTTGCGCAAGCCCTTCAGGGCGTTCCAGTTCGCTGACGCATGCACGTATCTGTCGCGCAGCAGCCGCTGTTCTTCCTCGCTCAACCCCACCTGGCCAGTTTCCCCCAAGGCGAACGCATGCAATTTGCGGCTGATGCCCGACAACTCATCCGGCAGCCGATGCTCAGCCTGCGCCCCCAACGGCGCAAAGGGCACGCCAGCGCGCACCGCCAACGCCCGCATCACGCTCAAGTACACCCGGGACAAGTGCCCCGCCACGTGCCGCTCCCGGTACACCGCCGCATAGACCTGCTTTTGCGCCTCGTCCCGCCGCCCACCGGCAATCGGCTCCTCCCAGGTCATCACGCGCGGCCTGGGTTCGCCCATATCGGCAAACGCCGAAGCCAGCAAGGCACTCACCTTGGCATGTACGCGACACTGCTCGACACGCGTGCCTACAGGCACGCACTGGGACTGCGGCTTGCACAGCAACACCTGCTCCAGAAGGGTCTCCGGGTAACCACCCCCAATATTCGAGTGCACGCCCGGCAGCACGATGTCGTGGCCACTGCGCACCAGCGGGAAGTTATGCCGCCGCTCGTCCTCGGCCACCAGCTGCACCACGTGCCGGGCAATATCCGCACCCAGGCCCAGGCGCAGGCCACCGTGGCGGCCGTCTGCAGGGTCGAAGTCACCCTGTAAGGGCGCAATGATCGCCGCCACGGTGTCGAACAGGCCGATAAAGTTGATTGAGGTTTCGCACGCCACCGACAACAGCCCGCCCGCGTCATCGTGCAGCAGGTTGGCCAGATGCCGCACCGCTGCCGCGCCGCGGCTGAAACCGAAAAGATCGAACTCGACCCCTTCCAGCGTCGCCTGCGGATGCGCCTGGCGCCATGCCCGCAGTTGCTCGGCCATTCCCTGCAACGCCTCGACAACCCGGGCCTCTGCCCCTGTGCGCCCATGCCCGGTGGCCGAGGCGTAGACATGGTCGGCTTCACCCGCCAGCGTGCCCACGCCTTCCACATAGCGCTTCAAGAACGCCTGCGGCCCGTCGGCACAGGCCGCATCAGCCGGATACAACGCATGCAACAGGGCCACATTGCTCAAGGCGTTGCCATAGCTTCCGCCCTTGTCACCCTGCTCACCCTCCGCCGTGGCATTGTGCAGGTTGTTTCCGGTGCCATCGAAGAACACGCCAAAACGCAGGGTGACCGGCGTAAGGTTTGCCGTGCTGGCGCTGCTCATTTTCATCATCGTGTCTCCTGCTTGTCCGAAAAGCACAAGCAGGCGCCAGCACGCCGTCACGGACCATCAGGCAAAGGCCAGCCATGCGTGGGACATTTCTTTGCCCGCAGGCCCGTCTGCAACGATAAATTTACCCGCCGCCATTGGTGGTCGCCCCCCCGGATAGATTAAAGTATCCCCCCTTGCCAAGGCTGCTGCCTCGCGCCGCCTCAGGCCCCCTACCAGGAACCGTCGCCGATGGAACACCGTGAAGCGCTGATCGCGCTGCGCACTTTTCTTTCTACCCAGATCCTAGGCCAGGAGAAACTGGTCGAACGGCTGTTGATCGTGCTGCTGGCCGACGGCCACATGCTGGTCGAAGGGGCACCGGGCCTGGCCAAGACCAAAGCCATCAAAGAACTCGCAGAAGGCATCGAAGCGCAGTTCCATCGCATCCAGTTCACCCCCGACCTGCTCCCGGCCGACATCACCGGCACGGAGATTTACCGCCCGGAAACCGGCAGCTTCGTGTTCCAGCAGGGGCCTATCTTCCATAACCTGGTGCTGGCCGACGAAATCAACCGCGCACCGGCCAAGGTTCAGTCGGCACTGCTCGAAGCCATGGCCGAGCGCCAGGTCAGCGTGGGCCGCAGCACCTACGACCTGTCGCCGCTGTTTCTGGTCATGGCCACGCAAAACCCGATCGAGCAGGAAGGCACCTACCCGCTGCCCGAAGCCCAGCTCGACCGCTTCCTGATGCATGTAAAAATCGGCTTCCCCGACGCCGCCGTAGAGCGGCGCATCCTGGCGCAGGCCCGGGGTGAAGCCCTGGGCGGCGAGACCAAGCCTGAACGCCGGGTCAGCCAACAGGCCATCTTCGCCGCGCGCAAGGAAATCCTTGGCCTGTACATGGCCGACGCAGTGGAGGAATACCTGGTGCAGCTGGTCATGGCCACCCGCACCCCGGCCAAGTTCGACACCGAGCTGGCCGACTGGATCGCCTACGGCGCCAGCCCGCGTGGCTCCATCTCGCTGGACCGCTGCGCGCGTGCCCATGCCTGGCTGGCCGGGCGCGACTTCGTCAGCCCCGAAGACATCCAGGCCGTGCTGTTCGACGTACTGCGCCACCGCATCATCCTCTCGTTCGAGGCCGAGGCGGCAGGGATCGACCAGGACCGCGTGGTCCAGCGCATCCTCGACGTCGTCGCCGTTGCCTGAACCCATGCCCACTGCGCAGCTGGCCGAACACGGCATCCGCATTGGCCTTGCCGAGCTGATCGACATGCGCCACCGCGTGCGCGAAATCCAGCTGTTTTCCAAGCCCGGCCAGCGCAGCCCACTGGTGGGCCTGCACCATTCCAAGCTGCGCGGGCGCGGCGTGGACTTCGACCAGGTGCGCGTTTACCAGGCCGGCGATGATGTGCGCAACATCGACTGGCGTGTCACTGCGCGTACCCAGGAGCCGCACACCAAGCTGTTCCACGAAGAACGCGAGCGGCCGATCTTCATCCTCGTCGAGCAAAGCCAACGGCTTTTCTTCGGCTCAGGGCTGATGTTCAAGTCCGTGCTGGCGGCCCAGGCTGCGGCGCTGTTCGGCTGGGCAGCGCTGGGCCACAACGACCGCATCGGCGGCCTGGTGTTCGGCGACAACGAACACCACGAAATCAAGCCCCGACGCAGCAAGCAAAGCCTGCTGCAACTGCTCAACCGCTTGGCAAAGGTCAACCAGTCACTGCACACCGAAGCCATACCCGGGGCCGACAGCCTCGGCCTGGCCCTGCGCCGCGCCCGCGAAGTGCTGCGCCCCGGCAGCCTGGCCATCGTGATCTGCGATGAACGCTCGCTCAGCGCCCAGGTGGAACAGCACCTGGCCATGCTCTCACGGCATTGCGACCTGCTGTTGCTGCCGGTATCCGACCCGCTCGACCACGCGTTGCCCGCCGCCGGCCTGCTGCGCTTCGCCCAGCGCAGTGCCCAGCTGGAGCTCGATACCCTCGACGCCAACCTGCGCCAGGCCTACCGCCAGCAGGCCGAAGCCCGCATCGAGCGCTGGGAGCTGATGGCGCAAAAGCTGAGGGTGGTGCTGATGCCACTGAGCACGCAAAGTGAAATGGTCGAACAACTGCGCGAGTACCTGAACGCCCAGCGGCCACGGAGCGCGTCATGAACCCGCTCGACCAGTTGCACCCACTGATTGCCCCGGCACCGGTCAGCCTGTGGCCACCCGCACCGGGTTGGTGGCTGCTGCTGGCCGTCCTGCCACTCCTGGGCTGGGGCCTGTGGCGGCTGCGCCGCTGGCGCCCGGGCAAACGCCGCATCGTGCGCGCCGAACAACCCCTGGACCCGGTGCGCCTGGAGGCCTTGGCCGAGCTGGCCCGCCTGCCACGCCCGTATGACGGCGCCCCGGCCGGCGCCTGGCTGCAACAGATCAACGCCCTGCTCAAGCGCCTGTGCCGCAACCACTACCCAGGCGCCAACAGCCACACCCTCAACGGCCGCGAGTGGCTGGCCTTTCTGGATAACCGCTGCCCGGCCGCCGGCCTGACCCGCTGGATGGTACTGGTAGAAGGCGCCTATAAACCCGAGTGCAAGCTCGACGACAAGGCCATCGCCGGGCTCAGCCAAGCCGTCGAAATCTGGATCCGCAAGCATGTTTGAACTGGCCTGGCCGTGGGTCTTCGCCCTGTTGCCGCTGCCATGGCTGGCGCGCCTGCTGCTGCCCGCTGCCGACAGTGGTGAACCGGTGCTCAAGGTGGGCTTCCTCAACGAGCTGGAAGGCCTGGCCGGGCGCCGCGCAAGGCTCAACCTGCCCACCTGGCGCCAGCAGGCACCGTTTGTCGTCATCTGGCTGTTGCTGCTGTGCGCCGCCGCTCGCCCGCAATGGCTGGGCGAACCCGTGCCGATCGCCGCCAGCGGCCGCGACCTGCTGGTGGCGATGGACGTGTCCGGGTCGATGGACTTCCCCGACATGCAGTGGCAGAACGAGGACATCAGCCGCCTCGACCTGGTCAAGGCGCTGATGGGCGACTTCCTGCAAGACCGTGAAGGCGACCGCGTGGGCCTGATCCTGTTCGGCAGCCAGGCCTACCTGCAGGCGCCGCTCACCTTTGACCGGCGCACCGTGCGCACCTTCCTCATCGAGGCGCAGATCGGCATCGCAGGCAAGAACACCGCCATCGGCGACGCAATTGGCCTGGCGGTCAAACGCCTGCGCGAACGCCCGGCACAAAGCCGGGTGCTGGTGCTGATCACGGACGGCGCCAACAACGGCGGGCAAATTCACCCGCTGACAGCCGCCCGCCTGGCGGCCCAGGAAGGCGTGCGCATCTACACCATCGGTATCGGCGCCAACCCCGAAGCCAGTGGCACCCCAGGCCTGCTCGGCCTCAACCCGAGCCTGGACCTGGACGAAGCCGCGCTCAAGGAAATTGCCGACATCACCCACGGCGCCTACTTCCGTGCCCATGACGGCGCCGAACTGGACGCTATCGGCGATACCCTCGACCAGCTGGAGCCAGTAGCCCAGCAACCGACCCAGGCGCGCACAGCCCAGGCCCTGTACGCCTGGCCCCTGGCGCTGGCGCTGCTGCTCAGCGTACTGCTGGTGGTGGCCGTGCAGTGGCCCGACAACCTGTTGCAGCGCCTGCTGCGCAAGCCGCGCTTCCTGCAGCCGCACCCGGAATGGCGCCAGCGCTTGAAGCGCCTGCGTTTAAGGAGGCGGCGATGATCGACTTGTGGCCCCAATGGCTGCGCCCGCTCTGGCTGCTGGCGGTTCCCGTGCTCGGCTGGCTGCTGTACAAGCTGTGGCACCGGCGCAAGCGCGCCGGGCGCTGGCAGATGATTCTGCCGCCAGCCTTCCACGGTGTACTGCTGGGTGGCGGCAGCGGCAGCACCAGCAAACTGCCGTGGGTGGCGCTGGGCCTTGCCTGGTTACTGGTGATCCTGGCGCTGCTCGGGCCCAGCTGGCAGCGGCTGGAAGAAAGCCGTCAGCGCCCGGCCGACCCGCTGGTGATCCTGCTCGAACTGACCCCGCAAATGCTCGCCGAGGACAGCCCGCCCAACCGCCTGGAACAGGCCCGGCGCAAGATCCTCGACCTGCTTGAACACCGCCGCGACAGCCAGACGGCGCTGGTGGTGTATGCCGGCTCCGCGCACACCCTGGTGCCGCTGTCCGACGACCTGGCCACCACCCGCAATTTGCTCGAGGCCATCGACCCGTCGATCATGCCCAAACCCGGCCAGCGTGCCGACCTGGCCGTGCAAAAAGGCCTGGCGCTCCTGGCCCAGAGCGGCCTCGGCCAAGGCCGCCTGCTGCTGGTAGGCTCGGCGCTCAGCGCCGCCGAGCGCCAGGGCATCACCCAGGCCCTCGGCCGCCAGGGCCCAAGCCTGCTGATGCTGGGCATCGGCAGCCGCGAAGGCGCCCCGGTGCGCCAGGCCAATGGCGAATACCTTAAAGACGACCAGGGCGGCATCCTCGTGCCTCGCCTGGACAGCGCCAGCCTGAAGGGTTTTATCAGCGGCACGGGCGGGCGCTACCGGCACGCCCGCATCGACGACCTCGACCTGCGTGGCCTGGGCCTGTTCGACAACCCGCGGAGCGGGCGCAATGACGGCCAGACCCTGCAACTGGACAGCTGGGCCGACCAAGGTTACTGGCTGCTGATTCCGTTGTTGCTGCTGGCCGCCTGCGCCGGCCGGCGCGGCTGGCTGTTCTGCCTGCCGCTGCTGCTGGCCTTGCCGCAGCCTGGCCAGGCTTTCGAGTTCAACGACCTGTGGCTGCGCCCCGACCAGCAAGGCCAGAAGCTGCTGGAGCAAAACCGCCCGGCCAGCGCTGCGCGTCACTTCCAGAACCCGCAATGGCGCGGCATGGCCCTGTACCAGGCCGGCGACTATGCCGGTGCCGCCGAGGCATTTTCCCAAGGCGACACTGCAGCAGCCCACTACAATCGAGGCAATGCCCTGGCCCGCAGTGGCGAGCTGGAAGCCGCCCTGGATGCCTACGAGCAAGCCCTGGAGCGTCAGCCCGACCTGCAGGCCGCGCTGGACAACCAGGCGCTGGTGCAGCAACTGCTGCAACAACGTGAAGCCAAGGCCGAGGAACAACCGCCCGGCAGCGATGCCCAAGACACGCCCGGCAGCGAAACCGAAGGCAACAGCAGCTCGGCCAGCAGCCCGGCCCAAGGCACACCCGGCGACGACCAACAGGCCAGCCCCGAACAACCCGGCGAAAGCAGCAGCAACAGCCAGGCCGCCCCCGGCAACCAGGCCGGGAGCGACGACAGTGTCATCCAGCCGCCACAGCGCCCGGTGTCGACCAGCCTCGACGGCGAACAGCGCCAAGCCCTGGAGCAATGGCTGCGGGAAATCCCCGACAACCCGGCAGAGCTGCTGCGACGCAAATTCTGGTATGAACAGCAATTGCATCAGGAAAAATCACAATGAGTCGCTTCGGCGTCTTTCTCCTCACCCTGCTGTGGGCCGTGCTGGCCCAGGCCGAACCGCTGCTGCAGGCCAGCGTCGACCGCACCCGCCTGGAAGCTGGCGAAAGCCTGGAACTGACCCTGGAAAGCCAGGACGTCACCCAGTTCGGCAAGCCCGACCTGCGCGCCCTGGAAGGTGACTTCGAAGTGCGCGGCACGCGACAGCTGAACAGCCTGCACACCCTGGACGGCGAAACCCGTGCCAGCACCCGCTGGATCATTACCCTGCTGCCACGGCGCAGCGGTACCCTGCGCATCCCCGAGCTGCGGCTGGGCCAGTCGCACAGCCAGGCCATCGAACTGCAAGTGCTGCAGGCCGATGCCAACCGCCAGGACAACGCTCAGGTATTCATCGAAGCCACCCTCGACAGCCACGACGTCTATGTCCAGGCCCAAGCCGTGCTGACCCTGCGCATCTACCACTCGGTAGCGCTGTACGACGACAGCAGCCTCAGCTCCCTGCAACTGGAGAACGCCAAGGTCGAGCCGTTGGGCGAGTCGCGCACGTATGAAAAGGAAATCAACGGCGTGCGTCATGGCGTGATCGAAACCCGCTATGCGGTGTATGCCCAGCAAAGTGGCACCCTCGACATCCCGTCGCTGACGTTCACCGCCACGGCAGCTGCCAGCAGCGACGAAGCAGCGCAGGCCAATGGCACGGCCCGCGCCGGCCACCAGGTGCAGGTCAGCTCGCTGCCCTTGCGCCTCACGGTACGGCCGATTCCGGCAGCCTGGCCGGCTGGCTTGCCGTGGTTGCCAGCCAGCAGCCTGACCCTGGAAGAGCACTGGAGCCCGGACCCCGGCAGCCAGCAGGTACAGATTGGCGACTCGCTGACGCGCAACATCACCTTGCGTGCCGAAGGCTTGTCCAGCACCCAACTGCCGCCGCTGCCGGCTACGGAGATCATCGGCCTGCGCCGTTACCCTGACCAGCCGCTGCTGCGCAACGAAATCAGCGAACGGGGCATGACCGCCAACCGCGAAGAGCGCGAGGCCCTGGTGCCGACCCACAGCGGCACGCTGGCGTTGCCGGCGCTGGAAGTGGCCTGGTGGAACACCCGCGAAGACCACCTGGAGCACAGCAGCCTGCCGGCGCGCACGCTGAACGTGCTGGACAACCCGGCACTGAGCGCCGACACCCCGGTGGGCGACAACAGCAGCGCCAGCACCCTGCTGTGGCCCTGGCAGCTGTCCACACTGGTGTTTGCCCTGACCACCGTGCTGGGCTTTGCCCTGTGGTGGCGCGCCCGTTCGCGGCCAGCGGTGCTGCGCACGGCGCAGAACGGGCCAAGCCCACGCACCTTGCTGGACGACCTCAAGCGCGCATGCCAGGCCAACGACCCTCAGGCTACGCGCCAGGCGCTGGATGCCTGGGCCCGGCAGCAACCGGAAACCCTGGCCGAGATGGCGGCGCGCTTCGTGCCGTTGTCGGATGCGCTGGATGGTTTGAACGGGGCGTTGTACAGCGAGAGTGGGCAGTATTGGCAGGGGGAGGATTTGTGGCGGGCGATTGGTACCATTCCGCCAGCTGAGCAGGTGTTGCTGCCGACGGGCGAGAGCGGCAGCTTGCCGCCGCTCTATCCCAAGTAAGTGGTGCCTGTGCGGGCCTCTTCGCGGGCATGCCCGCTCCCACAATGACCGCGTAGGCCGAGAACCTTGCGCCGTACCTGTGGGAGCGGGCGTGCCCGCGAACACCGGCGCAGCTACCACCGTAAGATATTTCTGAACCTGCAACCCAATGCTTCAGAATCAACCCGCTTAGGAATTACCCTACGCGCGCTGCCGAACTATCGCCGTTGTCGGGGAAACACCTCACGGATAACGTTTCCGGGTCGCTTCGGTGACCGGGTGTGAGAACCCGACAGAGATTTTACGCAGCACCTCTAATGGCGGCCGTACGTGGGCAGGCTTCGGCCTGGCCGAGTCTTTGCGTATTTCTCCTCGGTTTCTCACCCCGCGTACGGCTGCCACCCTCGATCCGTGAGAAAGATTCAGGTGGCAGTGCCCTTCTGTTTCAGAGGAATACGCCATGAAGAAGATCGTCCCCGATCCTCCTGCAATCCTGACAGCCCGCCCCTTCTACACCATCAACCAGGACACGCCTTCGGTTGACGCCCTGACCCACACCCTCCAGTTGATGGCCGGCATCGAAGACTCGCTGGACGAATACATCTGCGCCAATGCCGGTGAACCCGGTATCAACATGCTGGTCAACGCAGTGCATCACGTGCAGATGACCAGAGCGCTGGCCGAGTTGCTGCTACACCGGCAGACCGGGGAAATCACCCTGCGCTGATTGCAGCCTTTGTAGGAGCGGCCTTGTGTCGCGATCGGGGTGCGAAGCGCCCCCAGGGTCTTCGCATCACAGCCAAATCGCCGGGCCATGTTGCGGCCCTCTGCGACCGGTCCGGCAAGGCAGCTCCCACAATGAACCGAACCGCAAACCCTTGATGATCGTGCTTAAAACCATTCTGCTTTACGCAGCCGTGAAGCCGACTGAGCGGGCTGCTCTGCGACTGCCTCGGTTGGCCCTGGCTTGGGCGGGAAGGGATCGTTCGGATTCAGAAGCGCGTCGATCATTGGCGTTGCACTGGATGCATCACCTTGTGGACCGCTCAGCAGTGGTTTGGGGCTCCTTTTATCCTGCCTGGATGCCAATTCACTGATCAAAAGCATTTGTTGCTCGTGCAACGCGTAATGCGTTCTCTTGGACTTCGAAATCATACTGTCGACCATTTGCGAACCTAGTGTGTTGTACCGTTCAACCAACTGATCTGTAGTTAGCTGCTGAACTTTCTTCACGGAGACTGGCTTGATCCGCACGGGTCGCCGTGAAAGAGCATTTCTCTCGAACCCATGCCCACTTGGATCCTGCCGATTAACAGGATCATTCGAACAAAAGGCGTAGCTGTTCACCCCACCCTCACCAAACGGGCTGAAGCTGTCCGCCGACAGAAAGCGCATCAGAGCCGGGCTGAATGCACGATACCCGTTGCCCAATAGATAACTCGTCAACTCAACGGCCAGCCGTTCGCCGTTGAAACCGAGTAGCGTGCTTTTCGATGGCCGCTTGGAGTACCCGTATGCTGTATAGACCTGTGCCAAGGTCGCCATCGCCTAGCCTCATACAAGTGAGCCAGTTGTAGTTTGCTCGAACACAATTTTTCCGCCGCAATCAACGGCGAGACAACTGACAAAAATGCCAGGCAAGCGCGGTCCATGTGGGAGCGGGCGCGCCCGCGAACACCGGCGCAGCCGGTGCCATGCACCGCGTTGGATTCTTCGCGGGCACGCCCGCTCCCACAGGGTCCCTGCTAAATCAGTAAGTGATGCGCAGTTCTATGAGCTGGCTTGCCCGCGATCGGGCCGCACAGCGGCCCCACGCTTGGGTTACCATACCGCCCTTTCCCCGCTTGCCCGACTCGACACCAACAGGTCATCCATGCGTCTGTTTCATACCTCCGACTGGCACCTGGGCCAAAGCCTGCACGGCCAGGAACGCGACTTCGAACACGCCTGCTTCCTCGACTGGCTGCTCGGCCAGCTGCGCCTGCGCCAGCCGGATGCGCTGCTGATTGCGGGCGACATCTTCGACACCGTCAACCCGCCCGTCAAAGCCCAGGAACGCCTCTACGACTTCATCGTCCAGGCCCACGAGCAACAGCCCAAGCTGGACATCGTGATGATCGCCGGCAACCACGACTCCGGTTCGCGCATCGAGCTGCCGGCCGCACTCATGCGCCGCCTGCGCACCCATGCGTTGGGCCGTGTGCACTGGCTGGACGAGGGCCAGCTGGATGCCGAACGCCTGTTGATTCCGCTGACCAACGGCCGTGGCAAGGTGGCCGCCTGGTGCCTGGCCCTGCCGTTCCTGCGCCCGGCCGAAGTGACCGGCCCGCAGCTGGGTGACGACTACCTGCAAGGCATCACCCAGGTGCACCAGCAACTGATCGCCGCCGCACTGAAGAAACGCAAGAAAGACCAGGCGCTGATCGCCATCAGCCACGCGCACATGGCCGGTGGCGCGGTGTCGGAAGACTCCGAACGCAGCCTGATCATCGGCAACGCCGAGGCGCTGCCGGCCAAGCTGTTCGACAAGGCTATCAGCTACGTCGCCCTGGGCCATCTGCACAAGCCGCAGAAGGTCAACCGCGAAGAGCGCATCCGCTACAGCGGCTCGCCAATCCCGCTGTCGTTCGCCGAAATCAACTACCCGCACCAGGTCCTGGAAGTGGAGTTGGACGGTAACGGCCTGGTCAGCGTCGAGCCACGCCCCGTACCACGCGCCGTGGCCCTGCAACGAGTGGGCCCGGCTCCGCTGGGCGAGCTGTTGCAGCAACTGGCCGACCTGCCAGTGGTCGACCTGCTTGAAGACCCCAACCGCCAGCCCTGGCTGGAAGTGCGGGTGATGCTCGACGAGCCGCAACCCGACCTGCGCCAGCAGATCGAAACCGCGCTTGAAGGCAAGGCGGTACGGTTGATCCGCATCAGCGCCGAGTACGCCGGCCGCAACAACGCCGAAGACGATGACCTGGCCTTTGTCGAACTGGCCCAGATGACCCCGCAAGACCTGTTCAGCCGCGCCTGGGAGCAAGCCTACGGCAACCCCGCCGACGAGCAGGCGCTGGCCGACTTCGCCCTGCTGTTGCAGGACGTGCAGCAGGAAGAGGAACAGCCATGAAGATTCTCGCCATCCGCCTGAAGAACCTGGCATCGCTGGCCGGCCCGATCGACATCGATTTCACCGCAGAACCGTTGGCCAGCGCTGGCCTGTTCGCCATCACCGGGCCTACCGGTGCTGGCAAGAGCACCCTGCTTGACGCCCTGTGCCTGGCGCTGTTCGGCACCGTGCCGCGCCTCAATGCCATTGGCCGTGAGGCCAAGGTGCCGGACGCCGACGGCGACATCCCCACCTCAGACCCGCGCAACCTGCTGCGCCGTGGCACCGGCAGCGGGTTTGCCGAGGTCGATTTCGTCGGCATCGACGGACGCCGCTACCGCGCCCGCTGGGAAGCCAACCGCGCCCGCGACAAGGCCAACGGCAAACTGCAGCACAGCCGTCAAAGCTTCTACGACCTCGACAGCGAGCAAGTGCTCGGCAGTGGCAAGAACGAATACAAGCAACTGGTCGAAGCCCGTCTGGGCCTGAACTTCGAACAGTTCACCCGTGCGGTGATGCTGGCCCAGAGCGAGTTCGGCGCGTTCCTCAAGGCCGACGACAAAGACCGTAGCGAGTTGCTGGAAAAGCTCACCAACACCGCGATCTACACCCGTCTGGGCCAGCGTGCCTTCAGCAAGGCGCGCGAAGCCGGCGAGGCGCACAACGCCCTGAAAGAACGCGCCAGCCATCTACTGCCGATGGCTGCCGAGGCCCGTGCCGAGCTCGACCAGCGCCTGGAGCAGGCGCAACAGCAGTTCAAGGCCGACCAGGCCGGCGAGCGCCAGCTGGAGCAGCAACGCAACTGGCTGAATGAACAACGCCAGCTTCAGGCCCAACACACCGAAGCCAGCACCACGCTGCAGGCCGCCGAACTGGACTGGCAACAGCTGGCCGAACCACGCCTGGACCTGGCACGCCTGGAGCGCCTGGCCCCACAGCGTCACCAGTTCCACCGCCGACAGGCCCTGAGCGCACAGCTGGCGCCAGTGGCCGCGAAAATTGCCGAACAGCAACAGCAGCAAGCCGAACTGCAGGTGCGCACCCGCGAACTCGAACAGGCGCTGGACACTGCGCGCCAAGCGCTTGCCGACCGCCAGGCCGAGCACGGCGAGAATGCGCCGCGCCTGCGCCAGGCCTTTGCCGCTCAGGATACGCTGGCACGCCTGGACCAGGAGCTGGCCGCCCAGCGCAGCATCAGCCAGCAGGCGCAACAGCAGGTTGCTGACGGCCAGCAGCAACTGCAGCAGCTGGAAGACAACCAGCAGCGCAGCGTGCAACAACTGGCGCTGATCGACACCGCGCTTGCCGACAGCCAGCACCTGGCGGGCCTGGCCAATGCCTGGCACGCCTACCTGCCGCAACTGAAGCAGGTGATGCTGATCGGTGGCCGGCTGACCAAGGGCCGAGAAGAGCTACCCGGCCTGCAGGCCCAGGCCAGCCAGGCCAATGCGCGCTTGCAGGCCGAGCGCGACGCCTACGACCTGTTGTTCCGTGAAGCCAAGGCCGAACCCCAGGCCCTGGCCGAGCAGATCGACCTGCTCGGCGGCATGTTGCAGGACAACCGCAAACAGCAGCGCGCCGTAGAGGAAATGTCACGCCTGCACGGCCGTGAACAGGAGCTGCGCCAGCAGCTGGATGCCCTGCGCGAACGGCAGCAGCAGGCCATGCTGCAACGCCAGCAACTGATTACCGAAGGCACCGCCGCCAAGGCCGAGCTGGAGGCCGCCGAACAGGCGTTGACGCTCACCCGTCAACTGCTGGAACGCCAACGCCTGGCACGCAACACCAGCGTCGAAGAACTGCGTAACCAACTGCGTGACGGCGAACCCTGCCCGGTCTGTGGCAGCGCCGAACACCCCTTCCATCAGCCAGAAGCGCTGCTGCAGAGCCTGGGCCGCCATGATCAGGCCGAAGAGCACGCCGCCCAGAAGCAGGTCGAGACGCTCAACAGCAAGCTGGTGGAGCTGCGTACCCAGCTGGGTGTGGTCAATGCCCAGCTCAAGGACTTCCAGCAACAGCAACAGCAACTGGGCGAACAGTTGCAACCGCTGGTGGCTCAGGTACAGGCACACAGCCTGTGGCCAGCCCTCGCCCCGCAGGACGACAAGGCCCGTAGCGCCTGGCTCGACAGCCAGCTGCGTCGCCTGGATGAAGAAATCAGCCAGGACGAGAAACGCCAGAGCGCCCTGCTCGCCCTGCAACGGGACGCGGCCCGCCTCAACCAGCAATTGCAGGCTGCCCACGACGCCCAACAACAGGCCCAGCGCCACCTGGAGCAACAGCACCAGGCCCTGGCCAACGACGAGCAGCTGTTGCAGCAAGGCCTGAACGACCTAGCCGGCGTACTACCGGAGGAAGCGCTCAAGGCCCTCAACGACGACCCGGCCAATGCCTTCCTCGCCCTCGACCAGCAGATTGCCCAGCGCCTGCAGCAACTGGAACAGCGCAAGGACGAACTGGAAGAGCAGCAAGCCCGCCAAACCCAGCTGGACAAGCTGCGTGACCAACAGCAGGCGCGCGTGCAAGGCCAGCAGCAGTTACAGCAGAAACTGGCCGCCCTCGACGAGCAACGCCAGCAAGCCCTGGCCTCACTCGCCGAACTGCTCGGCGAACATGCCAGCGCCGAAGCCTGGCAGCAGCACATGGACACCGCGCTGGAGCACGCCCGCACCCTTGACGCCGACACCGCCCAGCGCCTGCAAGATCTGCGCACCCAAGGCGTGCAACTGGCCAGCGAGCTCAAGGCCAATACCCAGCAACAACAGGCACTGGATGCCGAATGCCAACAGTTGCAGGCCCAGATCGCCCAGTGGCGCAGCGAGCATCCGGAACTGGACGATGCCGGCCTCGATCGCCTGCTGGCCATGGATGACGCGCAAGTCAATGAATTGCGCCAGCGTTTGCAAGGCGCGGAAAAAGCCATCGAGCAGGGCCGCGTGCTGCTGCAGGAGCGCGAACAGCGCCTGCAGCATCACGCGGCACAGATGACCGTGGACACCACGGTCCAAGCCCTGGAGCAAGCCTTGGCCGAACTGCGCGAACGCCTGGCAAACCACGAGCAGCAATGCGCCGAATTGCGTGCACAACAGGCCGACGACCAGCGCCGCCAGCAGGCCCACCAGGCGCTGGCGGCAGAAATCGAACAGGCCCACCAGCAGTGGCAACGCTGGGCCCGCCTCAATGCCCTGATCGGTTCGGCCTCCGGTGATGTGTTCCGCAAGATCGCCCAAGGCTACAACCTTGACCTGCTGCTGCACCACGCCAACGCCCAGCTACGTCAGCTGGCCCGTCGCTACCGCCTCAAGCGCGGCGGCAGCGCCCTGGGCCTGCTGGTGCTGGACACCGAGATGGGCGACGAACTGCGTTCGGTGCACTCGTTGTCGGGCGGGGAAACCTTCCTGGTGTCGCTGGCCCTGGCCCTGGGCCTGGCGTCGATGGCGTCCAGCACCTTGCGTATCGAGTCGCTGTTCATCGACGAAGGTTTCGGCAGCCTCGACCCCGAGTCGCTGCAACTGGCAATGGACGCCCTCGACGGCTTGCAAGCCCAGGGTCGCAAAGTGGCGGTGATCTCCCACGTACAGGAAATGCACGAGCGCATCCCGGTGCAGATCCAGGTGCGGCGCCAGGGTAATGGCCTCAGTGACGTGGAGGTGTGCGGGTGATCCTCTACTCGTTCCGCCGCTGCCCGTGGGCCATGCGTGCGCGCCTGGCCCTGCGCTATGCCGGCTGCGAGGTGGAAATCTGCGAGGTGGCGATGAAGAACAAGCCGGCAGAGCTGCTGGCCTTGTCGCCCAAGGGCACGGTACCGGTGCTGGACACCGGTGCCGAGGTACTGGAAGAGAGCCTGGACATCATGCGCTGGGCGCTGACGCAAAACGACCCGCAGGATTGGAGGCTACAGGCCAACCCTGCGGCTGCGCAGCAGGCTGAAACGCTGATTGCGCGCAATGACACCACGTTCAAGGCGCACGTGAACCTGTACAAGTATGCCGAACGTTACCCGGAGCATTCCCGCGAGCATTACCGCCAGCAGGCCGAGGCCTGGCTGGCGGAGCTCGAAGGCTTGCTGGCGGGGCGGGCTTACCTGCTGGCCGACCACCCGAGCATGGCCGATGCCGCGTTGCTGCCCCTGATGCGCCAGTTTGCCGGGGTCGAACCGCAGTGGTTCGCCGAGGCGGCTTATCCGCGTGTGCGGAGCTGGCTGGAGGGGTGGCTGGCTTCGGAGCTGTTCAAGGCAATCATGGTCCGCTGATTAAACATCGGGCTGCACATGGGTCCGTGTGGGAGCGGGCATGCCCGCGAAGCAGGCACCGCGGTGGATGGCACCGGCTCTGCCGGTGTTCGCGGGCATGCCCGCTCCCACAAGGACCTCACACAAGCCAGATCAGTGGTGGTGCTTGCCACTCAGGGCCGCATGGAAATTGGCGCTCTGGCGCAGGTACTGCTCGGTGTAGCTGTGGGTGGCAGAAGCCTTGCTGCTGTCGGCATGGGCATGCGCTGGCAGTACGACCGATGCGGAAATGGCGGATGCGGCAATAACCGGGAAGAGATTGAAGTTCATCTGGGCTGACCTCGACGGCGGTGGTTTGACGGTGGCCCTTTTGGGCCTTGGGTCAAACTTACGCCGCCGAGGCCGCACGCAAAAATTCATTGCAGCAGTACCGATTATCACGCTGATCGATATCACTCGATGAACTTGAGGTCCGAGGGTGCATCCTGCTTCAGCGTCTGCACCGTCTCCAGCAGCTTGCCACTGCGCGGATCGCGACGTATCACCACGATCTGGTTGCTCTTCTGGTTGGCCACCAGCAGGAAGTTGTCACTCGGGTCCAGGGCAAACTCCCGAGGGTGATCACCTTCTGCCGGGCGACGCTGCAGGAACGTCAACTGACCGTCCTGCTTGCCCACGCTGAACGCCACAATTTCATTGGCTGTGCCACGGTTGCTCACGTACAGGAAGCGCCCGTCCGCCGACAGGTGCAAGCCACCTGCTGCCTTCGCTGCGGCCTCCTGGCGTTCGGTCAGGGGTAAGCGCTGGCGTTCAACCAGGTTGCCGTCCTGCACATCGAACATCACCACCTCGGCGTTCATTTCCAGGGTGAGGTAGGCGTGCCGGCCCTTGGCGTCGAACAGCAAGTGACGCGGACCGCTGCCCGGCGGCAAGGCCACGGACGCAGGTATCGCCGCTGTCAGCGGGTGGTCCGCACTGGCACCGTCGTAGCGGTAGATGAACACCTTGTCGGCACCCAGGTCGCTGGCATACAGGTGCTGGCCATCCGGCGACAGCACCAGCGAATGCACGTGGGCGCCGGCCTGGCGCTCAGGGTTGACCCCGCTCGCTTTATGCCGGGCCTGTTGCACCACGGGCTTGAGCGTGCCGTCCTTGGCCACCGGGATCACCACCAGGCTGCCACCGGGGTCGGGGTTGACCGCGTAGTTGGCCACGAACAGGTAGCGCTGGTCACGGCTGAGGCTGGCGTGGGTGGGCTCGTCGCCCTGGGTGACCACTTGGTTGAGCGGCTTGATTTCGCCTTTGCTGCTGATGCTGAAACTGCTGGCATGGCCCTGCGGGGTCTCATTCACCGCGAACAGCTGACGCTGGTCGGCCGACAGCACCAGCCACGAAGGGCTGACGCTTTTCACCACCTGCAGAGGTGTTGGGCCGATTTGGCCGGCCTTGTCGTCGAAATGGTAGCGGTAGATACCCTGGCTAGCGCCATCGGTGTAGCTGCCCACCAGCAAGGTGGCAGCGTGTGCAGAGATTGTCAGGCTCATCAGGCTAGCGGTCAGCAGGCTCGTCCAGGTCCGGTTCATCTTGGTCATCATCCGGGGCACGAAAGGCACTCATACAGACTAGCCGATGCGCGCCGTTGGCATCGTCGAGTTGCCACTCGTCTCCGGTGGCGATGGCGGCAGCGATTTGCTCAGGGGTGAACGACCAGCGACGCAATTGGCGGCCGTCCATGCATTCGACAGTGAGGCCGGCTTCATCAACGGTGAAATCGAAGGCGTGCAGGCCGTCGATCAAAAGCATATCGCAGGACTGCAGGGCGGTAGCGAGGGGGGACATAGGGGTACCCATCTGAAATGAGCTGGCAGTATAACCGGGGGGCCGCAATGCGGCCCCCTCCAATCAATGGGCGAAGATCGACCCACCCTCCTTGCCCACCATCTTCTCAGGCTTGATCAGGAACCGCGCCAATGCCGGTAGCAGCCACAGCGCACCAAACATGTTCCAAAGCAGCATGAAGGTCAGCATCAGGCCCATGTCCGCCTGGAACTTGATCGCCGAGAAGATCCAGGTGCATACACCAATAGCCAGGCACAACCCGGTGAACAGCACCGCCTTGCCGGTCGAGCGCAGGGTCTGGTAATACGCCTCCTGCAACGGCAAACCGGCACGCAGGAAGCTTTCCAGGCGGCTGTAGATATAGATGCCATAGTCCACGCCAATGCCCACCCCCAACGCCACCACCGGCAAGGTCGCCACTTTCACCCCGATACCCATGTAGGCCATCAGCGCGTTGCCCAGCACCGAGGTCAGCACCAGGGGCAGCACGATGCACAGCGTGGCGGCGAACGAGCGGAAGGTGATCAGGCACATCACGGCCACGCAGATGTACACCAGGATCAGGATGGTCAGCTCGGCCGACTTGATCACTTCGTTGGTCGCAGCCTCGATACCAGCGTTACCCGCCGCCAGCAGGAACTGCAGGCCTTCCTTGTCATGGCTGTCGGCAAATGCCTTGGCCACGGCGGTGACGCGCTCCAGCGTTTCAGCCTTGTGGTCATTGAGGAACACCAGCACGGGTGCCAATGAGCAGTCGCCGTTGTAAAGGCCGTCGGCCCGGGCGATGGAGTTGTTGAGGATGTCCGGGTTGCGCGACAGGGTTTCCCATTTCAGGCTGCCCTCGTTCATGCCCTTGATCACCTGTTTGGAAACGGTGACCAGAGAAATCGCCGACTGCACGCCTGGGGTGTTTTCCATGGTCCACATCAGCTCGTCGATCGGCGCCATGGTCGAGTGGACCGAGCACTTCTCCGACGGCGTCTTGACCATGATCACCAGCACATCGGAACTGGTCGAGTAGTTGCTGATGATGAAGTTGTTGTCCTGGTTGTAGCGCGAGTCGGGGCGCAGCTCCGGTGCGCCCTGGTCGAGGTCGCCGATCTTCAGGTTCTGGCTGTACCAGAGGCCACCGGCGAAGGCGAGCAGTGCCAGCACCACCGACACCGGCGCCACCTTGGCACTGGCGAAGTTCGACAACAGGCGCCAGAACGGGTGCTCGCAGGTTGCGTCTTTCTTGCTGCGCTCGATGGCCTTCTTGCTGATGCCGACATAGGAGATGGCCACCGGCAGCAGGATCAGGTTGGTGAACACGATCACCGCCACGCCGATGGAGGCGCCGATGGCCAGTTCGCGAATCACCCCGATGTCGATGATCAGCAGGGTAATGAAGCCCACCGCGTCGGCCAGGATGGCGATCATTCCCGGCAGGAACAACTGACGGAACGTGCGCCGGGCAGCGGTAAGGGCGTTGTCGGCATCACTCGACTGCAGGGCGATGCCGTTGATCTTCTGCACCCCGTGGGAAATGCCGATGGCGAAGATCAGGAACGGCACCAGCATCGAATACGGGTCCAGGCCGAAGCCCACCGCATGCATCAGCCCCAGCTGCCAGACCACCGCCACCAGCGTGGTGATGAGCACGGCGACAGTGCTGCGGATGCACCAGGTGAACCAGTACAACAACACCAAGGTGATCACCAGGGCGACGCCGAAGAACATCGCCACCATCACCAGGCCATCGATCAGGTCACCGACCTTCTTGGCAAAGCCGACGATGTGGATTTTTACATTGGGGTTCTGCGCCTGGAACTTGTCGCGGATCTTCTCTTCCAGCAGGTGAGAGAACTGCTGGTAGTCCAGCTTCACCTGTTTGCCCGGGTCCTGCGGGTCGGGGTAGCTCTCCAGCAGCGGCACGTCGACGATGCTGGACTTGAAGTTGTTGCCTACCAGGCGCCCCACCTGGCCTGACTTGAGCACGTTGTCGCGCAGGGTATCGAGGCTGTCCTGCGACCCGTTGTAGGTGTTAGGGATGACCTCGCCACCGGAAAAACCCTCTTCGGTGACCTCGCTCCAGCGCACGCTGGGGCTCCACAGTGACTTCAGCCCGGCCCGGTCGACACCGGGGATGTAGAACACCTCGTCATGGATCTGACGCAGGGTCTCCATGTAGTCCTTGTCGAAGATGTCACCGTTCACCGCCTCCACCGAGATGCGCACGGTGTTGCCGAGGTTGGCCAGGTCGTTGCGGTGCTCCATCATCTGCTCGATGAACGGATGCTGCAGCGGGATCATCTTCTCGAAGCTGGTGGACGGGCGAATCTGCGTGGCCTGCCAGAACAGGAAAATGCTGACCAGCACGCACAGGGCGATGACCACTGGGCGGTTGTTGAAGATCAGGCGTTCGAGCAGCGTGGCTTTATCCTGGTGATGCGGGTGCATGGTAATGCTCTCCCTGCTGGTCATGGGCGCACCTCCGGAGCAGGCTGATCAGCCCCTTCGGCGCTGGCCAGGTGCACACCACCCTGCCCCACCAGCAGCAGGCCGCCGTTGGCCAGGCCACTGACGCCGGCCAGGGCCAGGCGGTCGGCGCGGTTGTACACGCTGAAGGTCTGGCCGTCGTCCGTGCTGCGCAGCACGCTGCCACCATTGCCGACCAACACCAGGGTACCATCATCGACAAGCGTAGCGCCTGCCAGGCCGAACTCCAGGGTACCGCGTGCGGCCTTGAGTTCGATCGGCTGCCAGTTGTCACCGAAGTCGCTGGAGCGGAACAGGTTGCCGCGAAGGCCGTAGGCCAGCAGGGTCTGCGGCCTGGCGGTGCCGATCACGCCGAACAGCGAGCCCTCGTAGGGGCCCTGGACCTTGGCCCAGGTCTGGCCGTTGTCGGTGGAGCGGAACATGCCGCCCTGCTCACCCACGATGAACAGGCCGGCATCGCGCACGTGGGCGATACCGTTCAGGTGCAGCTGGTCCGGGTTGTCCAGCCGCTCGGCCACATCCTGCCAGTGTTGCCCACCATCGGTGGTTTCCAGCAAGGCACCATAGGCCCCCACGGCAAAGCCGTGCTGGGCGTCGAGGAAGGTGACATCGAGCAAGGGTGCTTCACGGGCGAGGTCTTCGAACTGCTTGCTCCAGGTGGCGCCGCCGTCGGTGCTGGCGAGGATCTGCGCGTCATGGCCGACGGCCCAGCCACGCTTGTCGTCGAGGAAAAACACGGCAGTGAGCAATTGCCGGGTGGGTACCCGAGCCTGGGTCCAGGTACTGCCCTGGTCGTCGGAGAACAGAATGTGGCCTCGATCACCCACCACCACCAGGCGCTTGCCGGCATGGGTGGCGTCGATCAACAGGCTTTGGCTGGCCTTGGCCGATTCGGTGGAGTATTGGTCGGCGGCCGCGGCCTGGGCGCTGTCTGCCCACACCCCCAATGCCAATGCCAGCATCGCGCTGGCTGCCCATGGCCAGGCACCACGCCTGGCTGGCGTACGTAACTGTTCCCTCATGACTGCCCCCTTGTTGTGTTCTTTTTTGGTGGGTCAATGCATTGCAGGCTTTGCAGAAAGCCTGATCTAGAGGCCTGCAATAGCTTGAGGAGATCGTAGCGGGGATGTTTGCGGGAGTACAACGGGCGGGGTGTTATGTTTTGTTGTCGGCCGGGGAAAGCCGGGGCCGCTGGGCGGCCCCAATTCACCAGAATTACGCCAGACTCTTGCTCACAACCTCATACACATCACTGGACAACTCACCCGAAGCCAGAATGCGCTCCAGCTCACCCTTCATCAGCGCCTGACGCGCATCGTCATACTTGCGCCAGCGTGTCAGCGGCGCCAGTTGCCGCGAGGCAATCTGCGGATTCAGCGCATTCAGCTCGATCACCAGGTCCGCCAGGAAGCGATACCCGGAGCCATCGGCAGCATGGAAGTTGACCAGGTTCTGCCCGGCAAAGGCGCCGATCAGCGCACGCACCTTGTTCGGGTTCTTCAGGGTGAAGGCCGGGTGCTGCATCAACGCCTTGACCCGCGCCAGCCCGCCCGGCAGCGTGCTGGCCGCCTGCACGCTGAACCATTGGTCCATGACCAGCGGGTTGTCCTTGAAGTGCTCGGCAAAGGCCTCCAGCGCTTTGGCGCGCTCGGCCTCGAACGGCGAGTTGACCAGTACCGCCAGCGCGGTAAGGCGCTCGGTCATGTTGTCGCAGTGCTCGAACTGCTCCAGGGTCGCGTCCAGCACCTGTTGCTTGCCACTCTGCATCAGGTACGACAGGGCAATGTTCTGCAGGCTGCGGCGGGCAAAGTGCTCGGCCGAGGCCACATAGGCAGTGCTGCGCGACACTTCACGGTTGGCCTGGTAACGCGCCCACAGGGCGTCGAACAGGTGTTCGGCGATCTGCTGGCGTGCGAACTCGCGGGCGGCGTGGATGGCGTCGACGTCGGCCACCTGGCTGATCTCGGTAAGGTACGCCTCACCTGGCAGCGAGAGCATTTCGGCCACCATGGCCGGGTCCAGCGATACATTGCCCAGCACAGTGCCCAGGGCGGTGATCAGGCGCTGGTCGAGCTTCAGGGCTTCGCCGCGTTGATGCTGGCCGATCAGTTCCTGCAGTACCTGCACCGACAGCTGCTGGCCCGCTTCCCAGCGGTTGAAGCCGTCGCTGTCGTGCTGCATCAGGAACATCAGCTGGTCACGGTCATACGGGAAGTTCAGCTTCACCGGGGCGCTGAAGCCACGCAGCAGCGACGGCAGCGGCTTGGCCTGGATGCCCTGGAAGGTGAAGGTTTGCTCGGCTTCGGTTACCGACAGCACGCGGCTGGTTCCTTGAGCAGCGTCTTCGCCAGCCAGTTGCAGCGGCAGGTCGTTGCCATCGGCATCCAGCAGGCCCAGCTCCACCGGGATCACGAACGGCAGTTTCTCGGCCTTGTCCGGGGTCTGCGGGCAGCTCTGGCGGAACGTCAGGCTGTAGGTCTGCGCGGCGGCGTCATACGCCTCGCTGACCTCCAGGCGTGGGGTGCCCGCCTGGCTGTACCAGCGCTTGAACTGGGTAAAGTCGACGCCGTTGGCGTCTTCCATGGCCTTGATGAAGTCGTCGGTGGTTACCGCCTGGCCATCGTGACGTTCAAAGTACAGGTCGCTGCCCTTACGGAAGCCTTCGCTACCCAACAGGGTACGGACCATGCGCACCACTTCAGCGCCCTTCTCGTAGACGGTCAGGGTGTAGAAGTTGGAGATTTCGATGAAGCTTTCCGGGCGCACCGGGTGGGCCATGGGGCCGGCGTCTTCGGCGAACTGGTGGGTGCGCAGGTAGGCGACGTCTTCGATGCGCTTGACCGTGCGCGAGTTCATGTCGGCACTGAACTCGGCATCGCGGAATACCGTGAAGCCTTCCTTCAGCGACAGCTGGAACCAGTCACGGCAGGTGACGCGGTTGCCCGACCAGTTGTGGAAGTATTCGTGGGCGACCACGCCTTCGACGCGCTGGTGCGCAGCATCGGTGGCGGTTTCGGCACGGGCCAGCACACAGCTGGAGTTGAAGATGTTCAGGCCCTTGTTTTCCATGGCGCCCATGTTGAAGTCATTGACCGCAACAATCATGAAGATGTCCAGGTCGTACTCGCGGCCATAGACTTCTTCGTCCCAGCGCATGGACTTTTTCAGGCTGACCATGGCGTGGTCGCACTTGTCGATGTTCTCGGGTTCGACGTAGATGCGCAGGGTCACCTCACGGCCGGACTGGCGGGTGAAGCTGTCTTCAACGCACCACAGGTCACCGGCCACCAGGGCGAACAGGTAGGCCGGCTTCATGAACGGGTCTTCCCAGGTCGCCCAGTGGCGGCCATCTTCGGCCGGCCCGCTGCCGATCGGGTTGCCATTCGACAGCAAGACCGGGTAGCGATGCTGCTCGGCGATGACCGTGGTGGTGAAGGTGCTCATCACGTCCGGGCGGTCGAGGTAGTAGGTGATCTTGCGGAAGCCCTCGGCCTCGCACTGGGTGCAGAACATCTTGCCCGACTTGTACAGGCCTTCCAGGGCGGTGTTGCTTTCCGGGTGGATCTTCACGCTGGTGTCGAGGGTGAAGCGCTCGGCCTTGGGCTGCACGGTCAGGCTGTCGGCGTCGAGTTGGTACTCGCCTGGCTGCAATTCCTGGTCATCCAGCGAGGCGCGCAGCAGTTCCAGCTGCTGGCCATCGAGTTCCAGTGGCGGCAGGCCGGCACCGCGTGCCGGGTTGCGGCGCATGACCAGTTGCGCGTGAACCAGCGTGTGGTCCTCGAACAGCTCGAAGGTCAGGTGCGTCTCGTCGATCAGGTACTCCGGCGCCTGGTAATCCTTGAGGTAGATCACTTGCGGTTGTTCGGTACGCATGTGCAGGTCCTTTTTACTGGAGCACGGCCAACTGGTAGGCCGTGTACTTGCGAATATTGATCACACCGGTGTCGAAGATCAGGTACTGGCCCTTGATGCCCAGCAGCGTGCCCTCGGCCACCGGGTCCTTGTCGAGGTTGAAGCTGACAATCTTCTTCGGGTACGCCTCGACCGGGTAGTTCATCTGCACCACTTCGGCGTCCGGCAGCGGCTGGATCGCCTGCAGGCCAAAGCGCCCCTGCAGCTCGCGCAGGCCGTCGGCGCAGGCTTCGAAGACCTGCTCCCGGATGGCCGGCAGGTCGAGCACCTCGGCATCGCCCTTGAGCAGCGCGCGCCAGTTGGTCCGGTCCGGCACCTGGCTGCGCAGCACGTCTTCGACCAGGCCCGATTGCTGCCGGGTGGCCACGCGCATGATCGGCAACGCCTGGCTGGCGCCCTGGTCGAGCCAGCGGGTGGGCAGCTGGGTGGCACGGGTGATGCCGACCTTGATCCCCGACGAATTGGCCAGGTAGACGACGTGGTCGGTCATGCAGAACTGTTCGCCCCACGACGGTTCGCGGCAGGTGCCGGCGTCGTAGTGGCATTTTTCCGGGGCCATGATGCACACGTCGCACTGAGCCAGCTTGGTCATGCACGGGTAGCAGTAACCCTGGCTGAAGCTGGTCTTGGTGCGCTTGCCGCAATGGCTGCAATGAATGGCGCCGAGGTATTCCAGGCGCAGACGCTGGCCGATCATGGGGTTGACCGGCACCTGGGTGTCATCCAGGCGGAAGCTGTACTGCACCACCGGTGCCTGCAGGCTTACGGCCATCTTGCTCAACGAGCCACGTGCGAGTTCGATCAATGTACCGAGTCCGACTTGAACAGAATGTTGGCGATGGGCGCGGACTTCGACGCACATTCCTGTGGGCCCATGTAGCCGGTGCGCTGGTCTTCGGGCAGGTTCTTCATCTCCCAGGCGATGACCGCCTGCAGCGACAGCTCTTTCTGCTCGGCGGTGAGCTTGCGGCCGTCGGACCATTTGCCGATTTCCACGGCCAGTTTCAGGCTCTGGTAGATTTCCGGGGTGATGTTTTCAATCATTTGCGCGAAAGTGGACATAGTGTCTCCTGATTCAAGCCGACAGTTTACGCCGGGCCAGCGCCCCACCCAAGAGCCCGGTCAGGCATCCGATGAGCAGCCCGCCGACGTGGGCGGCATTGGCGATCTGGCCAAGGCCGAGCGTGCCGACCACGCCGGTCAGGCATACCACCAGCCAGATCAGCATCATCACCAGCACGCCCTTGGGCAGGTTGAAGTAACGGTCAGGCGCCAGCCACTGGTACAGCCAGATATGCCCGAGCAGGCCGTACAGCACGCCGGACAGGCCGCCAAACAGGCTCGGCCCGCTGGTGTAGTGCTGGGCCAGGTTGGAGACCAGGCTGAACAGCAGGGTCAGGCCCAGCAACGCCCACGGGCCCTGGCGCAGTTCGATGCGTTTGCCCAGCTCCCAGTACCACAGGCTGTTCATGGCCAGGTGCAGCACACCGAAATGCAGCAGCATGGGCGATACCAGGCGCCACCACTGGCCTTCATCCAGGGTTTGCGCCAGCGAGGTGAAGTACAGGTAGTCGCCCTGGACACGGAAGTCGAGGAAGGTGAACCAGCTGATGGTGGTGAAGTTGTCGCCAAGGCCCGTGAGGCCGGCGACGATGAAGCACAGCAGCAGGGTGAGAGTGGTGACTTTGCAGGCCTTGGCTTGCTCTACCAGGGAGGGTTGTGTGGGGCTGTTCGCGGGCATGCCCGCTCCCACAGGGTCCTGCGCAGGTTCGAGATCGGCGTTGCCGTCGGGGTAGCGCTGGTAAAGCTGCAGCACATCTTCGGCCAGGGTGTCGGGGGCCCAGAGGACCTGGGCATCACCCTCCTCGCTGACCCGGTGCGGCACCTGCAGGCGTTGCAACAGGTGGACGAAGCCGCTGAGGTCGACCGACAGCGGCAGGCGCATCACTTCGATAATGTTCATTGGTTGGCCTGTGGGCGGTCGACGTCGACCCAGACGAACTTGTGCGGGTCGATACGGGTTTCATCATCCAGCCGGTAGGCGACCAGCTTGCCGTAGAGCACGGCGCTGTAGTCCAGGCAGGCCAGGTTGGCGCGGATCGGTGCCGGTCGGCCGCTGCGCCAGTAATGCCCGACGAACAGCATCGGCTGGTCTTCGTCATAGCGCAGCAAGGCGTTCTTCTGGCTGTGGCTGAGCGGGGTGCTGGCCACTTCCTCGGGCAGGGCATCAGGCTGGAACACGATGTCACCGTAGGTTTTCGGGTCTTCTTCCCAGAACTTGGTGCGGAAAAACGCGCGGGTCAGGCCGTCGCCGCCGGTCAGCGTCAGCCCGTCCGGCAGGCGCATGTCGGTACCGCGCAACAGGCGGTTGCACACTGTGTCGGCAAAACTGCCACTGACCGCCGAGGCCTGGATGAAGTGTTCATCGATGCGGCCGTCGGGGTATTGCTGGCGCAGCGGCTCGATCAGCCGCGGGTCCCAGCAGGCGTGCACCAGACGGAAGCGCCCTGCGTCGATGAACAGCGGCAGCTGGTAGAACCAGTTGACGAAATCGTGCCAATCGCCGGGGTGCTGGGCAAACTGAGTCAGGGTTTCGTCGATCAGCCGGGCATGCCGCGGCGTGTGTTCGCGGACATAGGCCTTGCCGCTGCCAGGCAGCGCCGGGGTGACCCAGCCCAGGGCATTGTATTCGTGGTTGCCCATGATGCAGAACGCCTGGCCGGCTTCGACCATGTCGTGGACGATGTGCAGCGCCTCGCGAATGCGTGGCCCGCGGTCGACGATATCGCCAAGGAACAGCGCCTGACGTCGCGGGTGGCGCCACACGCCGGCCACGCGCTTGTATCCGAGGGCGTCGAGCAGGCGTTCAAGGGTCAGTGCACAGCCGTGCACGTCGCCGATGATGTCAAAACTTCGCGCCGGATCGAGCATCAGTCGTCACTGCTCCCCAGGCGGCTGCCCCAACCCAGTTTGGTGCGGCAGACCTCGTAGTAATTGTGGTCCAGCGGGTGGATCAGGCGCAGCTTTTGCGGCTTCTTGCTGACCGTGATGGTGTCGCCGGGGGCACAGGTGAAGTGGTTCTGGCCGTCACAGGACACCTGCGGGTAGATCTGCAGGTCCTTGGACACCACGATCTTCAGCTCGCTGTTGCCGTCAACCACGATCGGCCGACCCGACAAGGTGTGCGGGTACATCGGCACGATGACGATGGCATCGAGCTTGGGGTGCATGATCGGGCCACCGGCCGACAGCGCATAGGCGGTGGAGCCGGTGGGGGTGGCGACGATCAGGCCGTCGGCCTTCTGGCTGCAGACGAACTGGCCGTCGATGTAGATCTCGAACTCGATCATGCGCGTGGACTTGCCCGGGTGCAGCACCACGTCGTTCAGCGCATCGCCCTGGCCGATGGCCTCATGGTGGCGACGCACCTCGGCCTGCAGCAGGAAACGGTTTTCTACCAGGTAGTGGCCGTCGAGCACTTCGGCGACCTTCTGTTCCAGCTCGTCGGGACGAATGTCGGTGAGAAAACCCAGGTTGCCACGGTTGATACCCAGCACCGGAATGTTGTGCCGGGCCAGCGCGCGGGCAGCACCCAGCAGGCTGCCATCGCCGCCGACCACGATGACCAGGTCGCAGACCTCGCCCAGCAGCTTGCGGGTGGACGTCTGCAAGCCGTGGCCGGGCAGCACTTCGGCAATGGTGTCCTCGAGGATCACGTGCAGGTGGCGATCGAGGAGGAATTTTTTCAGTCGGCGAATGGTGTCGAGCACCTGCGAGCTGCCAAGGCGACCGATGATACCGATATTGCGAAATTGCTCCATGGGGCTCCTGCAAGGCTCTGCGGCGGGTGACGATGCGCCGATTATGGGCGAAACCACCGGGCAGCGGCAAACCGGCTATGCTCGCAGGATGACGCCATTCGCCCAGCTTCACGACCTGCCCCGACAACTGCAGCACTCCACCGTGCGTGACCTGGCATGGGCCTTGTTGTCGCCGCCCCTGCTCAGCGCCCCGCCCTGCCCCCAGCGACACCCGCTGGCGGGCAGCCTGTGGGCGCAGCAGCCGCAACGCCTTGAACAATGGTTGCGGGCCCTGGATGCCGATGACCGACCGTTGCGCGCCTGGCTGGCGCAATTGGGCAGCCGGCGCCTGGGGCATTACTACGAACGCCTGTGGCAATTTGCCCTGAGCCAGGCGCCAGGCATCGAGCTGCTGGCCGCCAACCTGGCGATTCGCGACGGCGGGCACACCCTGGGCGAGCTCGACGTGGTGCTGCGCGACCGCGACGGCGTGCACCACCTGGAACTGGCGATCAAGCTGTACCTGGGCCCGGAAGACGCCGGGCACGATCCCCATGCCTGGCTGGGGCCAGGTTGCCATGACCGGCTGGGGACCAAGCTTGCGCACCTGGCGGGGCACCAGTTGCCCATGTCCACGGGAGCGCACAGCCGTCAGGCGCTGGCGCAGCTAGGGGTGGAGCAGGTGCAGGCGCAAATGTGGCTGGGTGGTTACCTGTTCTATCCACGGCCTGGGCATGCCGAGGCGCCGGAGGGCGCCAACCCGCAACATTTGCGGGGGCGCTGGCTTCGTCGGCGGGACTGGGTGATGGCCGAGGGCGAGCGTTGGCAGCCGCTGCAGCGGCATGCCTGGCTGGCGCCGGCAAGGGTGGAGTCAGGTGAGTGCTGGCAGGCGGAGCAGTTTGCAGCCTGGCTGCATGTGCTGGAGCAGCAGGCACCGGCGCACTTGCTGGTACGACTGGTGCCTGATGCCGATGGTGCCTGGCAGGAGGCAGAACGGGTGTTTCTGGTGGGTGATGACTGGCCCTATCTGCCCGGTAACTGATGTCGCCTGCTCCGGCCCCTTCGCGGGCACGCCCGCTCCCACAGGGACTGCACGGCTTCAAAGACTGTGCAGTCCCTGTGGGAGCGGGCGGGCCCGCGAAGAGGCCGGTGGCTGGCAACACAATTTTCACAGACCCAGCGCAAAGATTCGTTTCTGGTAACCATTACAATGGTGCCTGAGCGCCAGCAAGAGCGCCTTTCCGACCTGATGACGAGGACCGATCATGGTTTCATCCAACCCCGCGACCCATTACGCGCGCCTGTCCATCGCCCTGCATTGGCTGATGCTGGTGCTGCTGGCCGCTGTCTATGCACTCATCGAACTGCGTGGCCTGTTCCCCAAGGACAGCGCCGAACGCAACCTGATGAAAGACCTGCACTTCATGCTCGGGCTCAGCGTGTTCGTGCTGGTCTGGCTGCGCCTGGCCATGCGCCTGAGCCGCCCGACTCCGCCCATCGTGCCCAAACCACCGGCCTGGCAGACCGGCCTGGCGCACCTGATGCACCTGGCACTGTACCTGATGATGATCGGCCTGCCGCTGGCCGGCTGGCTGATCCTCAGTGCCGCCGACAAACCGGTGCCGTTCTTTGGCCTGGAGCTGCCCCATCTGATCGGCCCGAACCCGGACCAGGCCAAGTTCATCAAAGGTTGGCATGAGCGTATTGGCAGCTGGGGCTACTGGCTGATCGGCCTGCATGCACTGGCCGGGCTGTACCATCACTATGTGCAGCGCGACAACACGCTGTTGCGCATGCTGCCTTACAAGTAACCGCGTCGCCCCTGCAGGCCACCCGTGTGTACGAAGATCAGGCGGCTGCCGGGCTTGAACAGCCCGGCAGCGACCTGATCACGCAAGGCCAGCAGAGCCTTGCCGGTATAGAGGGCTTCGAGCGGCACGCCAGTGCGCTGCTCGCAGTCGGCGATGAACGTCAGTAGCTCATTGTCGAATTTCCCGAAACCGCCACGGCAGGCGTCGTGTAGCTGGTAGCCGTGCGTGCCGGCCAGTGCTGCCACCGTCTCCGGCACCCCATGATCCCTGGGCACTGCCAGCGCGCCATGCACGGCATGTGCACCCGCCTCGGCCAGTACAAGGCCGGCCAAGGTAGTCCCCGTTCCGGCAGCCAGCCACCAGGCGTCATGGTCCGACCAGCCCAATCCCGCGATCTGCGCGCGCGCCTGCTGCATGATCAGCGCGCAGCCCTGCGCACCGGCCAGCCCGCCGCCCCCTTCGGGGATACAGTGCCAGCCTGGGTAGCGCGCTTGCCAAGGTTCCCAGAAGCCGGGTTCGTTGCGTGCACGGTAGCCGCCGTAGCCTAGCCAATGCAGTTCCATGCCCAGCGCCTGCAGGTCACGCACGGTTGGCGTGTCCTGGGCATGGCCGCGTAACAGGCCGACGGTGGCGAAGCCGAAGCGCTTGCCGGCAGCGGCCAAGGCGTGCAGATGGTTGGAATGGTTACCGCCGAGGCTGATCAGGCCTGGAGCATTGCTGGCGCCGGCCTGTTGCAGGTGGTGGCGTAGTTTGAACCACTTGTTGCCGCTGATCAGCGGGTCGATCAGGTCCAGGCGCAGAATGGCGGCCTGGACCTGGGCTTGCCGCAGCCAGGGCAAGTCCAGAAACTGCAGGGGGGCTGGGGGGAGGTCGAATACATGCATGGATCGCAGTTTACAGGGTAATCCCGCAAGCGCTTATAATCGATGACCTGCCCCCGCCGAGGCATCACAGTGCCAGGGTGGACGCGCATCAGTGGTTCGACACAGGCATCGACGGCCCGGTACAGACCGTCGTAGGAGCGGGTTCACCCGCGAAAGGGCCGGACCTGCTGGCCAATCTCCACCCGCCGTTCACCGTTGCCACCGCCATCGAATTCGCGGGCATGCCCGCTCCCACAGGTTTCGGGTTCACGTAGCCCCAACGGCCTCAGAGCTCAGCCGCCAACCGCGAGCCTTGGTTGATCGCCCGCTTGGCATCCAGCTCGGCCGCCACATCCGCGCCGCCGATCAGGTGCACCGACTGCCCCGCCGCCACCAGCCCTTCCTGCAGCTCGCGCAGCGGATCTTGCCCGGCACAGATCACCACGTTATCCACCGCCAGCACCTGCGGCTCGCCGCCGTCCACACGAATGTGCAGGCCGGCATCGTCGATACCCAGATACTCGGCACTGTTAAGCATCTGCACCCCCTTGTTCTTCAACCCGGTGCGGTGAATCCAGCCGGTCGTCTTGCCGAGCCCGTCGCCCACCTTGGATTTCTTGCGCTGCAACAGGTACACCTGCCGCGCCGGAGCATGCGGCTCGGCCTTGATCCCGGCCACACCACCTCGCGCCTGAAGATGGGTATCGATGCCCCACTCTTTCCAGAATGCCGCTCGGTCCTGACTGGTGGCCACGCCCTGATGCACCAGGTACTCGGACACATCGAAGCCGATACCTCCCGCGCCAATCACGGCCACCGACCTGCCCACAGGCTTGCGCTCGAGCAGCACGTCCAGGTAGCTGAGCACCTTGGCATGCTCCACGCCCGCGATGTCCGGGGTACGCGGGGCGATGCCGGTAGCCAGGATGACTTCATCAAAGCCGCCGCCCACCAGTGCCTGCACATCCACGCGGGTATTCAGGCGCAGGTCGACGCCCGTGCTTTTGACCTTGTTGCGGAAGTAACGCAGCGTTTCGAAGAATTCTTCCTTGCCCGGCACCCGCTTGGCCACGTTGAACTGGCCACCGATCTCGCTGGCGGCGTCAAACAGGGTCACCGCGTGGCCCCGCTCGGCCGCCACGGTGGCCGCTGCCAGGCCAGCCGGGCCGGCGCCGACCACGGCAATGCGCTTCACCGTACGTACAGGCAAGTAGTTGAGTTCGGTCTCGTGGCAGGCACGCGGGTTGACCAGGCAGCTGGTCAGTTTGCCGCCGAAGGTGTGGTCCAGGCAGGCCTGGTTGCAGCCGATGCAGGTGTTGATTTCATCCGCGCGACCGGCAGCGGCCTTGTTGACGAAGTCCGGGTCGGCGAGAAACGGTCGGGCCATCGAGACCATGTCCGCATCGCCCTCGGCCAGCACCGCCTCGGCCACCTCCGGGGTGTTGATGCGGTTGGTGGTGATCAGCGGAATGCTCACCACACCGCGCAACTTGGCGGTGACTTTGCTGAAGGCCGCACGCGGCACCTTGGTGGCGATGGTCGGAATGCGCGCCTCGTGCCAGCCGATTCCGGTGTTGATCAAGGTCGCGCCGGCCTGCTCGATAGCCTTGGCCAGCAGCTCGATCTCGTCCCAGGTGCTGCCCCCCTCGACCAGGTCGAGCATCGACAGGCGGAAGATGATGATGAAGTTAGGCCCTACCGCACCGCGTACCCGGCTGACGATTTCCACTGCCAGGCGCATGCGGTTTTCATAACTGCCGCCCCAGCGGTCGGTGCGGTGGTTGGTGTGCGCGGCGAGGAACTGGTTGATGAAGTAGCCTTCCGAACCCATGATTTCGACGCCGTCGTAACCGGCACGCTGAGCCAGCACGGCACAATTGACGAAGTCGGCGATCTGCTTCTCGATGCCCGCCTCATCCAGCTCTTTGGGCTTGAACGGGTTGATCGGCGCCTGGATCGCGCTAGGTGCCACCTGCCGTGGGCTGTAGGCGTAGCGCCCGGCGTGCAGGATCTGCAAGCAGATCTTGCCACCGGCGGCGTGCACCGCCTCGGTGACGATGCGGTGCTTGTCGGCCTCTTCCTCGGTGCTGAGCTTTGCCGCACCGGAATACACCCCGCCTTCATCATTGGGCGCAATGCCGCCAGTGACCATCAGGCCAACGCCACCGCGGGCGCGCTCGGCAAAGTAAGCTGCCATGCGCTCGAAGCCGCCGGGGCGCTCTTCGAGGCCGGTGTGCATCGAGCCCATCAGGGTGCGGTTGCGCAAGGTGGTAAAGCCCAGGTCCAGCGGAGCAAGCAGGTGCGGGTAGCGGTCGGCGGCCATGGAAAGGTCCCCTGATGGCGTGATCACGGAATGCGGGCACCTCACTGGGTGGCGGGCCCCGTCGTTTGTCTGCCTGCGACATTAAACAGCCGTTTGAATTGCCTCAATGATCAAAACTGACAAGTTAATGATCGTGATGAACAGCAGAGGCAGCGACTGTCGGGAAGGCTCCAGAACTTCAGCGCTATAAGGTTCGCCTGGCTTGATCGCCAAACAGTCTCCCCGCGCATTTGCCAGACAACGCGGCTCTGCCAGACTCTTCAAGCACGTTTGATCATCCACCCATGGAACGTGGCGCCTACTCAGTGCGCCCGGAGGGTTCGCTCATGCTGACAAAAGGATGGGACACCATCAGCATCGTTCGCCAGGACAGCGTGAACAGTGACCTGGCAGCCAGCTGGAACAGCCTCGACCACGAATTTTCCTACACCTCGGATGAAGGCTACGCCTGCCACGGGGTGTTCGACTGCTGGTCGGTCATCAACGGTGGCGGCGGTCGCTTGCTGCGCCTGCGCATGCCTATACGCTCAGGTTTTTTCGAGGCCAGTGGCACCAGCCGCTCGCTGGCCGGCGCGGTTGCCATCATCGAGGTCACCCTGTCGCTGTTGCCACAAGGCAACGGCCAGGTGCAGTTGAAGTCGGCCTTCCTGCACAAGGCCGGAGCCACTCAACCCCTGCAGGGCGACGAAGGCGGCTGGCTGCGCGGCATCACCCTGCAAGACCCCGACGGTTCGCTAGGTCCTTTCGCCTCCGTGGTGTTGGACTGCATCTGCAACTACCTGGTCGAGCATCCCCTACAGTTCACCCATACCTTCGCGACCATCAACTTCAGCAAAGCCACTGCCCCGGAATGGGCCAGACCGCGAAAATGTACCTATGCGTACCTCGATTCAGGTTTCCTGGCGATCATGGCCGTATGTACCGAACGCGACATCAGTGGGCTGCCACTGGATATCGATGTGTCGGGTATCAGCCAGGGTGGACAGTCGAGCTATGTGCTTTCTCCACGCATGGTCCTGGAGCATCTGGTACTGCCCGGGCTGCTTCAGCTTTACCAGGGGGCCACGGCGCAGGACTACCGCTTCGACAATACGCAAATGGTCAACATACCGACCTTGCGCATGAAGGCCATCAAATCAGGGGCGATCTGGTACACCCCCGTTGTCTTCGCCGGTTGCAACCCTGCACGAATGCTCGGTGACTTCATCACCGTCGACTATAAGGGCGACTGTGACCTGCACGCAGGTATCGACATGAAGTGGAACGGCTGGCTGAGGATGAAGCTGGTGCTCGATGGCAACACCATCAACTTCGTCAAGCAATCGTCCGACTTCAGAAAGGAAGTGCATATTCCCTGGTACCTGGCCTGGCTCTCGCCCATCGTCAGCCTGATCACCCACATCGTCGCCGCTGTGATCTCCGATGACCTGATCAGCGCCATCGCCGCGCGTGGCGGCTCGGTCAAGGCCGACACCATCGATTGCGTGTCCTGGAGCAACGACACGCATACCGCTTCGTCGAGCTACCTCGCCGAGGCCCTTGTCATCAACTACGTGTGACCCCACCAACACAAGGAGCCGTATCATGAGCAATGAAAGCAAGGTCATGCTGTCCGGGTTTGCCCAACCCATCTCGCTGCGCCTCGATCACCTCAATGAAACCGCGCGCCAGACCCTGCGCGAATCGCCCCTGTACCGCAACGCGGCGCTTGTACACAGTTCCGAAGACACCTTGCGCGCCGCGCAGCTACTGACCAATGCCGGAACACTGGCCAGTACGGTCACGACCAATGGCTGGGATACCGTGAGCATCTGCCGGGTCTCTGCGCTCAACCAGCGCATCGCCCTGGAAAAAACCTACCCCGCCAGCATAGACGCCGGGGTCGACAGCTTCTCGCTCAAGGCCGACTTCGACGCCTGGTCGATTACCACCGGCGGCGACGGGCGCAACGTCAAGGTACGCATCCCCTTCGGCTCAGGGACATACAAGGGCCTGAACGGCAAAACCTACCAGGTCCAGGGAATGTCTGCGGATGTCTACGTCAAGCTCAGCTACTTCCCGGCGCCCAATCCAGTATCGGCTTCAGACGGCACGTATGAACTGCAAGTCAACACCCAGGCAACGGACCCGGATGACCCGATCGCGGCGGTGATTGCCCTGAGGGACCCGAACAACGTCTTGAGCGGCATTGACCAGAGCGTGATGCGCGGCGTACTCGAAGACTGGCTGAACCAGCCCGAGAACCTGAAGAAGTTCGACACCCTGTTCAGTACCGTACTGATCAACAACATGGGCAAGGAAAGCGAGGAGTTCAAATGGCTGCGGGCCACCTCCATGAGCTATGCCTATACCGACAAGAACAGTGAGGAAAGCAGCATCTTCGGGGTGCTGGCCATGACCAACGAGCGTGACTCCACGGGATTGCCGAACCAGTTGCCTGCCGTGATGCTGGCTGCGGACAACAATGCCAACTTCCTCATCAGCCGGGAGATCTTCGTCAAGTACCAGTTGCTGGCGGCATTGCCGTTCATCTTCGAGGGTACCACCGAGGCCAACTTCACCCTGGATGCAGCGGGCACGTCCATCACTGCCAACGACCTGAAGCTCGATAGCGTCAAGTTTGGAGCCATCACCTATCACCCCGTGGCCGAAAAGTTCGATATCAACTTCGACGAGTCCTATATCCGCACCGAATGCAAGGTACGCACCGATATCTCACCGGGTGTCGTGGCCTATACCCGTATCGTCACCAAGCAGACGCTGCAACTGGGCGTCAACGACAAGGGCGAACAGGTGATGGTATATGCCATGGTCGGAGACCCGGATGTCCAAAACACGACAGACATCGCCACCTGGGTGGTCATCACCGAAGCCATCCTGGGCGCAATTGCCGCCGTGGCCACCGCCGTGGCGGGTGGCGTGGGCGGCAAGGTGATGGCGTTGATCGTCGGCATCATCGCAGCGTTGGTGGTGGCCATTGTCAGCATCGTCATCCACGTGATCATCGAGCGCGTGGTGGCGGGTGGGGTAACCAACAACATTCCGTCCATAGCGCCCATGGTCAAAGTGGCGGCGAACCAGGTCAAATGGCCATTCAGTGAACCGGATGCCTTTGTCCTGACCGACATCACCTACTCCGGTGCCCTGATATTCGGTGGCTCGCTGAAGTTGCTCGAGAAATTCTGCATCCAGGACAAACGTCTCGCCCTGGCGACGCTGGCCGCCTGACCCTGCCAACACAACCCCGGGCTCAACGCCCGGGGTTCGTTGCACGCCCATCGCCATTCCTTTGGTATGATCAAAAGTCGATTGTGCATGGATCCATGCAGTGCGCTGCTCAAACCGATCACAAGGCGCGAGATTGCGGCTGCATCGCTCCGTATGGCCACTCCACTTTTAGCGAATACCCACGCTTGATGCGAAAACTCCTGGCAAGCGCCCTGGCGCTGGTGATGATCGCCGCCCTCTGCGGCTATGGCTTCTGGACCCAACAGCGCCCGGAAGGCCACTACCTGTCCGACCTGCGCATCGAACTGGCGCTTAACCATGGCGTACCGGGCGAGCACGGCAACCTGCTCGGTGTCGAACCACTGCTGTACCCCGGCGACTATCAAAACCTGCAACGCCTGCACCGCAAGCTCGCAGCCTATCTGGAGCAAGCCCGCGCCCAAGGCCTGGTGAACCCGCGCACCGTGGTGGTGCTGCCGGAACACATCGGTACCTGGCTGTGGGCGCGCGGAGAGAAGAACGAGCTGTATCAAGTCACCCAAAGCCACGAAGCCCGACAATGGCTGGAACTGAGCAACCCGCTGCGCTATGGCCTCGCGGTTCTTGGCGCTGACGGCGACGACTGGCGCGCCGATGCGCACTTGCGCATGAAGGCCGAGCAGATGGCCGCAGACTACCAGCAGCTGTTCGGCGGCCTGGCCAGGGAATTTGGCGTCACCTTGGTGGCCGGTTCGATCGTGCTGCCCGAACCTTATGTGAAACAAGGCGTACTGCATACCGGCCGTGGCCCGCTGTTCAACAGCAGTGTGGTGTTTGCCGGAGACGGCTCGCTACTGGGGCAGCCCCAGCGCCAGCAATATCCCGACAGTGAAATGCGCCGCTACGTCCACCACGGCCGCCAGCACCCGCTGCAGGTCGTGCAGACCCCGGCCGGGCGCCTCGGGATACTGGTGGGCAGTGACAGCTGGTACCCGGAAAACCACCAGCAACTGACTGAACAAGCCGTACAACTGGTCGCCAACCCGGCGTTTCTCAGTGGCAAGGGCAGTTGGCAAGCACCCTGGCGGGGAAATCGCCATCAGGATGCCAGCGCCGGGCTGGCCTTGCAGCGCGGCGAAGTCAGTGAACAGACGGCTTGGCAACGCCTGACCGAAGTGGCCGGAACCGGCATCAGCAGCATGAGCGTGTTCATGCGCGGGCAGTTCTGGGAACAGGGCAGCGATGGCCAGGGCTTTGCTCGCCAGTCGGGAGCGTTGCTCGCCGGCCCCCCCAGCCCAGGCGCCCGCCTGTTGAATGTGTGGTTGTAAACCCATGGCCCGCCCCCGCGTGCGCCTGGGCGAACTGTCGGTTGGTTTTGTCCAGCCTTTGAGCGAAGCCCTGCGCGAGCTGGGCCACGACCCTGAACCATTGCTGCGCCGCTACGGCCTGGACGCGACCCGCCTGAGCGAAGCCGGCGCACGCCTGTCCATACCCCGCTACATGCACCTGGGCCACGCAGCCATCGAAATGAGCGGTGAGGCCGCTTTAGGTCTGCGTATGGGGCGCCTCAGCCGGCTGGCGCATACGGGCCTGGCCGGGGTCACTGCGGCCCAGGCCCCCACCCTGGGCGAGGCCGCGCGTACCCTGCTGCGTTTCGAGCCGCTTTACGCGGCCAACTACCGCGGCCATTCCAGCTTTGAGGAAGATGCCCAGGGCGCCTGGCTGCGCTTCTATTCCATCAGCCCCTATAACGACTACAACCGCTTTGTGGTCGACTCACTGCTGGCCGGCTGGCTGGCCCAGTTGGCCGAGCTGGCCGGCACCCCGGTGCAGGCCGAACGCCTGGAGATCGAGTTTGCCGCGCCCTCCTATGCCGCGCGCTATCAACCGCTTTGCAGCACGCCTGTGCAGTTCGCCGCCGACGGCAATCAGCTGCGTCTGAGCCGCGCTACCTTGCAACTGGCCAACCCCGGGCATTGCCCGAGTACCTGGCAGCACCTGTTGCAGTTGTGCGAAGCAGAGCTGCTGCAGCGCACGCGGGTGCGCAGTCTGGGTGAGCGCATCACCCACCTGCTGGGCCCGCTGCTCAATGGCGGCCGTGAACCGGACCTGGAAGAAGTGGCGCTGCACTTGCAGCTACCAAGCTGGACCTTGCGCCGCAAGCTCGCGGAGGAAGGCACGCGCTTTCGCGACCTGCTCAACGAAACCCGGCGCGACCTGGCCGAGACCTACATCCGTGACACGGCGCTGGCCTTTGGCGAGATTGCCTATCTGTTGGGGTTTGCTTCGGCCGAGGCCTTCCAGCGCGCATTCAAGCGCTGGACGGGCCTCACGCCGGGGGAGTTCCGCCGCAGCCAGCGGCAGCCGAGCTAGAGTTCGGTGGCGTCGTCGGCCGGTTCCGGGGTGTCCAGTTCGTAAGCCTGGGTTTCGAGTAGTTCTTCCTGGTATTCATCCATTGCCCTGCGTCCTCTTTGCTCATTTTGCCTTTGTAGGTATCGCCTTCAGCCTAAGCAGGTGGGATGAAGGGATGATGACAAGCTTATGAGTGGTAAACGTAGCAGGTGTTCAGAAAGTTATCGCGGGGCGTCTGTAACAGGGGATGTTTACAGCCTGAACCGGCCCTTTCGCGGGCTGCCGGCGAAAGGGTCGGTTCAGGCGACCCATCAAAGGGAGGGGGCGGCGGCCTCGGCCGGCTGGGCATCCTGCTGCACCTGAATGGGTGCAGCTTCGGCCGGCGGGGCCACAGGCTGCGAACCCTGGCTGTCATCCACCACCGGCGCCGCTGGCGCCTCGCTGGCCGGGGCTACCCCCGCAGGTGCAGGCGTCGCGTCAACCAACGGCGCAGGTGCAGGCGCCGCGTCAACCAACGGCGCAGCTGCCGGGGCCGGCGCCACCGGGTTCGCCGCCGCCTGCTCCGGCAGCCCCAGGTCCACCGCCGGCTTTTCCACCTTGGGCGCCTCGACCTTGGCCTTTTCGACCTTCTTCGGCTTGGGCAGGTAACTCTCCACCAAGGCAAAATAGCGGTCATAGAACTGCGCCGCGGTCACCGTCTCGCTAGCTACCTTGACCATCGAGTCGTCACTGGAGCCGATCGGCATTGACACCGAACCCAGCACCCCCACACCCAGGCTGGCGGAGGTGTTGGACTTTTTCAGCGCATAGCGGTCCTGGAGGGCGTTGGCGAACATGGTCGAGCGCTGATCGTCGCTCACGTCCGGTGCACAGGTGACATTGAAGCTGATCTGCAGGTGGTTCTCGCTGTTTTGCTGAAAGCTCTTGTTACCCACCACCTGGTTGGCGCCGCTGCTGGTGATGATGTACCCCTGGCTGAGCAAAGCACGCCGGGCGGCCTCGCAAGAGCCGGCATCGCTCACCGGAAAGCTGCGCGAGAAGGTACCCGAGTCATCGAAGTTCTCGTGCTCGTAGACGGCCGCTTTTTTTGAGGAACAACCGGTCACGCCCGCCAGCACCAGGGCCAGCCCGAGCGCACCAAAGACGGAAGATCTGGTCATTGCGAATTCCGGGTATGTCGGGAAAGTGCCTATTGTGCAACACAGCAGGCAGGCACAGGAACCGCTGGTCGGTGAAGAATCTGTCAGGTTGGTGCAAATCTGGGTAAAGGCAGGCACTTGTCAGGCGCACCAACGAAAAAAGCGACCCGAAGGTCGCTTTAACGTTGCGTCAAGGCGTTCATGGGGCCTTGAAGCGAAGATGGCGCAGCGGACGGGACTCGAACCCGCGACCCCCGGCGTGACAGGCCGGTATTCTAACCGACTGAACTACCGCTGCGTATCATTCAGGCTTGCGCCCGATTGAAACCTGGGTCTACCCTTCCGGCGCGATGGCCTCAGGGCAGGCACAAAAAAAGCGATAACGCGATCGCTTCTCTTGTGTTTGCTTCAAGGTGTTCTAGGGACCTTGAAACGAAGATGGCGCAGCGGACGGGACTCGAACCCGCGACCCCCGGCGTGACAGGCCGGTATTCTAACCGACTGAACTACCGCTGCGTATCGTTCAGGCTTGCGCCCGATTGAAACTGGGATCAGCCCAAGGCATGTGCCTTGTGGCTTCAGACCGGTGCCAGGCACCCATCTGTTACTGAAAAATGGCGCAGCGGACGGGACTCGAACCCGCGACCCCCGGCGTGACAGGCCGGTATTCTAACCGACTGAACTACCGCTGCGCAGTGCGTTCCTCTCTGGCTATCGGCTTCTTGCGAACCCGAAGCTCCAGGAACATCTCAGGAAGTGGTGGGTGATGACGGGATCGAACCGCCGACCCTCTGCTTGTAAGGCAGATGCTCTCCCGGCTGAGCTAATCACCCTCGCGATGTTGCTTGTTGCGTTTGCTTCGCTGAGGCCGCGAAATTTACGCAGGTGGCGAAGCTAAGTCAATAGCCCCATTGAATTTTTTTCAAAAAGGCAACGTGAGGTTATTGCCTGTGCCGGCCTCTTCGCGGGTAAACCCGCTCCTACAGTCGGACATTAACCGTTGTTGGAGCGGGTTTACCCGCGAAGAGGCCGGCGCAGTTTAAACAAGGTGCTCAGGTATAGATCATCTTGCGGGTCATGCCGCCATCGACCACAAACTCCTGGCCGGTGACAAATGCCGCCTGGCGTGACAGCAACCAGGCAACCATGGCCGCGACATCTTCCACGGTCCCTACCCTGCCCGTTGGATGCTGGGCATGGTCAGCTTCGCTCAACGGCTCGGCACGGCGCTGCGACGGATCACGGGCATCGATCCAGCCCGGGCTCACCGCATTGACGCGAATCTCCGGGCCCAGGCTCATGGCCAGGGCATGGGTCAAAGCCACCAGGCCGCCCTTGCTTGCCGCGTAAGCCTCGGTGTCGGGTTCGGACTGCCGAGCACGGGTAGAGGTCAGGTTGACGATCGCGCCATTGTGCGCACGCAGGTACGGCGCACAATGCTTGGCCAGCAGCATGGGGCCGCTGAGGTTGACCCCCAGCACCCGGTTCCATTGTGCCAGGCTCAGGCTTTCCAGCGTCTGGTTGTGCGGGTTGGCAATGGCCGCATTGCACACCAGCGCGTCCAGCCGGCCGAACTGCCCGAGCACTTCGGACACTCCGGCACTGACCTGGGCCTCGTCGGCAACGTCCATGGTGATGAACCAGGCGTTGTCGCCCAACGCCTTGGCCACTTTGGTACCACGCTGGCGGTCCAGATCACTCAGCACCACTTGCCAGCCTTCGCAGATCAGCCATGCGGCAATGCCCAGACCGATGCCGCGGGCGGCGCCCGTGACCAAGGCTACCCGGCCATTGTGGCCCGGGGTGCTGCCGCTGATTTCGATCACAATGCCGCCAGCCCGCGCGCCAGGTCAGCCTGCAGGTCAGCCACGTCTTCCAGACCCACGGCAACACGGATCAGGCTGTCGCGGATACCAGCCGCTTCACGCTCCTGCGGCGACAGACGACCGTGTGAGGTGGTCGCCGGATGAGCGATGGTGGTTTTGCTGTCACCCAGGTTGGTCGTGATGGAAATCACTCGGGTAGCGTCGATGAAACGCCAGGCGCCCTCTTTGCCCCCCTTGACTTCAAAGCTGACCACTGCACCAAAACCGCTCATCTGGCGCTTGGCCAGTTCGTGCTGCGGGTGGCTGGGCAGGCCGGCGTAATGCACCTTCTCCACGCCGTCCTGCTGCTCCAGCCATTCGGCCAGGGCCTGAGCGCTTTCGCAGTGCGCACGCATACGCAGGCGCAGCGTTTCCAGGCCCTTGGTGAAGATCCAGGCGTTGAACGGGCTGAGGGTTGGACCTGCGGTTCGCAGGAAACCCACCACTTCTTTCATTTGCTCAGTACGGCCGGCAACCACACCGCCCATGCAGCGGCCCTGGCCGTCGATGAACTTGGTGGCCGAGTGGAACACAATGTCGGCACCCAGCTTCAGCGGCTGCTGCAACGCCGGGGTACTGAAACAGTTGTCCACCACCAGCATGGCACCCTGAGCATGGGCGATTTCGCTGAGCGCGGTGATATCGACCAACTCGGCCAGCGGGTTGGAGGGCGATTCGACGATCAGCAGCTTGGTGTTGGCCTTGATGGCCTTTTCCCAACCGGTGAGGTCGACCAGTGGCACGTAGTCCACTTCTACACCAAAGCGCTTGAAGTACTTCTCGAACAGGCTGATGGTGGAGCCGAATACGCTCTGCGACACCAGCACATGGTCACCGGCGCTGCACAGCGACATGACCACGGCCAGGATCGCCGCCATGCCGGTGGACGTACCCACGGCCTGTTCGGCACCTTCCATGGCCGCCAGGCGCTCCTCAAAGGCACGCACCGACGGGTTGGTGTAGCGCGAGTAGACGTTGCCCGGCGTTTCGCCGGCAAAGCGCGCAGCAGCATCGGCTGCCGTGCGGAACACATAGCTGGAGGTCAGGAACAGCGCTTCGCTGTGCTCGCCTTCCGGGGTACGGTTTTGGCCAGCGCGTACCGCCAGGGTGTCGAAACCGACACCCTCGAGGTCACTGTCCAGTCGCCCGGCATCCCATTGATCCGTCATGCCGTCGCTCCCAAAATCAGTTGTTGTAAAGGTCGATGATCGCGCTGACGGCCTGGTTCTTGACCTTGGCCAAGTCGTTACGGGCCTGCTCGATGCGGTCGAGGTAGGCTTCGTCGATATCGCCAGTGACGTACTCGCCGTTGAACACCGCACAATCGAACTGCTCGATCTTGATCTTGCCGCCGCCGACCGAGTCGATCAGGTCTGGCAGGTCCTGATAGACCAGCCAATCGGCGCCAATCAACTCACCCACCTGTTCGGTGGTGCGGTTGTGGGCGATCAGTTCGTGAACACTCGGCATGTCGATGCCGTAGACGTTGGGGTAGCGTACTGCAGGCGCTGCGGAGCAGAAGTATACATTCTTGGCGCCGGCTTCGCGGGCCATCTGGATGATCTGCTTGCAGGTGGTGCCGCGCACGATCGAGTCGTCCACCAGCATCACATTCTTGCCGCGGAACTCCAGCTCGATGGCGTTGAGCTTCTGACGCACCGACTTCTTGCGCGCGGCCTGGCCGGGCATGATGAAGGTACGGCCGATGTAACGGTTCTTGACGAAACCTTCGCGGAACTTGACGCCCAACCGGTTGGCCAGTTCCAGCGCGGCAGTACGACTGGTATCCGGGATCGGGATGACCACGTCGATATCATGATCGGGGCGCTCGCGCATGATCTTGTCGGCCAGCTTTTCACCCATGCGCAGACGCGCCTTGTACACCGAGACCCCATCGATGATCGAGTCCGGACGCGCCAGGTAGACGTGCTCGAAGATGCACGGCTGCAACTTTGGCGATTCGGCGCACTGCTTGGTGAACAACTGGCCTTCTTCGGTGATGTACACCGCTTCGCCCGGCGCCAGGTCGCGGATCAGGGTGAAGCCGAGCACGTCCAGGGCGACGCTTTCCGAGGCGATCATGTATTCCACACCTTCGTCGGTGTGACGCTGACCGAACACCACCGGGCGAATGCCATGGGGGTCGCGGAAACCGACGATGCCGTAGCCGGTGATCATGGCCACCACGGCGTAACCGCCAACGCAGCGGCTGTGCACATGGGAGACCGCAGCGAACACGTCTTCTTCGGTCGGCTGCAGCTTGCCGCGCACTGCCAGCTCATGGGCGAACACGTTCAGCAGCACTTCCGAGTCGGAGTTGGTGTTGACGTGGCGCAGGTCGGACTCGTAGATCTCCTTGGCCAACTGCTCGACATTGGTCAGGTTGCCGTTGTGAGCCAGGGTGATGCCGTAAGGCGAGTTGACGTAGAACGGCTGGGCCTCGGCCGAGGTCGAGCTGCCCGCAGTCGGGTAGCGCACGTGGCCGATACCGATGTTGCCAACCAGGCGCTGCATGTGGCGCTGCTGGAACACGTCGCGCACCAGGCCATTATCCTTGCGCAGGAACAACCGGCCGTCATGGCTGGTCACGATACCGGCAGCGTCCTGGCCGCGGTGCTGGAGGACCGTAAGCGCGTCATACAGCGCCTGATTGACGTTCGACTTACCGACGATACCGACGATGCCACACATGCGACGCAACCCCTACTTTGATGAAACTTGAGTGAATAGCGCTCAGGGCTTGGACGGCCCGAGCAACTGTTCCTTGAACGGAAGATCAGCCGGAGTGCTGATCAGCCCACTGGGCGTCCATTGGTCGGTGAAACCCAGAATCAGGTTTTTCGACCAGTCGGCGACCAAGAGAAATTGTGGTATCAGGCGTGATTCCTGCCACCAGGTGTCTTGTTGAACCGGCCCCAGGCTGATCAGGCCTATGGCCACCACTACCAGCAAGGCCCCGCGCGCAGCGCCAAAGGCCATGCCCAGGAAACGATCGGTGCCGGACAGCCCGGTCACGCGGATCAGCTCACCGACAAGGAAGTTGACCATGGCCCCCACCAGCAAGGTGGCGACGAAAAGAATGGCGCAGCCAGCGATGATGCGCATCGATGGCGTCTGGATATAGCTCTCAAGATACACCGAGAGCGAACCGCCGAACATCCAGGCAACCGCACCGGCAATGATCCAGATGAGCAAGGACAAGGCCTCCTTGACGAAGCCGCGCTTGAGACTGATCAGTGTGGAGACGGCGATGATCGCGATGATCGCCCAATCAACCAAGGTAAATGCCACGGTGTTGCCTGCAGACGTTTGAGGCGGCGCATTTTACCAGAGCAGAGGGCCGGGAGTAAGCGGAATGTCAGCTGGATTGGTGTTGGGCCATTGGCAGGCAAACCCGCCCCGACAGGTTCTGGGTGAGCCTTGCAGCGGCGCTGTACCTGCAGGCGCGGGCTCACCCGCGAATGGGCGGCCTAGCCGCCCCGGGGAATCAGCTGCGCTCAGGCTGGAAGCGCACCACGAAGCCCTTGAGGCTGTTCTGACGGTTGATGGCGTCACGCACGCGCTCGGCCTCGGCGCGCTCGATCAACGGCCCCACGTAAACGCGGTTCATGCCACCCGCCGTACGGATATAGGCGTTGTAACCCTGGCTACGCAGGGTTTGCTGCAGCTTTTCGGCTCCTGCGCGGTTGGACAGACTGGCCAGCTGGATCGACCAACTGACGGGCAGGCCATTGGCGTCGATCTTCGATGGCGCGGCAGGTGCTGGTGTTGCAGCAGCTTTGGCCTCCACCCTGGGCGCGGGCGCCTGGGGCTTGGGTGGCTGAACCTGAGCCTGGGTCTGTGGCGACGGGGTGATTGGCTGGCTGGGTGTACTCGCCGGCGCAGTGGCCTCGTCGATCACCACCGGCGCCTGCTGCGCCTCCTGCGCAATAACCTGTGGCTCCGGCACGGCAACCGGCTCCACCTTCACTTCCGGCAGGCTGGGCATGGCCGGTGCCTGCGGGGCTTCGACGTGCACCTGGCGCATCTCGTCCTGGCGGGTAAACAGCATCGGCAGGAAGATAACCGCCAGCGCCACCAGCACCAGCGCACCCACCATGCGCTGTTTCATCCCTTTATCCAGCACAGCCATCTATTCCACCCTCCTGGGCGTGCCGCTCCAGCCATTCCAGCGCCTGGGCGACACAGAAAAACGAACCGAACAGCAGGATCTGATCATCCGCCGTCGCCTGCGCACATTGCCCTTCAAGGGCGGCGTCGACGCTGACATAAGACTTCACCGTGGCACCGAGGTTCGCCAAGGACGAGGCCAGCTCTGCGGCCGGGCGACTGCGCGGGGTATCCAGCGGCGCCACCGCCCAGTCGTCGATGAGGCCCTGCAGCGGCGCGATAACGCCCTCCAGATCCTTGTCGGCGAGCAGACCAAAGACCGCGAGGCGGCGCCCCTTCAGCGGCCGGGCCGCCAGGCGCCTGGCCAGGTACTGCGCCGCATGCGGGTTGTGCCCGACATCCAGCAGCAACGCTACCGGTTTGCCCTGCCAGTTCACATTACGGAGGTCGAGACGCCCAGTGATACGGGTATCCAGCAGCGCCTGGCGGACTTGCGCCGCGTTCCACGGCAGCCCCATCAGCAGGTAAGCCTGCAAGGCCAGCGTGGCATTTTCCATGGGCAGGTCAAGCAAAGGCAGGTCACGCAGCTCGACCTGCGCGCCATCGGCGGCAGTACCACGCCAGCTCCAGCAGCCATCGGCGCTGGCCAGGTCGAATTCCCGACCGCGCAGGAACAGTGGCGCGGCCAGTTCGGCGGCCTTGTCCAGCAACGGCCCGGGCGGATCCAGATCACCGCACAGGGCCGGCTTGCCCGGGCGGAAGATGCCCGCCTTCTCGAAGGCCACCAGCTCGCGGGTATCACCCAGGTAATCAACATGGTCGACACCGATGCTGGTCACCAGGGCGAAGTCGGCATCCACTACGTTGACGGTATCCAGGCGGCCACCCAGGCCCACCTCCAGCACCACCGCATCGAGCTGCGACTGGTAGAACAACCAGAACGCGGCCAACGTCCCCATCTCGAAGTAGGTCAGGGAAATATCGCCCCGCGCCACCTCGACGGCGGCGAAGGCTTCGCACAGGCGCTCATCGCTGGCCTCTTGACCATCGATCACCACCCGCTCGTTGTAACGTAGCAGGTGCGGCGAACTGTACACACCGACCTTGAGCCCCTGGGCACGCAGCAACGACGCCACGAAGGCGCAGGTCGAACCCTTGCCGTTGGTGCCGGTTACCGTCACCACGCGCGGCGCCAGCTTGCCCAGCGCCAAGCGGGCAAGCACCTTCTGCGACCGCTCCAGGCCCATGTCGATGGCCGAGGGGTGCAACTGCTCGAGGTAGGCGAGCCATTCGCCCAGGGATCGTTGTTTCATCACGCGACGGCAGCCGCCTCACGCGCTTCTTCCGGCGTTTGCTGACCGGTCATCTGCGCCAGCAGGCGGGCCAGACGCGGGCGCAATTCGCCACGGGAGATGATCAGGTCGATGGCACCGTGCTCCAGCAGGAACTCGCTGCGCTGGAAGCCTTCAGGCAGCTTCTCGCGTACGGTCTGCTCGATCACGCGTGGACCGGCGAAACCAATCAGGGCCTTCGGCTCACCGACGATGACGTCGCCGAGCATCGCCAGGCTGGCGGAAACACCGCCATACACCGGGTCGGTCAGTACCGAGATGAACGGGATGCCTTCTTCGCGCAGGCGCGCCAGCACGGCAGAGGTCTTGGCCATCTGCATCAGCGAGATCAGCGCTTCCTGCATGCGCGCACCGCCCGAAGCGGAGAAGCAAACCATTGGGCAGCGGTTTTCCAGGGCATAGTTGGCCGCACGGACGAAGCGCTCGCCGACGATGGCACCCATGGAGCCGCCCATGAACGAGAACTCAAAGGCGCTAACCACGATCGGCATGCCCATCAGGGTGCCGCTCATGGAGATCAGCGCGTCCTTTTCGCCAGTCTGCTTCTGCGCAGCGGTCAGGCGGTCCTTGTACTTCTTGCCATCACGGAACTTCAGGCGGTCGACCGGTTCCAGGTCAGCGCCCAGTTCGGCACGGCCTTCGGCGTCAAGGAAGATGTCGATGCGCGCACGTGCGCCGATGCGCATGTGGTGATTGCACTTGGGGCAGACATCCAGGGTCTTTTCCAGCTCCGGACGATACAGCACGGCCTCGCAGGACGGGCACTTGTGCCACAGGCCCTCAGGCACCGAGCTCTTTTTCACCTCGGAACGCATGATCGAAGGGATCAGTTTGTCGACTAACCAGTTGCTCATGCTTTCTTTCTCCAGTATTGGCAGGCGGGGGACGGCGTCACCGGCCCTGCCCTGCCCTTGAGCTCAAAATCTTTTATGAAACGATGGTGGACCGGCCGCCGGGGCTTCCAGCGCGCCACTCCACCGCTAATGTGTTTTTTTGCCGCCACAGGTGCTGGCATGCGGCCCGCAGGGCTGCGAAAGCTATGGACGATGGCGCGCAGCCAGCCGTCACATCTGCCATCAAGCCTGTTTCACCGCACGCATGAAGGCCTCGATCTTCGCCGCATCCTTGATGCCCTTGGCCTGTTCCACGCCACCGCTGACATCCACCGCATAAGGCTTTACCTGGGCAATGGCCTGGCCAACGTTATCGGCCGACAGCCCGCCCGCAAGGATGATCGGCTTGCCAAGACGCGCCGGTACCAATGACCAGTCGAACGCCTCGCCGGTTCCCCCTGGCACGCCCGGTACATAGGTGTCGAGCAAAATGCCGCGGGCACCCGCGTAAAGCCGACAGGCCGCCTCCAGGTCATCGCCAGGGCGCACACGCAGGGCCTTGATCCAGGGGCGGTGGTAGCCTTCACAGTCCTGCGGGGTTTCATCGCCGTGAAACTGTAGCAGGTCCAGCGGGACCACTTCGAGGATCTCGTTCAGCTCGCAGCGCGAGGCATTGACGAACAGCCCGACCGTGGTCACGAAGGGCGGCAACTCGGCAATGATCGCCCGCGCCTGGCGCACGTCCACCGCCCGCGGGCTCTTGGCATAGAAGACGAAGCCGATGGCATCGGCCCCCGCTTCGGCAGCGGCCAGTGCGTCTTCGATGCGGGTAATCCCGCAGATCTTGCTGCGAACATTGCTCATGGAACAAGAACCCTGATTGTTGCGGCGAAAGGGCGGATGTTAGCAAATGGCTTTTCGCTCGTCAGTCTGCCAACGCCTCGTAACCACTCAAAAAGTGTGGGCCGATGTAACGCTTGGGCAACGCAAACGCTTCGGGGTACTCCACCTGCACCAGGTAAAGCCCGTATGGGTGGGCCGTTACCCCACCTTCACGGCGGTTGCGCCCTTCCAGCACCTCGCGTGCCCAGGCAACCGGACGCTCGCCGGCGCCGATGGCCATCAGCACACCAGCAATGTTACGCACCATGTGGTGCAGGAAGGCGGTGGCACGCACGTCCAGCACGATCATCTGGCCATGGCGGGTAACACGCAGGTGGTAGATGTGCTTGATCGGTGACTTGGCCTGACACTGGCTGGCACGGAAGGCGCTGAAGTCGTGGGTACCGAGCAGGTACTGCGCCGCCTCGGCCATGCGATCGACGTCCAGCGGACGGTGGTTCCAGGTCACTTCTTCGGCCAGGTGCGCCGGGCGAATCGGGTCGTTGTAGATGACATAGCGGTAACGCCGGGCGCAGGCCTTGAAGCGGGCATGAAAGTCGGCCGGCATTGGCCGCGACCAGACCACGCTGATGTCGTGCGGCAGGTTGAAGTTGGTGCCCATGGTCCAGGCGCGCTCGTCACGCACGGCACGGGTATCGAAGTGCACGACCTGCCCGCAGCCGTGAACGCCGGCGTCGGTACGCCCGGCGCAGACCACCGAAATCGGCTCGTTGGCGACCTTGGACAGCGCTTGCTCCAGGGCTTGCTGGACACTCGGCACGCCGCTGGCCTGACGTTGCCAGCCGCGGTAGCGCGCGCCTTTGTATTCCACGCCCAGGGCGATGCGGGAGTAGCCTTCGGCCGCGGATTCGGCGGTAGCGGTGTCGATGATGTCCAAGAGCATGAAACCTGTGGGGTGTACGGAATGGCGGGGATTATAACGACAACGGCAGCCTCGTAGGGCTGCCGCTGATTGCGCAATGCATGCGCGGGCCTCTTCGCGGGCGCGGTCAGCCCGCCAAGAGGCCTGACCTGCTTGCATCAGACCAGCCGGGAGAGCATGTCCTCGGCTTCCTGACGCTGGCTGTCGTCGCCATCCTTGACCACTTCGTCGAGGATGTCGCGCGCGCCCTGGCTGTCACCCATGTCGATATAGGCACGGGCCAGGTCGAGCTTGGTGGCGACTTCGTCACTGCCGGAGAAGAAGTCGAAGTCCAGGTCGTCCAAAGGCTCGGGCTCTGGCTGCGCCACCGCGTCTTCACTGGTGAAATGCGGCTCCAGCGATGGCGTTTCGAGGCTCTGCGACAGCTTGTCCAGCTCGGCGTTGACGTCATTGAGCTCCGAGGCAAAGCTCTTTGCGGCCGGCGAATCGTCTTCCAGCGACAGGGACAAGTCGAAGTCCGATGGCAGGTCGAACTCGGAGACCGGGTCAAACTCCGGCTCGCTGTCGAAGGCAGCCAGTTCGGACGCAACATCCAGCGGATCTTGCTCCAGCGCCTCCGGGGCAGCCGGGGCAACCGGCTCGCTGACGTCGAGGTCGAAATCAGACAGGTCCACGGCAGGCTGAGGCTCGGCCTGAGCCAGCATGGCCTCGAAATCAGCGTCGGCGTCGGCTTGCAGCTCGGCATCCACGGCAAAGGGCTGTTCTTCTGGCTGAGCTTCTTCCTGTACGGGCTCATCCAGCACAGGTTCAGCGATTACCAGCTCGTCGGGTACGCCCCCCTGTGCGATCGGCTCTTCCAGCACGGACGCGGCCAGCGGGTCTTGATCGGCCAGGTCTTCACCCAGGCTCAGGTCGAAGGCGCTGTCCAGATCCTGCTCGGCCAGGTCCGTTGCATCGAGCGTTGGCACATCATCGAAGGCGTCCAGCTCAGCGTCAGGCGCTGCTTGCGCGACAACCTCTGGCTCAACCTGCTCTTGCGGCTCGAACCCGGACAACTCGTCAGGCACCACATCGGCAACCACTGGCGCTTCGGGCTCATCGTGCAGCAGCTCTTGCACGTACTGCTCATCCATTTCGGCAGCCAGCGCCGCCGCACCCAGGCCGGCAGCGGCCAGGCCGAGCATGGCGGGGTAACGCTCTTTCAGGCTGGCGACTTCAGCAACGTTCTGCTCGCTGGCCGGCAACTGACGCTCCTGTTCAGCGAACGCGCTCTGGTCACCCTGACGGGCGTACACGTCCATCAGCTTCAGGCGCAGGTCGTCACGCTCCGGCGCGGCGGCCACGGCGGGCTCCAGCAGCTCGGTAGCACGATTAAGGCGGCCTTCGGCCAGGCATTGGTCAACTTGCGCCAGCAGCGCGGCGTGCGGGTCTGCTTGTGGTTCAGGCTCGGGTGCTGCCTCGGCGACCGGTTCTGCCACTTTTTCCGCAGCGACGGCAGCTGCAGCCGAAGCGGCAACCACAGCCGGCGACAGGGTTACACCCGGCTCGGGGGCTTCGACGCCGTCGAAGCTCTCGGTATCGCTGTCGAAACCTGCGCCCTGCTCTTCTTCCAGCGCCCGCGCCATGCGCAGGTGCTTCTCGGCTTCCTGCTGGGCCTTGCGCTTGCGCGCCAGCAGCCACAGCAGCAGTGCCAGCACCAGAATGCTGGAACCGGCAATCACCCCCAAAAGCCACGGGTTGCCCAGGACCGAATCGAGCGCACCCTTCGGCTGGCTGGCGGGTGCTGGCTGGGTGTCCGGCACAGGCTGGGGTGCGGTATCGGCAGCAGCAGGTGCCGGATTGACCACGGGCTGCTCCGGGGTATCGGCAGCCGCTGCCGACGCGGCTGCGCCCTGGCCTTCCAGGCGTGCCAACTGGTTGTTCTTCAGCTCGATCAGGCGCTGCAGCTTGTCCAGCTGGCTCTGCAGGTCGGCCATGCGGCTTTTCAGTTCTTCGTTGTCGCGACGGCTGGTGTCCAGGCTTTCTTGGGCCATGGCCAGCTCGTCATTCAACGCCTTGGCCTGGCCTGCACCGGCCTGGTTGCCCGGGCTGACCAGGCGCAGGTTGTCGCCCTGGGCGATACGCGACGGTGCAGCCTCGGCGGCGCCACGGCGAGTGGCATCCAGCTGGCGGGCACGCGGTCCCAGGCGACGGCCTTCACGCCAGGCCGCATACTGCTCGGCCACCTCGCGGTTCGCCTCGCCCTGGGCGATGCTCTGGATCTGCTGCTGGTCGGGCAGGCGCAGTACCTGGCCAACCTTCAGCTGGTTGATGTTGTTGCCGATGAAGGCATCCGGGTTCAAAGCCTGGATCGCGATCATGGTCTGCTGGATCGATCCACCCTGGGTGTTACGCGCGGCAATCTGCCACAAGGTGTCGCGACGCTGGGTGGTGTAGCTGCTGGCACCGGTGATGGCCGGTGTGACATTGCCTGCCGCCGGCTGTTCGCCCTGTGCCTTGGCCTGGTCGAGCAGCACGCTATAGTCACGCAGCAGGCGGCCCTGCGGCCACATCACCTGCACCAGGAACTTGACCACCGGACCTGGCAGCGGCTGACTGGAGGTCACGCGCAGCACACTTTTGCCGTTGGGGTTGATCACCGGTGTGAAGGTCAGGTCTTCGAGGTAGGTCGGAAACGCCACCCCGGCCTTGCTGAACTCTTCCGGTGGCGCCAGGCTCGGCGCCACTTCGGCGGCTTTGAGGTCGCGCACGTCGAGCAATTCGATCTCGGCGTCCAGTGGCTGATTCTGCGCCGACTTCAGGGTCAGCTCCCCCAGGCCCAGCGCATTCGCCATGCCAGACGACAGCGCGGATGCTGCAGCCATGGCCAGAACCAGTTTGCGAATTCGAAGCATGACCTCTTCCCTTGTATGAATCGTCCCGAAACCTGCATGCGGAGCAGGACAAAAGTGCTCGCCAGTATCTTTTACGGCATGTGTTTAATCAACAATTGCGCCACTTGCACGGCATTGAGCGCGGCGCCTTTGCGCACGTTGTCAGTGGTTAGCCAGAGATTGAGTTGCTGGTCTTCATCAACACCGTGACGTACACGTCCAACATAGACCACGTCTTGGCCCACTGCGTCACCTACCGGGGTCGGATAATCATCGTTTTCCACCCGCTCGATGCTGTCGGCTGCCTCCAGGGCCTGGTTGACCGCTGCCAGGTCTACCGGGCGACGGCTTTGCACGGCCACACTGAAGCTATCGCCGAAAAACACGGGGACTTGAACACAGCTCACGGAAATCTTCAGTTCAGGCAGGCCCAGCAGTACGCGCAGTTCGCTGACCAGGCGGCGCTCCAGCGCAGTATGGCCCTGCTCGTCGGCAGCACCGACCTGGGCCAGCAGGTTGAATGCCACCTGGCGGTCGAAGAAACGCGACTCCAGCGGGCGGGCATTGAGCAGTTCGGCGGTTTGCCGGGCGAGCTCGCTGACCGCTTCACGGCCTTGCGCAGACACCGCCAATGCGGCCATCACTTGCACCCGCTCGATGTCCAGCAGGCCTTTGAGCGGCGCCAGCGCGACGGCCAGGGCTACTGCGGCCGAGCATGGGCTGACGATACGCGCTGGCAACGACAGGCTGGCCAGGCGTTCGGCGTTGGCTTCCGGCACCAGGGCCAGGGCGTCGTCCAGGCCGCCGGACAGGTCGATGACCGTGCAGCCCGCCTGCAGCGCCTTGCCGGCAAAGCTGCGGCTGACGGCGGCGCCGGTGGCGAAGAAGGCCAGTTTGACTTGGGCGAAGTCGAAGCTGTCGACTTCGCGCACCTTCAGTTTCTTGCCAGCGAACATCACGCTGCTGCCCGCCGATTCCATGCTGGCCAGCAGGTGCAGAGTGGCAACCGGGAATGCCAGTTCTTCGAGGATCTGCACCAAGGCTTCACCGACGCTGCCGGTGGCGCCGACGACGGCGATATCCAAAGGGTGTGTCATGGAAGGGATCCTTTTGCTGTAAACGGCGGGGGCGGCACTTTACTCGGATTGTAGGGTTTTGTCTGTGCCCCCCAGCGTTG